>NZ_SSXA01000026.1 GCF_021698975.1 Blastococcus sp. KM273128 | reverse complement strand
GGCCGACGGCGGGGAGACCTCGCTGGAGAACTCAGGGCTGCTGTGCGAGCGGCACCACACGAAGGTGCACCACGGGTTCACCATCGTCCGCGACGCCGACGGCCGATGGCACACCTACCGGCCCGACGGCACCGAGATCCTCATCCTCCCCCGCCTCACCGCAGACCCGGCCAACTCCCGAGCCGGCTGACCGGTCACGTTCGCTCGACCTGCACCTGACCGCTCTCCGACCGGGGCCGAGGCACGCCGTCAGGATGCGCCGGCTGCGAGGACGCCACCCAGCCCCGGCCGCCCCGGCCGATACGGTGTCCGGCGTGCAGCTCACCGTCGTCGACCACCCGCTGGCCCGTGCCCGTCTGTCCCGGATGCGCGACGAGCGCACGGACAACGCCATGTTCCGCGCCGCCCTGCGCGAGCTGACGCAGATGCTGGTCTACGAGGCCACCCGTGACCTCGCCATCGCCGAGGAGCCGATCACCACCCCGGTCACCACGACCACCGGGTACCGGCTGGCCGCCCCGCCGCTGATCGTCCCCGTGCTTCGGGCGGGCCTGGGCATGGCCGACACCGCGCACGGGATGCTGCCGGAGTCGCAGATGGGCTTCGTCGGGCTCGCCCGCAACGAGGAGACCTTCCAGCCCGAGGCCTACATGGCCTCGCTGCCCGAGACCCTCGTCGGCCGCGACGTCTTCGTGCTCGACCCGATGCTCGCCACCGGCGGCTCGCTGGTGCACTGCTGCGAGCTGCTCACCGCCCGCGGCACGACGTCGATCACCGTGCTCTGCGCCCTCGCCGCGCCCGACGGCCTCCGCCGGCTCGAGGAGAGCGGCCTGCCGCTGCGGGTCTTCACCGCCAGCGTCGACGAGGGGCTCAACGACAAGGCGTACATCGTCCCGGGCCTCGGCGACGCCGGCGACCGCCAGTTCGGCTCGGTCTGACCGTGCGCTTCGGGGTCCTCGGCACCGGTCACTGGGCCAGGGCGGTGCACGCCACGGCTCTGGCCGCCCACCCGACGGCGGAGCTGGTCGGGGTGTGGGGGCGTGACGCCGGGCGCGCCGACGCGCTGGCGGCCGAGTTCGAGGTCCCCGGGTACGGCGACGTCGACGCGCTGCTGGCCGACGTCGACGCCGTCGCCGTCGCGCTGCCGCCGCACGTGCAGGCGCCGCTCGCGGTCCGCGCCGCGGAGGCGGGCAGGCACCTGCTCCTCGAGAAGCCGATCGCGCTCGACGTCGCCGCGGCCGACCGGGTGGTCGACGCGGTGCGGGCGGCCGGCGTCGCCTCCGTCGTCTTCTTCACCTTCCGCTTCCAGACGGCGACCTCCACCTGGCTCACCCAGGCCGCGCGCACCCGTCTCGCCGGGGGAGCGGGCTCCTGGCTCTCCTCGCTCGCCGGCACCCCGTTCGCCGCCTCGCCCTGGCGCCAGGAGCACGGGGCGCTGTGGGACATCGGCCCGCACGCCCTGTCGGTGCTGGTGCCCGCGCTCGGCCCGGTCGTCGCCGTGCAGGCCGGCGCCGGGCTGCTCGACACCGTCCACCTGGTGCTCACCCACGAGTCGGGGACGGCCTCGACGGTGACGCTGTCGCACACGGTGGCGCCGATGTCGGCCGGGATCGAGTTCTACGTGCACGGCGACGCCGGCCGGCTGGTCCTGCTGCCCGACGTCGAGGCCCCGGTGGAGGCGTTCACCGTCGCCGTCGACGAGCTGACCGCCGCCGCCGTCGCCGGGGGCACCCACCCCTGCGACGTGGGCTTCGGCCGCGACGTCGTCGCCGTGCTGGCGACAGCCGCCCGTGCGCTGGACTCCGGTCGCCGGGAGCCCGTCGCGGCCTGACCGCAGCCCGGCGGGCCGGCCGCCACGGGACGACCCGGCCCGCCGGTCACCAGCCGACGTGCGCCAGGAGGTCGGCCTCGAACAGGGGTCTGACGGTGCGCATGTAGGTCGCCGTGACGTGGCCTGCGTCCATGTACACCCGCACGTTGCCGATGAGGGCAGGGCACACGTCGTCGACGCAGAAGTAGCGGCTGGTGTCGAGCAGGCTGACGCCCTCGGGTAGCTCGACCGGCGGCGACTCGAGCAGGTCGTCCTGGTAGACGGATGACCTCGGCGCCTGGCAGCGGGCCGATGTGTCGCCCCACTCGGCCATGCAGTCGGGGACGTCCACGGTGTGCCGCGGGTTGTCGCGCAGACCGACCACCCGGATCCCCTCGTCCGTCAGCCGCTGCCACGCGGCCACGTGGCCCGGGGGCAGCCACTCCTCGTCCTCGCCCGCGACCGTGCGGGTGCCGAGGGCGAGGACCAGGTCCGGCTCCAGCGCGAGGATCTGGTCGGTGAGCCGGGATCGCCACGCGGCGCACGCCTCGAACTCCGGCCAGCCCTCCTGGATGAACTCCGACTCGGTCGACAGGTTGCAGCCGCCACGGAAGATCGAGACGACCTGCCACCCCCGGTCCTCGGCGATGTCGCTCAGCGGGGGGAGCCAGTGCAGGACGTGCGAGTCACCCACGGCGACCACCCGGCGCGCCGCGTCGTCGTCCCCGATCACGCACATGCCCACCTCGGTGGCACCGGGATCGCTCTCGAAGACGTCCTCGGTGCAGGAGGCGTGGGCCGGTGCGCTGGGCCAGTCGTCGCGGATGAGGGTCATCGGCGGCAGCGGGTCGGCGCCCCCGGCCGGCCCGGTCTCCCAGAACCTGCTGCCCAGCGCCGCGGCCCCCGGGTACGCCGGGTCGTCCACCAGGGCTGCGACGCGGGCGGCCTCCCGGTCCACCCAGGCGATGGTGCCCGCGCCGACGAGCAGGAGGGGGGCGGTCAGCGCCGCGACCGCGACCACCGCCGTCGTGGGCCGCCAGGTCCGGAGCCGCGCCCCCGCCGGTCGCTCTACCAGGCGGTACGTCGCCTCGGTGAGGAGGAGCGACAGCGCGATCACCGCTGCGGCGCCCTTGGCGGACGGGGTCTCGCGCCCGCTCTCCACGAGGTGGAGCACCAGGATCGGCCAGTGCCACAGGTACAGCGCATAGGACCGGGAGCCCAGCCAGCGCGCCACGGACGAGGACAGGACCCGGTGGGCGCCCGCCCTCCCGGCGGCATCGGCGGCGACGATGACCGCGACGGCGGACACCACGGGCCACGCGGCCTGCCACCCGGGGAACTCGTGCGCCCCGTCGAGGACCGCGCCGCACGCCACGAGTGCCGCGACGCCACCCCAGCCGAGCGCGGTCGCGACGTGCCGGTGCGGGCGCCACCGGGCGAGCAGCAGTGCCACCAGCGCCCCCACCCCGAGCTCCCACAGGCGCGGCAGGGTGGAGAAGTACGCGGCCTGCTGGTTCGCCGCCGTCGCGATCACCGAGTACGCGAGAGACGCGCCGGTGGCCACGACGACGGCGGCGACGGCGATGCCGCGGCCGTACCGCGACCACGGCGTCCTCCGCAGGACCAGCACCGCTCCCGCCACGAGGAACGGGACCGCGACCAGCACCTGGACCTGGATGGAGAGGGACCAGAACTGCTGCATCGGGCTGGCCAGCACGTTGCTGGCCGAGTAGTCGACGGCCTCGGCGACCAGGCGGCGGTTCTCGGTGAACGTCGCGGCCGCGAGGAGGTGGTCGGCGACCTCCCGCCACCGGTCACTGGGGATGACCACGGCGCTGGCCAGGACCGTCCCGGCGAGCACGAGCGCCGCCGGGGGGACCAGCCGCCCGAGGGTGCGGCTCACCGCCCGCAACGGGCGCACGGTCCCGGACCGCCCGAGCTGGCTGGTCAGGGTGTGCACGAGGAAGAACCCGGTGAGGACGAGGAAGACGTCGACGCCGCCGGACACCCGACCGCTGAAGACGTGGTAGCCGACCACGAGCGAGACCGCCAGGGCGCGGAGGCCGTCGATCTCGGTCCGGTACCGGCGTGGCTCCGCGGACGTCCCGACCCGGGCGGGCGCGATGCTCGGTGCGGACATGCGGTGCGTCAGATCCCCGGGGTGGACGGCATCGGTGGGTGCAACAGGGCCGGCTCGATCCTGCCGGTGGCCGGTCAGGACCGGCGTCGCCGCGATCCCGGACGACCGGCCTCATGGTACGGACCGGTACGGCGACAGCCGTGACAGCCGTGTCAGGAGTGCGGCCGGAGCACCCCGTGGCGGAGCATGACGGTCCCGTTTCCGAACCGGTGGGTCTCCAGCAGCTCCAGCCGGGTCAGGTCGTCCGCGTCGCCGAAGAGCCGTCGGCCGCGGCCGAGCAGGACGGGCGCCACGTAGAGCCGGTACTCGTCGACGAGGTCCAGCCGGCGGAAGGTCGCGGTCAGGTCCGGGCCGCCGAGCACCATGTCACCGCCGGGGAGCTGCTTCAGCGCCCGGATCCCGTCCGGGTCGACCTCGTGCCGCACCTCGGTGGCCCACGGCACCTCGTCGCGGGTGCGGGAGAACACGATCTTCGGCATGGCCCGCCAGATGCCGGCGAACTCCTTCTCCGGGGCGGAGGCGGCCGGGTCCTCGTCGGCCGTCGGCCAGTACGCGGCCATCAGCTCCTGGGTGACCCGGCCCTCGAGGAAGGCGCTCGCCGCCGCCAGCTGGGTGTTCATGTAGCTGTGCAGCTCCTCGTCGACGAGGTGCCAGCTGATGTCGTGGTCGGGGCCCTCGAAGAACCCGTCGAGGGACACCGACAGGTGGACGACGATCTTCCGCATGCTTCCTCCGCTCGGAGATGTTCCTGGCACGAGGGGAGACCGCGCTCGGAGCGGGAACTGAGCGGTGCCCGGGGCCGAGGGCGTCCACGTCCCCGGCGTCCGGCTCAGGGCCGGGCCGGCTCCGACGGTTCGTCGAGGGGGGCCGCTGCCGCGCGTCTGGCGCGCCGCCGGTCCACGATCCGCGCGAACTGGATCGCCCCCTCGAACAGCACGCACATGGGCAGGGCGAGCACCACCATCGTCATCGGGTCCGGCGGCGTGGCCAGCGCCGCGAACACGAGGGAGAGGAAGAAGATCCAGTGCCGTGCGCCCGCCATCGCCCGGTGGGACAGCGCGCCCACCAGGTTCAGGCACACCGCGAGCAGGGGGAGCTGCAGGGCCATCGAGAAGGCCAGCAGCAGGGTGGTGACGTAACGCAGGTAGTCCTGCGCGGTCAGGGCGACGACGACGTCGGCGCCGGCCAGGGTCAGCAGGAACCGCAACCCCGTCTCGAGCACCAGGTAGGCGAGCGTGGTGCCGGCCGCCAGGAGCGTGGACGCCGCCAGCACGAAGCCCGCCGTCCAGCGCCGCTCGTGACGGCGCAGGCCGGGGGCGAGGAAGCCCCACAGCTGGCCCAGCCACACCGGTCCGGAGAGGACCACCCCGGCGACGAGGCTGACCTTGAGGCGGACGAGCGCACCGCCGAAGACGTCGGTCACCAGCAGACCGCACCCTCCCGACGCATCCGTGTACCGCAGGTCCGGCGGCAGGGAGCAGTACGGGGCGCGGATCAGCTCGCCCAGCCCGTGCTCATACCACCAGAACGCCGCCGCCGACGCGACGGCCACGGCCACCAGTGACCACGCCACCCGACGGCGCAGCTCCCGCAGGTGCGCAGTGAGAGGCATGGTCGCGGACGCGTTCGGACGCCCGGCGGTCGTGCTCCTCACCGGGCGCCGCCCGTGCGGGGGAACGTCCGCAATCCGACCTGTGCGAGATCCACCGACCGGTCGGATCCGACGGGCAGGACAACCATCGGTCCGGCGATAGGCGGCCGGCCGCCCGTGATCCGCAGGAGGTCCCGCCGGGGTCGGGCGCAGGCCGCTCCACGAGGAGGCAGCCGGCCGCCTCCTTCCGCCGTCGGCGACCACCGGCACCGCCACGAGGGCGAGGACGACGAGGAGACGCTAGAGCCCCAGGGCCGCCGACATCTCCGCGCGCAGCTGGTCCAGCTCGTCGGCGCCGCGGCCGCGGGCGGCGATCAGCCCGGCGTCGTCGTGCACCGGGACCACCGTCTCCAGGTAGGCCTTGAGCTTGGGCTCGGTGCCGCTGGGCCGGACGATCACGCGCACGCCGTCGCCGAGGAGCCGCACGGCGTCCACCGGCGGCGTCCCGAGCGCGAGGTCGGCGGACTCCACCGGCCGGCCGAGCAGGGTGGCCGGCGGCGCCGCGCGCAGCCGGGCCATCGCGTCCGAGATGAGCGAGAGGTCCTCGACCCGCACCGAGAGCTGGCCGGTGGCGAACAGCCCGTGCTCCCGGGCCAGCTCGTCGAGCCGGTCCAGCAGCGTCCGGCCGTCGGCCCGGAGCTCCGCGGCGAGCAGCGCGACGGCGAGCGCCGCGGAGATGCCGTCCTTGTCCCGCACCACCGAGGGCGCCACGGAGTAGCCCAGCGCCTCCTCGTAGCCGTACACCAGGGGCGCGGCGTCCGACCCGGCCCGCATGATCCACTTGAAGCCGGTCGGCGTCTCCTCCGACGGCACCCCGTGCGCCTCGGCGACGACGTGCATCAGCGAGCCGCTGACCAGCGACGACGCGAACGTCCCGCGCACGCCGCGGCGCAGCAGCCAATCGGCGAGCAGCGCCCCCACCTCGTCACCGGTGAGCTGGCGCCCGCCCACCACCACCGAGCAGCGGTCGGCGTCGGGGTCCTGCGCGATCGCGACGTCGGCGCCCGAACGCCCGGCCAGCGCGGTGAGCAGGTCCACCGCCCCCGGCTCCTCCGGGTTCGGGAAGGTGACCGTCGGGAACGCGGGGTCGGGGCTGTCCTGCTCGGCCACGCCGGCCGGCTCCGCGAACCCCGCCGCGGCGAACACCAGCCGGGTCGTCGACGCCCCCACCCCGTGCATCGCGGTGTAGGCCACCCGCAGCGCCGCCCGGTCGGCGGCCGGGACGCGCTCGGGGTCCAGCGCCCGCACGACCGCGGCCACGTACCCGGTGACGACGTCGTCGCCCAGCACCTCGTGCCCGCCGGCCAGCGGGATCTCCCGCGCCGGGCCGACGGCAGCGATCGCGGCCTCGATCTCCCGGTCGGCCGGTGGCACGAGCTGGGCACCGCCCTCGAGGTAGAGCTTGTAGCCGTTGTCCTCGGGCGGGTTGTGGCTGGCGGTGACCATCACGCCGGCCACCGCGCCCAGGTGCCGGACGGCGAAGGCCAGCACCGGGGTGGGCAGCGGGCGCGGCATCAGCCGCACCCGGAAGCCCAGCGCCGAGAAGACCCGGGCGGAGAGGTCGGCGAACTCGTCCGACCGGCGCCGGGCGTCGAACCCGATCACGACCGTCCCGCCGCCGGGCCCGGTGTCCAGCAGGTACCGGCCCACCCCGGCCGCGGCGCGCAGCACCACGGCCGCGTTCATGCCGGCCGGCCCGGCCCGCAGGGGCCCGCGCAGCCCCGCCGTCCCGAAGGTCAGCGGGCCGGCGAACCGGCGGGCGAGCTCCGCGGTGTCCCCGGCCTCCACCAGCGCCAGGACCTCCGCGCGGTCGCCGTCGTGGGGGTCCGCGGCGGCCCAGGCGCGGGCGGTGTCGAGCAGGTCCTGCGTCATGCCGTGAAGTTCTCCGCGTCGAAGTCGGCGGTCGTGTACTCGCCCCCGACGCGGCGGTGCACCGGGTCGGCGAGGTCGGGCTCCCCGTGGGCGGCGACCAGCGCGGCGGCGTGGCCCTCGGCGTCGTCGGTGGAGCGGTAGCCCAGCGCCTCGGCGGCGGAGAGGTCCCACCAGCGGCGGGTGTTGTCCGACACCCCCCACACCACGCGGAAGCCCGGCGACGGCGCCCGCAGCGCGGCGTCGACCAGCGCGACGGTGTCGGCGGGGGAGAGCCAGGTGGAGAGCTGGCGGGTGGTGGTCGGCTCCGCGAAGGCGCTGCCGATGCGCAGGCAGACGACGTCCAGGCCGTAGCGGTCGGCGTACAGCGAGCCCAGCGCCTCCATCGCGACCTTGGAGACCCCGTAGTAGGTGTCCGGACGCGGCGGCGCGTCGGCCTCGCGGAGCAGGCCGTCGGCCGGACGCTCGGTGTACCCCGAGGCGTGGTTGCTGCTGGCCAGCACCACGCGCCCGACGCCGGCCCGCCGGGCGGCCTCCAGCGCGCAGTAGGTGCCCTCGATGTTGGCGTGCGAGATGGCCGCCCACGTCGACTCCCCGGAGATGCCGGCGAGGTGGACGACGGCGGACGCGCCGCGGGCGGCGTCGGTCATCGCGGCCAGGTCGGTGACGTCGGCGACGAGGTGCTCCTCGCCGGTCCGGGGCTCGGGCACCGCGACGACGTCCAGGCTGCGCACCGCCCAGCCGCGCTCCGGCAGCCCGCCGCGCAGGACCGTGCCGATCCGCCCGGCCGCGCCGGTGACCAGGACCGGCCCGGTCACGGGAGCCGCTCGATCAGCTGCACCAGGAGGGTGCCCAGCCGCCCGGCGGCCTCCTTGCCCGCCGCCAGCACCTCCTGGTGGTCCAGTGCCTCCCCGGTGATCCCGGCCGCGGCGTTGGTGACCATCGAGAGGCCGAACACCTCGGCGCCGGCGGCGCGGGCGGCGATCGCCTCGAGCGCGGTGGACATGCCGACCAGGTCCGCGCCGAGCGTGCGCAGCATGCGGATCTCCGCCGGCGTCTCGAAGTGCGGGCCGGGGAGCTGCGCGTAGACGCCCTCGGCCAGCGACGGGTCGAGCTCCCGCGCGATCGCGCGCAGCCGCGAGGAGTAGAGGTCGGTGAGGTCGACGAAGTTCGCGCCCACCAACGGGGAGCGCGCGGTCAGGTTCAGGTGGTCGGAGATGACCACGGCCTGGCCCACCCGGTGGTCGGGGGCCAGCCCGCCGGCGGCGTTGGTCAGCACGACGGTGCGCACGCCCGCGGCGACCGCCGTCCGGATGCCGTGGACGACGGGCTCCACGCCGCGGCCCTCGTAGTAGTGGGTGCGGCCGAGGAAGAGCAGCACCTTGCGCCCGCCGACCAGCACCGAGCGGATCTCACCGCCGTGCCCGACGACGGTGGGCGCGGCGAAGCCGGGCAGGTCGCCGATCGCCACCGACCCCACGGCCTCGCCGAACGCGTCGGCCGCGGGCGCCCAGCCGGAACCCATGACGACGGCGACGTCGTGGGGGCCGCCGAGCGCGGTGGTCAGGGCGTCGGCCGCCTGCGCGGCCAGGGCGGTGGGGTCGGTCCCGGGGAGCTCGCTCACGCAGGGACGCTAACGCAGCCGCCGGGAAGGGGTGCACCGCCGCCGCAGCCCGCCGTCGGCCAGGATCGGTGCCGTGGCGACGACGAGGCCGGCCGAGCAGCCCGTGCTGGACGGCCGGCGGGTCCGGTTGCGCCCCTGGCGGACGCAGGACGCCCCGGCGGTGCTGGCGGCCTGCCAGGACCCGGAGATCCAGCGGTGGACGCAGGTGCCGGTGCCCTACGGTCCGGCGGACGCCGAGGAGTTCGTCACCGGCATCGCACCGCGGACCTGGGCCGAGGGCGGCGCGCTGTTCGCCGTCGTCCGCCCCGGCGACGACGCCCTGGTCGGCAGCACGGGGCTCTTCCCGCCGGTGGACGGCGTCGGCGAGCTCGGCTACTGGACCGTCCCCGGGCAGCGCGGGCAGGGGCTCACCGCCGAGGCGCTGCGGCTGCTGGCGGACTGGTCGCTCGACGTGGTCGGCCTGCACCGGGTGGAGCTGCTCGTCGACCCCGCCAACACGGCGTCCCGCCGCGTCGCCGAGCGGGCCGGGTTCGTCGCGGAGGGCACCGTCCGGCAGCGGTTCCTGCACCGCGGGCGGCCGTCCGACGTGGTGCTGCACGCCCGGCTGGCCGGGGATGCGCCGGACGGGTGAGCGCACGCCGTCACCGGGTGGGGGCGCGTGGTCGTCCCTAGACTGCCGGAGTGGAGATCCCTTTCCGTAGTTCCGGCCGCGCCAGCCTCGGCGTGGAGTGGGAGCTGCAGCTCGTCGACCGGGAGACCCGCGAGCTCGCCCCGGGCGCGGTCGAGATCCTCGAGGCGATCCGCCCCGAGGGGGCCGAGGAGCACCCGAAGGCCAAGCACGAGCTGCTGCAGTCGACGGTGGAGATCATCACCGGTGTCTGCACCACGGTGCGCGAGGCGAAGGCCGACCTCGCGGGCACCCTCGCCGAGGTCGTCGCCCAGGCCGACCGGCGGGGCCTCGGCCTGCTGTGCGCGGGCACGCACCCGTTCACCGACTGGCAGACGCAGGAGATCTCGCCCAAGGAGCGCTACCAGGAGCTGGTCGAGCGCATGCAGTGGCTGGCCCGCCGCCTGCAGATCTTCGGGGTGCACGTGCACGTGGGCGTCCGCGCGCCGGAGAAGGTCATCCCGATCGTCAACGCGCTGTGCCAGTACGTGCCGCACCTGCTGGCGCTCTCCTCGTCGTCCCCGTTCTGGGTCGGCTGCGACACCGGGCTGGCCTCGGCCCGCACCAAGATCTTCGAGGGGATGCCGACCGCGGGGCTGCCCTTCCGGCTCGACGACTGGCACGAGTTCGAGGAGTACATGGAGACGCTGATCTCCACCGGGAGCATCGAGAGCGTCCGCGAGGTGTGGTGGGACATCCGCCCGCATCCCGACTTCGGCACCGTCGAGCTGCGCATCTGCGACGGGCTGCCGACCCTCGACGAGGTGGGCGCCGTCGCGGCGCTGGCCCAGTGCCTGGTCGAGCAGTTCGACACCCAGCTCGACCGCGGTTACACGCTGCCCCGCCCCGAGGAGTGGGTCGTGCGGGAGAACAAGTGGCGGGCGTCCCGCTACGGCCTGGACGCCGAGATCATCGTCGACGAGCACTACGCCGTCCGGCCGGTGCGGGAGGCGATCACCGAGCTGGTCGAGGAGCTGATGCCGACGGCCAAGCGGCTGGACTGCCAGGCCGAGCTCTCCGACGTGCTGCGCATCCTCGAGGTCGGCGCCTCCTACGAGCGGCAGCGGGCGGTGGCCCTGGCGCACGACGGCGGCCTGGCGCCGGTCGTGGACGGCCTGCTGGCCGAGCTGCGCGACGGCCTGCCCACCTCCGGCCCGGCGGGCCGGCCCGACGGCCCGGTCCCCGGCCCGGCCGAGTGCGCGGGCGGTCACGCGGCATGACCCCGGTCGTCGAGAAGCTGGCATCGGCGGTCGACGAGTGGGTCACCGCGAACGGGCCCGCGCTGTCGGCCACCCGCCGGCACCTGCACGCCCACCCCGAGCTCGGCTACGCGGAGTTCGAGACGACCTCCTTCCTCGAGGAGCGGCTGCGCCACCACGGGCTGGCCCCGCGCCGGCTGCCCACCGGCACCGGCCTGACCGTCGACGTCGGGACCGGCGGAGGGCCGGTGGTCGTGCTGCGCGCGGACATCGACGCGCTGCCCCTGAAGGACCTCAAGGACGTGCCGTACGCCTCCACCCGCGAGGGCCTGGCCCACGCCTGCGGCCACGACGTGCACACGACGGTGGTGCTCGGCGTCGCCGTCGCGCTCGCCTCCCTCGACGGGTTGCCCGGGACGGTGCGCTGCGTCTTCCAGCCCGCGGAGGAGACGGTGCCGGGCGGGGCCACCGAGGTGGTCGCCTCCGGCGTGCTCGACGGGGCGTCGCGGGCGTTCGCGCTGCACTGCGACCCGTCGATCCCGGCGGGGAGCGTCGGGCTGCGGACCGGCGCCATCACCGCGGCCTGCGACCGGATGGACGTGACGCTCACCGGGCCCGGCGGGCACACCGCCCGGCCGCAGCTCACGGTCGACCTCGTCGACGCCCTCGGCCGGCTGATCACCGAGGTGCCGGGGCTGCTCTCCCGCCAGATCGACCCGCGGTCGGGCATGTCGGTCGTCTGGGGGGCCGTCAACGCCGGCGTCGCGGCCAACGCCATCCCGCAGCGGGGGACGCTGCGGGGCACCGTCCGGGTGCTGGACCGGGAGGCGTGGAAGGGCGCCGAGGAGCTGCTGCGCTCGCTGGTGACGCGGGTCGCCGCGTCCACCGGGGCCGAGGTCGACGTCGACTACATCCGCGGGGTGCCGCCGGTGGTCAACGACCCGCGCGCCGTGGCGCTGCTGCGCACGGCCGCGCTGGGCACCGTCGGGCCGGAGAACCTGGTGCTGTCCCCGCAGAGCATGGGCGGGGAGGACTTCGGCTGGTTCGCCGACGTCATGCCGATCGCGCTGGCCCGCCTGGGCACCCACGGCGGCGGCGCGCCGCTGGACCTGCACCGCGGCACGTTCGACGTCGACGAGCGTGCCATCGGCGTCGGCGTGCGGCTGCTCGCCCGCGCCGCGTTGCTCGCGCTCGAGGCCGACGCCGAGCCGTCCCCGGGCAGCGCAGGTGCACCCCCTCGCACGCGGAGACCGGCCCCCGGAGACACTTCTGCCCGACGAGCCCTCGACGAGAGGCGGGAACCGCAGGATGAGCACGACCGACGAGACGACCGGCCAGGGGCCGGCGGCAGCTGACGCCGAGGTGCCGGCCGAGCACGCGGTCCCCGAGGACCTCGTGCTCGCGGGCGAGTTCGACGCGGTGACCCGCGACCAGTGGCGCGAGCTGGTCGCGGGGGTGCTGCGCAAGGCCGGGCGCGAGGAGCTCCCCGACCCGGTCGAGGACGCGCTGCGCCGGCCGGTCGCGCCGGGCGTGACGGTGGCGCCCCTCTACACCGCCGAGGACGCCGGGGACCTCCCCGCGGGCGCGGGCGTGCCCGGCCTCCCGCCGTTCGTGCGCGGCGCCCGCCCCGCAGGTGGGCCGGCCGGCTCGGCCGAGGTGACCGCCTCCGGTGGCGCCGAGGGCGGCGCGTCCGGCGGGTGGGACATCCGCCAGCGGCACGCCCACCCCGACGTCGCCACCACCAAGGAGGCGATCGCGGCCGACCTGGAGAACGGTGTCACCTCGCTGTGGCTGGTCCTCGGCGAGGGGGCGGTCCCCGTCGATGCGCTGGGCGAGGTGCTCACCGACGTCTACCTCGACCTCGCGCCGGTGGCGGTGCAGGGCGGGCAGGCGGCCGCGGAGGCGTTCCTCGACCTGGTCGAGGGGCGCACCGACCTGGCCTCCGGCGGCTCGCTCGGGCTCGACCCGCTGGGCGTCGAGGCGGCCTCGGGGGAGCGTCAGGACCTCTCCGGGCTCGCCGGCCTCGCCCGCCGCGCCGCCGCGCACGCCGGTCTGCGCTCCGTCGTCGTCGACGGCACCGTCTTCCACGACGCCGGCGCCTCGGTGGTCGAGGAGCTGGGCTGCTCGCTGGCCGCGGGCGTGGCCTACCTGCGGGCCCTGACCGACGGCGGGCTCACCCTCGACGAGGCGGCCGCCCAGCTGGAGTTCCGCTACGCCGCCTCGGCCGACCAGTTCACGACCATCGCCGCGCTGCGCGCCGCCCGCCGGCTGTGGGACCGCGTCGGCGAGGTCAGCGGGGCCTCGCCCGAGGCCCGGGCCCAGCGGCAGCACGCCGTCACCTCGTCGGTGATGACGACGAAGCGGGACCCGTGGGTCAACATGCTGCGCACCACGGTGGCCTGCTTCGCCGCCGGTGTGGGCGGTGCCGACGCGGTGACCGTGCAGCCGTTCGACGCCGCGCTGGGCCTGCCCGACGCGTTCTCCCGCCGCATCGCGCGCAACACCCAGAACCTCCTCGTGGAGGAGGGGCACCTGGGCCGCGTGCTCGACCCCGCGGGCGGCTCCTGGTACGTCGAGTCGCTGACCGACGAGCTCGCCCGCGCCGCGTGGGAGTGGTTCACCGAGATCGAGCGGGCCGGCGGGCTCTCCGCGGCGCTGGCCTCGGGCCTCGTGCGCGACCGGATCGCGCAGGCGTGGGACGCGCGGGCGCAGCGCCTGGCCACCCGCGCCGACGCGATCACCGGCGTCAGCGAGTTCCCGCACCTCACCGAGAAGCTGCCCGCCCGGCAGCCGGCCGCCGAGGTGCTCCCGGCCACCGGCGGGCTGCCGCGGGTGCGCGCCGCGCAGGAGTTCGAGGCGCTGCGCGACGCCGCCGACGCCGCCGAGCAGTCGACGGGGACCCGCCCGGCGGTGTACCTCGCCACGCTCGGCCCGATCGCCCGGCACACCGCGCGGGCGACCTTCGCGGCCAACCTGTTCCAGGCCGGTGGCCTGGCCACCCCGTCCGGGGACGGCCCCGGCGGGCTGGCCGGCGCGGGCACGACCGTGGCCTGCATCTGCGGCACCGACAAGGACTACGCCGAGCACGCCGCCGCGCTGGCGGCGGAGCTGGAGGCGGCCGGCGCCACGCAGGTGTGGCTGGCCGGCAAGCCCGACCTCGCCGTCGACGGGGTCGACGGGTACGTATTCGCCGGGTGCGACGCCCTCGCGGCGCTGCGCACGGTGCACGAGCAGCTGGGAGTGAGGGCATGAGCGGCATCCCCGACTTCGGCGACGTCGAGCTGGGCACCCCCTCGACGGCGGCCTCGGCCGCTGAGTGGGCCAAGGCCTTCGAGGAGGCGGCCTGGGAGACCCCGGAGGGCATCTCCGTCCCGCCGCTGTACACGCACGAGCACCTCGAGGGCCTGGACTTCCTGGAGACCCTGCCGGGGCTGCCGCCGTTCCTGCGCGGCCCCTACCCGACGATGTACACGACGCAGCCGTGGACGGTCCGCCAGTACGCGGGCTTCTCCACCGCCGCGGAGTCCAACGCCTTCTACCGGCGGAACCTCGCCGCCGGGCAGAAGGGCCTGTCGATCGCCTTCGACCTGCCCACCCACCGCGGCTACGACTCCGACCACCCCCGCGTGCCCGGCGACGTCGGCATGGCGGGGGTGGCGATCGACTCGATCCTGGACATGCGGCAGCTGTTCGACGGCATCCCGCTGGACCGGATGAGCGTGTCGATGACGATGAACGGCGCCGTGCTCCCGGTGCTGGCGCTCTACATCGTGGCCGCCGAGGAGCAGGGGGTGGAGCCGGGTCAGCTGACCGGCACCATCCAGAACGACATCCTCAAAGAGTTCATGGTGCGGAACACCTACATCTACCCGCCCAAGCCCTCGATGCAGATCATCAGCGACATCTTCGCGTTCACCTCGCAGCGGATGCCGAAGTTCAACTCGATCTCGATCTCGGGCTACCACATCCAGGAGGCCGGGGCGACGGCCGACCTGGAGCTGGCCTACACGCTGGCCGACGGCGTGGAGTACCTGAAGGCCGGCAAGGCCGCCGGGATGGACGTCGACGCGTTCGCGCCCCGGCTGTCCTTCTTCTGGGCGATCGGCATGAACTTCTTCATGGAGGTCGCCAAGCTGCGGGCCGGGCGGCTGCTGTGGGCGAAGCTGGTGAAGGAGGCCGGGGCGCAGAACCCGAAGTCGCTGTCGCTGCGCACCCACTCGCAGACCTCGGGCTGGTCGCTCACCGCGCAGGACGTCTACAACAACGTCGTCCGCACCTGCCTGGAGGCCATGGCCGCCACCCAGGGGCACACCCAGTCGCTGCACACCAACGCCCTCGACGAGGCGCTCGCGCTGCCGACCGACTTCTCCGCCCGCATCGCCCGCAACACCCAGCTGCTGCTGCAGCAGGAGTCGGGCACCACGCGGGTGGTCGACCCGTGGGGTGGCTCGGCGTACGTCGAGAAGCTCACCTACGACCTCGCCCGCCGCGCCTGGGCGCACATCGAGGAGGTCGCCGAGCACGGCGGCATGGCGCAGGCCATCGACGACGGCATCCCCAAGCTGCGCATCGAGGAGGCGGCGGCCCGCACCCAGGCGCGCATCGACTCCGGGCGCCAGCCGGTGATCGGCGTGAACAAGTACCGGGTCGACGCCGACGAGGCGATCGAGGTGCTCAAGGTCGACAACGCCGACGTGCTGGCCCAGCAGAAGGCCAAGCTGGAGAAGCTGCGCGCCGACCGCGACGGCCGGGCCGTGACCGAGGCGCTCGGCCGGCTGACCGACGCCGCCCGCGCCGCCGCCGAGGGCCGCCGCGGCAACGACCTCGACGCCAACCTGCTCAAGCTCGCCGTCGACGCCGCGCGGGCCAAGGCCACCGTCGGGGAGATCTCCGACGCGCTCGAGGAGGTCTACGGCCGGCACGCCGGGCAGGTGCGCACCATCTCCGGCGTCTACCGCGACGAGGCAGGAGCATCCGGGCCGATGGAGGAGACCCGCCGGATGGCCGAGGAGTTCGCCGAGGCCGAGGGCCGCCGGCCGCGCATCCTCGTGGCCAAGATGGGCCAGGACGGGCACGACCGCGGCCAGAAGGTCATCGCCACCGCCTTCGCCGACCTCGGCTTCGACGTCGACGTGGGCCCGCTCTTCCAGACCCCCGACGAGGTCGCGCGGCAGGCGGTCGAGGCGGACGTGCACGTCGTCGGCGTCTCCTCGCTCGCCGCCGGCCACCTCACGCTGGTGCCGGCGCTGCGCGACGCGCTGGCCGAGCTGGGGGCCGACGACGTGCTCATCGTCGTCGGCGGCGTCATCCCGCCCGACGACGTGCCGACGCTCAAGGAGATGGGCGCCGCCGCGGTCTTCCCGCCCGGCACCGTCATCGCCGAGGCGGCGCAGGAGCTGCTGCGGACGCTGTCCTCGCGTCTCGGCCACTGATGCCGCGGGAGATCGACGTCCCGGCGCTCGCCGAGGGGGTGCTCGCGGGGGACCGCCGGGTGGTGGCGCGCGCCATCACGCTGGTGGAGTCCCGGCGGGCCGACCACCGCGAGAAGGCGCAGGAGCTGCTGGTCGAGCTGCTGCCGCACGCCGGGGGAGCACGCCGCGTCGGGATCAGCGGCGTGCCCGGCGTGGGCAAGTCGACCTTCATCGACCAGCTCGGCGTGGACCTCACGGCGGCGGGCTCGAAGGTCGCGGTGCTGGCCGTCGACCCGTCGTCGGCCCGCTCGGGCGGCTCGATCCTCGGGGACAAGACGCGGATGGCGCGGCTGGCGGTCGACCCGCAGGCGTTCATCCGGCCCTCGCCGACCTCGGGCACCCTCGGCGGGGTGGCGCAGGCGACGCGCGAGTCGATGGTCGTCGTCGAGGCGGCGGGCTACGACGTCGTGCTGGTGGAGACCGTCGGCGTCGGGCAGTCGGAGATCACCGTCGCGGAGATGGTGGACTCGTTCCTGTTCCTGACCATCGCCCGCACCGGGGACCAGCTGCAGGGCATCAAGCGCGGCATCCTCGAGATCGCCGACGTCATCGCCGTCAACAAGGCCGACGGCCCCGCGGCCGCCGACGCCCGCAAGGCGGCGAGGGAGCTCTCCCAGGCGATCCGGCTGCTGCGCGGGCGCGGCACCGGCTGGGACGTCCCGGTGCTCACCTGCGCCGGGCTCACCGGTGACGGGCTCGACGAGGTCTGGGCCAAGCTGGTCGAGCACCAGGAGCGGGCCAAGGTCTCGGGGGAGTTCGACGAGCGGCGGCGGGCCCAGCAGGTGCGCTGGACCTGGCAGCTGGTGCGCGACGGGCTGGAGCACCAGCTGCGGTCGCACCCGGGCGTGCGGGCCGCCGTCCCCGGCCTGGAGCAGGCGGTGCTGACCGGGGAGCTCACCCCGGCGCTGGCCGCGCGGCAGGTGCTGGAGCTCTTCCAGGGGGGCGCCGGCGCCGGGCGGGCCTGACCACACCCGCCCCGTGCGCCCGTCGTCCCGCACCCACCCCCACGGTCCCGTGTCGGACGGCTCCGTCACCCGGCGTCAGCTCCGGCTCCTCTAGCGTCACCTCGTCACCGAGCGAGGGAGAGGCGTGTCCGAATACCGCGAGCAGGGGCCGGCGACGGGCGAGCGCCTGCGGGCCGTCGACGGCCTGCGCTTCCTCGCCGCGCTGGCCGTCGTCATGTTCCACTTCACCGGCCGCGACAGCGTGGCGTGGGCCGAGAGCGTCCGCGACGTGTTCCCGTTCCTCAGCCGCTTCACCATCTACGGCGGTTTCGGCCCCTACCTGTTCTTCATGATCAGCGGGTTCGTCATCCTGATGAGCACCTGGGACCGCTCGGTGCCCTCGTTCATCGGCTCCCGTGTCGGCCGGCTCTACCCCGCCTACTGGTTCGCCGTCGTGTTCACCGGCATCGTGCTGGTGACCAACCGCTCGATCCTCCCCGACTGGGACGCCGTGGGCCTCCCGGGCGCGGCGCTGAACCTGACGATGTTCCAGTCGGCAGTCGGGGTCCCGAACCTCGACGGGGTCTACTGGACGCTGTGGGTGGAGATGAAGTTCTACGTCCTCCTCCTCGGCATGTCGCTCATCGGCATCACCCGGGAGCGGGTGCTCGCGCTGTGCCTCCTCTGGCCGGTGCTGGGAGCGCTGGCGGCCCGCGCGGAGTCGGCGGTCCTCACCGAGATCCTGATGCCGGACTACGCGCCGTTCTTCTGCCTCGGCATCCTGGTCCACCTCGTGCACCGCGAGGGGTGGAGCGCCGGCGCGGGGCTGCTGCTGGCACTGAACCACCTCTTCGCGCTGTGGGTCTGCGCGGCGTACTACATCCCCTGGTCGGCCCAGGTGGCCGGCGCGCCGGTGTCCTTCCGCGCGCTCGCCGTGCTGCTCACCCTGTGCGTCCTCGCCCTCGCCGTCGCGACCCTGACCCGGGTGAGCCGGGTGGACTGGCGGTGGCTGACCTTCCTGGGCGCCCTGACCTACCCGCTGTACCTCACCCACCAGGTGGCCGGCTGGGTGCTGCTGCACCGGCTCGGCCCGGTGCTGCCGGCCTACGTCGCCCTGGCCGTGGTGGTGGCGCTCGTGCTGGTGCTCGCCTACCTGGTGCACCGGTACGTCGAGCGGCCCTTCGGGGGGCGGCTGCGGCGCGCGGTGGAGCGCGACCTGGACCGGGCGGCGACCCGGCGGGAGCCGGCCGCCGGTGGTCACGACGGCACGCTGGACCCCAGCGGTGGTGGCCGGTCGCGCCCGCTGCCCCCGCTGCCGTCGTCGCGGGTGCCGGCGGAGCGGGGCGCTAGCCTGCTGGAGACCGTCACCCCGGGGGCCGGGCGGCGCTGACGCGGCCCGGCACCGGTCACTGGCGGACGACCAGGTTGGTGCTGTCGACGAACCGGCCGACGTCGGTGCTCAGCATCTCGATGACCTGGGCCACGTGCTCCGGCTGCATGATCGTCGACGGGTCCTCGTCGGGCGCCAGCGTCCGGCGGAGGTCCGTCGCGGTCCGGCCGGGGGAGATGCACACCACCCGGGTGCCGTAGATGGCGAGCTCCTCGCGCATGACCTCGCTCATGTTGATGACAGCGGCCTTCGACGCCGAGTACGTCAGCCACCCCGAGCGGCCCTGGATGCCCGCGGTCGAGGCGACGTTGACGACCACCTCGAACCTGTTCCCCAGGCGCAGCAGCTCCTGGACGATCGTGAACGGGGCGTAGAGGTTGACCGCCATGGTCCGCTCGAACTCCTCGAAGCGGATCTGGTGGATGGGCTGCGGGTTGGTGTAACCGGCGTTGTTGACGAGCACGTCGACGTTGCCGTGGGCCGCGTGCACGTCGCGCACCAGGCCGCGGATGCCGGGCCGGTCGGCCAGGTCGAAGGGGCGCGCGGAGACCGCGACGGCCGGGTTCAGCGCGGAGACCCTCGCGACGGCGTCCTCGAACGCCCGGGAGCTGCGGGCCACCAGCACCAGCTGCGTCACGTCGTCCCGCGCTGCGAAGCGCTCGGCGGTTCGGAGCCCGATCCCCTTCGACGCCCCGGTGACCAGGACGGTGCGGCCCTCAGTCACCCTCGGTCTCCCCGTGCAGCAGGGACACCGCGAGGTGGATGTCGGTGGGCGTGGTCACCTTGATGTTCGTGTCCTGGCCGTCGATGTAGTGCACCGGGATGCCGGCGGCGGCGAGCATGGAGGCGTCCTCGGTGAAGCCGTGCCCCTGGGTCGCGGCGAACGCGTGCGCCGCGGCGAGGTCGGCGAGGGCGAACTTCTGCGGCAGCTGCACGTTGCGCAGCCGGGCCCGGTCCAGGTAGCCGGTGACCGCGCGCGTCGCCGGGTCCACCGGGGCCACGGTGAACGGGATCGGGACCATGTAGCTCACGTTCCGCTCCGGCGAGCGGATGAGCCGGCTGAAGTCGGCGGAACGCACCAGCGGCCGGGCCGCCTCGTGCAGGACGACGTCGTCGTTCCGGCACAGCTCCAGGGCGGCGGCGACCGAGTCCTGGCGGGTGGCACCGGCCGCGACGTAGTCCACAGGGGTGCGGATGGCGTAGTCGCGGACGATGCCCTCGACCTCCTCGCGCCAGCCCTCCGGGTAGTTGAGGACGATCTGGTCCAGCTCCGGGACCGCGTCCGCGGCGACGAGCGAGTACACGAGGATCGGGAGGCCGTTGACCGTCAGGAACTGCTTCGGCCGGTCCGCGCGCATCCGGGTGCCGCTGCCGCCGTTGAGCAGAACGAGTGAGTACACGTGCGATCCGTCCTCGTCCGGGTGGGGCCGGGAGGTCCGGGGACCACCCGGGCCGTCCGGCGGAGCCGGGCCATCCTCGCAGACCTGCTGGGCGGCCGATCGCGTGCAGGCCGGTCAGAAGGCGCTGCGGCAGTCCCGGGAGCGCAGCTCGCGCACGTAGTCGTCCGGGGCCCCGGCAGCCTCCGCGGCGTCGGCCACGGCGCCCAGGTGCCGGGCCGAGGGCAGCCCGCC
Organism: Blastococcus sp. KM273128; assembly: GCF_021698975.1. GTDB lineage: Bacteria > Actinomycetota > Actinomycetes > Mycobacteriales > Geodermatophilaceae > Blastococcus. The sequence continues at coordinate 84,549 of NZ_SSXA01000026.1, read as the reverse complement.
CTCGAAGGCGTCCAGCACGTAGACGTAGGCGACGACGTCCCCGCCCAGCGCGTGCACCCGCAGGTGCACCCGGCGGTAGAGGCCGGAGTCGGCGCCCTCCCAGGCGTCGAGGGCCCGCTCGTCGGCCTCGGTGAGGTCGTAGAGCGCGACGAACACGCCCGGCGGCGCCTCCTCCTCCGGGACGAGGGTCGCCAGCGCACCCTCCCAGCCGAGCTCCTCGCCCCCGAACGTCAGCCGCCAGCCGCGGATCCACCCGGTCCCGGTGTGCGGGGACGACGGGCACCGGCGCAGCATCTGAGCCGGGTCCATGTTCGACCCGTACGCGGCGTAGAGGCCCATCCCCGCGAGCCTAACCAGGGACACCGGGCGGCCGGGAGCGGGCGGTGGCGCCGATCCCGGCCGCGGCGGGGACAATGGCGGGGACGGACCGATCGGCAACGGAAGATGGAGCCATGACCCGCATCGTCATCATCGGTGGTGGCCCGGCCGGCTACGAGGCCGCGCTGGTCGCCGCGCAGCTCGGTGCGCAGGTCACCGTCATCGAGCGCGACGGCATCGGCGGCGCCAGCGTGCTCACCGACTGCGTCCCCTCCAAGGCCCTGATCGCCGCGGCCGGGGCCATGACCTCGGTGCGCGACTCCGCCGTCCTCGGCGTGCACGGCGCCGAGCTCGCGACCGTGAGCCTCGACCTGCCGGCGGCCAACCAGCGGGTGAAGAACCTGTCGATGGCGCAGTCGGCCGACATCCACGCCCGCCTGGTCGCCGAGGGGGTGCGGATCGTCCGCGGTCAGGCCCGGCTCGCGGACGAGGAGCCGGGCCTGGCCGCGCACGCGGTGGAGGTCCTCGACGACGACGGCACGGTCACCGAGGAGATCGCGGGCGACGTCGTCCTCATCGCCACCGGCGCCGACCCGCGGGTGCTGCCGGGCGCCGAGCCCGACGGCGAGCGGATCCTCGACTGGCGTGACGTCTACGACCTCCAGGAGCCGCCGGAGCACCTGGTGGTCGTGGGCTCGGGCGTCACGGGTGCGGAGTTCGCCTCCGGCTACCTCGAGGCCGGCGTCCCGGTCACCCTCGTCTCCTCCCGCGACCGGGTGCTGCCCGGGGAGGACTCCGACGCCGCCGAGGTCCTCGAGCAGGTCTTCCAGTCCCGCGGTGGCCGGCTGGAGCGCGGCCGGGCCGCCGGCGTGACGCGCACCGAGAAGGGCATCGCCGTCGAGCTCACCGACGGGCGCTGCGTCGAGGGCTCGCACGCCCTCATGACCGTCGGCACGGTGCCCAACACCTCCGAGCTGGGCCTGGAGCGGGCCGGCGTGCAGCTGACGGAGTCCGGCCACGTCGTCGTCGACCGCGTCTCCCGCACCTCGGTGCCGGGCGTCTACGCCGCCGGTGACGTCACCGGCGTCTTCCAGCTGGCGTCCGTGGCCGCGATGCAGGGCCGGATCGCCATGTGGCACGCCCTCGGCGAGGCGGTCGCGCCGATCAAGCTCAAGACGGTGGCCGCGAACGTCTTCACCCATCCCGAGATCGCCACCGTCGGCGTGCAGGAGAAGTCGCTCGCCGAGAACGCCGACGTCGAGGCGGTGCGGCTGCCGCTGGCGACCAACGCCCGCGCCAAGATGAGCGACCTGCACGACGGGTTCGTGAAGCTGTTCGCGCGGCGCTCGACCGGCGTCATCGTGGGCGGCGTCGTCGTCTCACCAGGGGCCTCCGAGCTGGTGCTGCCGATCGCGCTCGCCGTCACCAAGGGGCTCACGGTGGACGACCTCGCGCAGACCTTCGCGATCTACCCGTCGCTGTCGGGGTCGATCACCGAGGCCGGGCGCCGCCTCATGGGGGCCGACGACCTGGCCTGACGACAGCCGGGGGAGCCGGGGCGCCTGCGGCGGGTGTGACGGGAGTTCGGCTCAACATCGCCGGCCCGGTGCCGATGCGGCCCCGGCCTGCCGAGTCAGGAGTCGATGTCTCCTGACCACGACCTCCGTCGTCCCCGCGGCCGCCGTCGTCCCGCCCGCCCGCTCGGGCTGGCCGGTGCCGTGCTGGCCGCCGCGCTCGGCGTCGTCGCGACGCCCGCGGTGGCCGTCGCGGACAGCGGGACGACGGCGACGGTGCGGGGCGAGCTCGTGCACGTCTGGGCGGAGGGCGCCGAGGGGCACCACGCCGAGGGGGCCGACGACGCCACCCGGCTGAGCTGGGTCGCCACGGCCGCGGGTGCGGTGCGGGTCCCGGCCGAGCAGGTGGCCGACGTCCCCTCCGGTGCCACCGTCGAGCTGACCGTCGGGCGCCCGGTCGAGGACGAGGCCAGCGCCGACGGCATCGACCCGGCCCGCACGGTGCTGGAGAGCGACGTCCTGGCCCCGCCGCCGGCCCCGGACGTGGAGCCGCAGCCCGCGCCGCGCGGCGGCCTCACCAACGAGGTCACCGTCGTCCTGGTGGCGCCGGCGGGGACCGACCCGGACGGCACGCAGCTGCGCGACGTCGTCGCGACGGTCGACGGCCCGGTCGCCCGGTACTGGTCCGAGCAGAGCGGCGGGGCGATCACCCTCGGCGTGACCGCCCGGCACGGCTGGGTGCGCACCACCGCCGGCTGCGCGGACCCGCAGGCCCTCTGGGACGAGGTCGCCGCCTCGGTCGGGTTCACCGCCGGCCCCGGCAGGCACCTGGTGCTCCGGCTGAGCGGCGAGGCCGCCGGCCTGCCGGCGTGCTCGTACGCCCTGGCCCAGGTCGGCACCTCGCCGGCGTCGGGCGGGCGGGTCTACGTCCGCGACGGCGGCGCCTCGGTGCTCGCCCACGAGCTCGGCCACAACTTCGGTCTCGGCCACTCGTCGGGGGAGCAGTGCGACGGCGCCGTGGAGGGCGGCACCTGCCGCACCGCCGGCTACCGCGACTACTACGACGTGATGGGCGCCTCCTGGGCCCAGCTCGGCTCGCTGAACGCCGTCCAGGCCGCCGCGCTCGGGGTCCTGCCCGGCGAGGCGCAGCGCACCGTCTCGGTGGGGGAGGGCGCCACGGGCGTCACCCTGGCGCCGCTCGCCGGTGGCACCGGTCTGCGGGCGCTCCGGCTGGTGGACGCCGAGGGCGTCGCCTACTGGCTCGAGTTCCGCGCCGCGACCGGCCGCGACGCCTGGCTCGGCACGCGGGACAACGTCTACCGCCTCGACGCCGGGGTGCTGCTGCGCCGGGCGGGCCAGTTCCCCGACACCTCGCTGCTGCTGGACGGGACCCCCGGCCCGGCCGGCCGCTGGGAGTCCGACCTCCAGTTCGCGCTGCCGGCCGGGATCCCGGTCCCGCTGTCCGAGGGCGACTTCACGGTCACCGTGCGCAGCGTCGACGGCAGCGGGGCGGTGCTGGAGGTGGTCCCGGCGGCCCGGCCCGCGACGGCTGCCGCGGCGGTGGACACCGGCTCCGGCGGCGGGAGCGCCCCCGGGCGCGGTGCGCCGGTCGCGCCGGCCGCGGACGCCCCCCAGGGGAACGGCGTGGCAGCGGAGGCCGCGGACGAGCCGGAGCCGGCGCCGGCCCCGGTGGTCCACATCGCGGTACCCCGGGCCACCCTCTCCCTGGAGCCGGTCGCCGACACCTCCAGCTCGGCCGGCGGCCTGCTGCTGCCGGTCGCCGGGACGGTGCTCGGCGGGTCGGCCCTGCTGCTGGTGCGGGTGCTGCGCCGGCACCGCCTCCGCGGGTGACGGGGTCGGCCGACGGGTTCAGTTCCGCCCGGCTCCGGCCGATGCACTGGGGTAGTCCCCTCGGCCCAGGAGAGCACGTGCGCCTCACCCCCCGTTCCCGACCCCTGCGGGCGTCCGTCCTGGTCGCCGCGGGGGCGGTGACCCTCACCGTGCTCGCCGCACCGGCGTCGCAGGCGCAGGACGACGTCGCACCCGCCGGCTCGACGATCGTCGGCGAGCTCGTCCAGGCCTACACGGACCCGGGGCCGCACGACGCGCACGGGGACGGCGACGAGCACGCGACCGAGGGGCCGGGGCTGCTGAGCTGGATCGACGTCCCCGACGGCGAGGCGGTCCGCGTACCCACCGAGGACGTGGGCGGCATCGAGACGGGCGCCACCGTCGAGGTGACCGTCGGTGGCGAGGTCCGGGACGAGGCCACCGTGGAGCAGGGGCTCGAGCCGGCCCGCGAGGTGGTCACCGCCGAGGTCGTCGCCCCGGCGGAGCCCGCCGCGACCACCGTGCCGCACACCAACGGGGTGACCGTGGTGATGGTGCAGCCCGGCGGTGCGCCGCGCGACGGCCGGGTGCTGGCCGACGTCGTCGCCGCCGTCGACGGCCCGGTGCGGCAGTTCTGGCAGGAGCAGAGCGACGGCGCGGTCACCGTGGCGGTCACCGGCAGCCACGACTGGATCGCCACGACGGCCGGCTGCGCCACCCCCTTCGAGCTGTGGAAGGAGGCGGGCAACGCGGTCGGCTGGACGGCCGGGACGGGCAAGCACCTGGTGCTCTACGTGCCGTCCGGTACCCCCGGCTGCGGTTACGGCCTGGGCACGATCGGGTCGGGCATCGGCAGCGGCGGCAGGGTGTACGTGCAGGACACCACCACCTCGGTGCTCGCCCACGAGCTGGGGCACAACTTCGGTCTCGGGCACTCGTCGGCGGTCCAGTGCGACGGCACGCCCGAGACCGCGCCGTGCCGGATCGTCGAGTACGACGACATGTACGACGTCATGGGCATCTCCTGGCACCAGGTCGGCACGCTGAACGCCACGAACGCCGCCCGCCTGGGCCTGCTGCCGTCGGCGGCGCAGCGCTCGGTCTCCGCCACCGGCACCGGCGGCACCGTCACGCTGGCCCCGATGGGCGGCCGCAGCGGGCTGCGCGTGCTCGCGCTGACCACGAGCACCACCCGGTACTGGGTCGAGTACCGGACCGCCACGGGCCGCGACACCTGGCTGTCCGACCCCGGGGCCAACTACGGCCTGCAGCCGGGGGTCCTCGTGCGCCGCGACGGTCCCGGGCCGAACAGCGACACCTCGCAGCTGCTGGACGGCACCCCCTCGGCGCAGGCCGGGTGGGGCACCGACCAGGGGACGGTCCTGCCGGTCGGCGGCCGGATGCACCTCGGCGAGGGGCTCGTCGTCGACGTCACCGGCGCCTCCTCGACGGGGGCGACCGTCACCGTGCGCACGGCGGCCGACGGGCCGGCCGCTGACAGCCCGATCGCGATGCGGTACGCGGCGCTGGGCGGCGAGGGTGGCCGGCTCGGAGCCGCCCTCTCCGAGTGCGCTGCGGGCTGAAGGACGGCGGCTGCTACCAGGTGTTCCAGGGTGGGGCGCTGTACTGGTCGCCGGCGACCGGGGCGAAGGCGGTCAGCGGCTTCTTGTGGTCGCGGTGGGCGTCGCTGGGCTACGAGGGCGGGTGGCTGGGCTACCCGGCCGGTGACGTGCGCTGCGGGCTGAAGGACGGCGGCTGCTACCAGCTCTACCAGGGTGGCGCGCTGTACTGGTCGCCGGCCACCGGGGCGAAGGCGGTCAGCGGCTACCTCTGGGACCGCTGGGCGGCGATGGGGTACGAGGGCGGCCGGCTGGGCTACCCGACCACCGACGTGACCTGCGGGTTGCGCGGTGGCGGCTGCTACCAGATCTACCAGGGCGGGGGCGTCTACTGGTCCGGCGCCAGCGGCGCCTGGATCGTCGAGGGATCGCTGTGGGGGAGGTGGGCGGCCCTGGGGTACGAGGCGGGCTCGCTGGGCTACCCGGTCTCCGACGTCGTGTGCCTGCGGGACCGCCCCGGGTGCTACCAGCGGTTCCAGGGTGGGACGCTGCACACCTGATCCGGGACGGCGCGAGGGCCCGTCCCCCGGAGACCGGGGGACGGGCCCTCGCGCCGTGCGGCTGGGGCTACTCCGCGGCGTCGGCGATGGTGCAGATCACCGCGCCGCTGGTGACCGAGGCGCCGACCTCCGCCGACAGCCCGGTGACCGTGCCGCCCTTGTGCGCGGTGATCGGCTGCTCCATCTTCATCGCCTCGAGCACGACGACCAGGTCACCGGCCTCGACGGTCGCGCCCTCCTCGACGGCGACCTTGACGATGGTGCCCTGCATCGGCGAGGTGAGGGAGTCGCCGGACGCAGCCGAGCCACCGTGACCGGAACCCCGCTTGCGCGGCTTGGCCGCGGCGCCGGGTGCCGCGGCACCCCCACCGGCGGCGAGGCCCGCGGGCAGCGAGACCTCCAGCCGGCGGCCGCCGACCTCGACGACGACCGTCTGCCGCGGCGTCTCCTCGTCCTGGCCGGCCGCGGCGGCGGTGTGGGGCTGGACCTGGTTGTCCCACTCGGTCTCGATCCAGCGGGTGTGCACGGTGAACGGCTCGCTGGTGAAGGCCTCGTCGCGGACGACGGCGCGGTGGAAGGGGATGACCGTGGGCATGCCCTCGACGACGAGCTCGTCCAGGGCGCGGCGGGCGCGCTGCAGCGCCTCCTCGCGGGTGGCCCCGGTGACGATGAGCTTGGCCAGCATCGAGTCGAACGCACCGGCCACCTCGCCGCCGGTCTCGACGCCGGAGTCCCAGCGCACGCCGGGCCCCTGCGGGATCTCCAGCCGCTCCACCGGGCCGGGCGCGGGCATGAAGTTCCGCCCGGCGTCCTCGGCGTTGATGCGGAACTCGATGCTGTGCCCGCGGGGCGCCGGGTCCTCGGTGATCTCCAGCGGGAGGCCCTCGGCGATGCGGAACTGCTGGCGGACCAGGTCGATGCCGCTGGTCTCCTCCGACACCGGGTGCTCGACCTGGAGGCGGGTGTTGACCTCGAGGAAGGAGATCGAGCCGTCGGTGCCGACGAGGTACTCGACGGTGCCGGCGCCGTGGTAGCCGGCCTCCTTGCAGATCGCCTTGGCCGACTCGTGGATGCGGGCCCGCTGCTCGTCGGTGAGGAAGGGCGCCGGCGCCTCCTCGACCAGCTTCTGGTTGCGCCGCTGGAGCGAGCAGTCGCGGGTGCCGACGACGATCACGTTGCCGTGGGTGTCGGCGAGCACCTGGGCCTCGACGTGCCGGGGCTTGTCCAGGAACCGCTCGACGAAGCACTCGCCGCGGCCGAAGGCGGCGACGGCCTCGCGGACGGCGGAGTCGAACAGCTCGGGGATCTCCTCCATGGTGCGGGCGACCTTGAGGCCGCGACCGCCACCACCGAAGGCGGCCTTGATCGCCACCGGCAGCCCGTGCTCCTCGGCGAAGGCCACGACCTCGTCGGCGCCACCGACCGGGTCCTTGGTGCCGGGGACCAGGGGGGCGCCGGCCTTGGTGGCGATGTGCCGCGCGGCGACCTTGTCGCCGAGGTCGATGATCGCCTGCGGGGAGGGGCCGATCCAGGTCAGCCCGGCGTCGATCACCGCCTGGGCGAAGTCGGCGTTCTCCGACAGGAAGCCGTAGCCGGGGTGGATGGCGTCGGCGCCGGACTGCTTCGCCGCGTCGAGGATCTTGTCGATCACCAGGTAGGAGTCACCGGGCGTCGTGCCGCCCAGGGCGAACGCCTCGTCGGCGACGCGCACGTGCAGCGCGTCCCGGTCGGGTTCGGCGTAGACCGCCACGCTGGTCAGACCCGCGTCCTTGCAGGCGCGGGCAACGCGGACCGCGATCTCGCCGCGGTTGGCGATGAGGACCTTCTGCACCGGTGCTCTCCCTCTTCTGTGGGCCGGTCGAACTCTTGTCGGGTTCCGCGCCGGGCGCGGCGGTGGATCGGGCGGGGCGCTCAGCGGCGCCAGAGGTCGGTGATCGTCAGGCCGCGCTTGCCCAGCTGGGTCCGCAGGACCGTCAGGGACAGCCCCACCACGGCGGCCGGGTCGCCCTCGACGCGGCGCACGAAGGGTGCACCGAGCCCGTCGAGGGTGAACGCGCCCGCCACCGCCAGCGGCTCCCCGGTCGCGAGGTACGCCTCGACCTCCGCCGGCGTCGGCTCGGCGAAGTAGACGACGGTGGAGGCCACTGCGATGTCCCGGCTGACGACCGCGCCGTCCCGGACGTCGAACAGCGCCTGGCCGGTGTGCAGGACGCCCGAGCGCCCGGCCATCCGGCGCCAGCGGTCGCGGGCCTCGGCCGCGTCCGCGGGCTTGCCCTGCGGCTTGCCGCCGAACTCCAGCAGGGAGTCCGCGCCGATGACGAGCGCGTCGGTCTCGCGCTTGGCGACCGCGGCGGCCTTGGCGGCCGCCAGGACGGCGACCTGCTCGGCCACGCGCGGGGCCGGGTGCGCCGACTCGTCGACGTCGCTGACCACGACCTCGGGGGACAGCCCGGCCTGCCGGAGGAGGGAGAGGCGGGCCGGTGACGCCGAGGCGAGGACCAGCCGGCGTTCCGCGGTCACGCGAACCGCCCCGCGGCCCGCCAGCCACCGGGGCCGGCGCGGAGCCCGCCGCGGTGCGCGTCGCCGTAGGACGCCCAGGCGCCGACCGGGGTGGCCCGGCGGCGGGTGCGGGGCTGCGACAGGGCGGCGACGACCACGGTGAGCGCCGCCAGCTCCTCCGCCGTCGGCTCGCCCCTGACCACCCGCAGCAGGGGAGGTCTGTCGTCGTAGTCCGGTCGCGCCGAGTGGGACCCGGAGGGGTCCGCGGAGGCGTGACGATCGCGCTCGTCGCCGTCGGGGGACGGCAATTGGCCGCGGTGCGGCCCGGAGGGTCGCGATGTCACAGCGGGATGTTCCCGTGCTTCTTGGGCGGCAGGGTCTGCCGCTTGTTGGCCAGCACCCGCAGCGCCTTGGTCACCTGCACGCGGGTGTGCGACGGCGGGATCACCGCGTCGACGTACCCGCGGTCAGCGGCGATGTAGGGGTTGGCGAGGGTGTCCTCGTACTCCGCGATGAGCTCGGCGCGCCTGGCGTCGGGGTCCTCGGCCGCGGCCAGCTCCTTGCGGTAGAGGATGCCCACCGCGCCCTGCGCACCCACCACGGCGATCTGCGCGGTCGGCCAGGCCAGGTTGACGTCGGCCCCGAGGTGCTTGGAACCCATCACGTCGTAGGCGCCGCCGTAGGCCTTGCGGGTGATGACGGTGACCTTCGGGACGGTGGCCTCGGCGTAGGCGTAGATGAGCTTGGCGCCGCGCCGGATGATCCCCTCCCACTCCTGCGACGTGCCGGGCAGGAAGCCGGGGACGTCGACGAAGGTGAGCACCGGGATGTTGAACGCGTCGCAGGTGCGCACGAAACGGGCAGCCTTCTCGCTGGCGTCGATGTCCAGCGTGCCGGCGAACTGGGTGGGCTGGTTGGCCACGACGCCGACCGGCCGGCCCTCGACCCGGCCGAAGCCGATGAGGATGTTCGGTGCGAACAGCGGCTGCACCTCGAGGAACTCGCCGTCGTCGAGGACGTGCTCGATGACGGTGTGCATGTCGTAGGGGGTGTTCGCCGAATCGGGGACGAACGTGTCGAGCTCGCGGTCCTCGTCGGTCAGCGCGTCCGGCAGCACGGTCTCGACCGGCGCCATCTCGACGGCCGGCAGCGGGTCGAGGTTGTTGCTCGGCAGGTAGGAGAGCAGCGCCTTCACGTAGTCGAGCGCGTCGTCCTCGTCCTCGGCCAGGTAGTGCGCGACGCCGGACTTGGTGTTGTGCGTCCGCGCGCCGCCCAGTTCCTCGAGCGTGACGTCCTCACCGGTGACGGTCTTCACGACGTCCGGGCCGGTGATGAACATCTGGCTGGTCTTGTCGACCATGACGATGAAGTCGGTGAGCGCGGGGGAGTACACGTGCCCACCGGCGGCCGGCCCCATGACCAGCGAGATCTGCGGGATGACGCCGGAGGCGTGCACGTTGCGCTGGAAGATCTCGCCGTAGAGGCCGAGGGAGACCACGCCCTCCTGGATGCGCGCGCCGCCGCCCTCGTTGATGCCGATGACGGGGCAGCCGTTCTTGATGGCGAAGTCCTGGACCTTGACGATCTTCTCGCCGTAGACCTCGCCCAGGCTGCCGCCGAAGACGGTGACGTCCTGGGAGAAGATCGCCACCGGCCGGCCGTCGACGGTGCCGTAGCCGGTGACGACGCCGTCGCCGAAGGGCCGCTTGTCGGCCATGCCGAAGTTGGTCGAGCGGTGCCGGGCGAACTCGTCGAACTCGGTGAACGAGCCCGGGTCCAGCAGCGCCTCGATCCGCTCGCGGGCGGTCATCTTGCCCGCGGCGTGCTGCTTCTCGACGGCGCGCTCGGAGCCCGCGTGGACGGCCTCCTGCACCCGCCGCTCGAAGTCGGCGAGCTTCCCTGCGGTCGTGTGGATGTCGACGTCGTCGGGGACGTGCTCCCCGGCGCTCTCCAGTTCGGCGGCACTCACGCGGTCTCGATCTCCTCGCTGGCGCTCGACGGCCGCGGTGGCGGCACGGTGCTCGGGCGTGATCCGGCGGTCCCGATCACGGGCCGTAGCGTAAGGGAGTGCCCGACACGCCTTCATCCCGATGGTCGGATCTCACACGCCCCGGGCTCGACGCGGCGGCCCTGGGGTCGGCGCTGACCAGCGGCAGCGCGCTGTGGCGGTCGCTCGAGGTGGTCGAGGAGATCGGGTCGACCAACGCGGCCCTCGCCGCGGCCGCGGCGGCCGACGACGCCCCCGAGGGCACCGTCCTGGTCGCCGAGCACCAGGTCACCGGCCGCGGCCGGCTGGACCGGTCGTGGGCCTCCCCGCCGCGGGCGGGCCTGACCGTGTCCTTCCTGCTGCACCCCGACGTGCCGGCGGCGCGGCGCGGCTGGTTGCCGCTCCTGACCGGCGTGGCCCTGGCCGAGTCGGTGCGCGAGGTGGCCGGCGTGCTGGCCACCGTCAAGTGGCCCAACGACCTGCTCGCGCGCGACGGGCGGAAGCTCGCCGGCATCCTCGCCGAGGCGGTGACCCGGCCGGGCGGCCCGGCCGTCGTCGTCGGGGTCGGCCTCAACGTCTCGACCTCCGCCGCGGAGCTCCCGGAGACCGGGACGTCCCTCTCCGTCGTCACCGGGGGGACCGTCGACCGCGGCCCGGTGCTCCTGGGCTTCCTGCGCGCCTTCGAGCGGCGCTACCGCGGCTGGGTCGAGGCGCTGGGCGATCCGGTCGTCTCGGGCCTGGCGCGCGACTACCTGGCGTGGTCCTCGACGGTGGGCAGCACCGTGGAGGTGACGATGCCGGACGGCTCGGCGCTCGTGGGCACCGCGCGGGCGATCGACTGGGACGGCCGGCTGGTCGTCGACTCGGCCGACGGCACGGTCGAGCTGGCGAGCGGTGACGTGCGACACGTGCGCATGCGCTGATCGTGCGCAAATCGTTACAGACAGGTACCTTCATCCGGGTGTGAGGACTCCGGCCGCTCCTGAGCAGGCCGCGCGCGGCACGTCATGCACCACCTGACGCCCCCACGAACGGACACCCATCGGCATGCCCCGACTCGACATCCCCGACCTCGGCCGGGAGCCGACGTCACCGCTCAAGGGTGAGATCCGAGCGCTCACCGGGTTGCGCTTCGTCGCCTCGATCGTCGTCGTGGCGCTGCACCTGAGCTACGCCCCGGGCCCGACCTTCACCGGGCTGCTGGAGCCGCTGTCACCGCTGGTGCGGGCGGGGTGGCTCGGGGTCGACCTCTTCTTCGTGCTCAGCGGGTTCGTCATCGCGCTGAACTACACCGCGCACATGGGGCGGGGCTTCGGGCTGCGGAAGTCCTACGTCTTCCTCTGGGCCCGCATCACGCGGATCTGGCCGACCTTCGCCTTCGTGACGGTCCTGTTCGGGGCCTGGCTGTGGGTCCGCGCCTGGTTCGACGACAACCCCTCCTTCCAGTCGGTGCAGCCGCAGCTGTCCGTCCCGCACCTGGTCGAGCAGCTGCTGATGGTCCAGCAGTGGCACCGGCCCTACTTCCCCGGCGCCTCCTACGTGGGCCCGGGCTGGTCGGTCAGCGCCGAGTGGCTGGCCTACTGCGCCTTCCCGCTGCTCGCCCTGGTCCTGTGGCGCATGCGGCGGCTGCCGGCGGTCGTCACCGGTTCCCTCGCCCTGCTGTGCATGACGCCCTTCGTCGTGCACAACCTCGTGGCCGGGACCGCAGGCTTCCCCTACCAGTGGCTCGCGCGCATCGCGGCCGGGTTCCTCGCCGGCGCCCTCACCTGCCTGGCCGTCCAGCGGCTGGGCCGCAACCCCCGGTCGGGCCCGGTGGCGGCACGCGCCGCGGCGGTGATCGGCGGCCTCGTCGTGGTCGGCATCTACGTCGCCGACCGCTACGGCCTCGCGACCGGAGGGGACTTCCAGGGCGTGGTGGTCATCCTCTTCCCACCGCTGGTCGGGGCCCTGGCCCTGGCCCGGGGGCGGGGCGCCGATCTCCTCGGCAATCGCGTCCTGGTGCACGGCGGGCGGATCTCCTACGCGCTGTACCTCGTGCACTACTGCGTCTTCGAGGTGGTGTGGACCGTGATGCTCTCCGTCCCCGCGCTGGGTCCCGAGCGCATCGGCGGGTCGGTCCTGAACGTGCTCTCCGTGCCGCTGGCGCTGGTCCTGGCGCACCTGCTGTACACGCGGGTCGAGGAACCCGCGCGCCGGCGGCTGCGGGCGCTCGGCCCGCGGGCGGCCGAGGACGCCGCGACGGGGGCCCGCCGGCCGGCCGGCGACCAGCGCCGCCACGCCCACGCGGCAGGCTGATCCGGGGGCCGCGCCGCACCCCGGCAACCGGGCCGTGGTGCGTCATCCTGGTCCTGTGCCGTACCCGGACAAGCTGCTCGCCGACGACGAAGAGGTCGTCCGTCACCTGCACCCGCACTGGCTGACGGTCTTCTGGCCGGTCGTGTTCTTCCTGCTCGTCGTCGGGGCGGCGTCCTTCGGCGCCGCCCTGGTCCCCGCGGGGCGGCAGCAGGGGGTCTACCGGCTGGCGATCGTGTGCGCCGCCGCCGTCCTGCTGCTGTTCCTCGTCGTGGTCCCCCTGCTCCGCTGGCGGACGACGCACTACGTGGTGACGACGCACCGGTTGCTGTTCCGCGCGGGGATCCTGGCCCGCCGCGGGCGCGACATCGGGCTGTCCCGCATCACCGACGTCTCCTACACCCAGTCGCTGTGGGAGCGGATCATCAACTCGGGCACGCTGACCATCGAGACCGCCGGCGACGGCGGCCCCACGGTGCTGCACCAGATCCCCGACAGCGACGGCGTGCAGCAGCTCCTCAACGTCATGGTCGAGGAGGACGCCGAGCGGCGGGCGCGGGAGAACGCCGGGTACATCCGCGGTGACGACGGCCGGCCCCCGCAGGACGGCTGGCGCTCCACCGAGGTCTTCTGACCCGGGCGACCCGACGTGACGGGTCCGTCACGGCGCGCCTCGGCGGTTCTGTCGGACCCCCTCTCTACCTTCTGCGCCCATGCGGCTGCTGCACACCTCCGACTGGCACATCGGCCGCACCCTGCACGGCACCGACCTGCTCGCTGAGCAGGAGGAGGTGCTGGGCGGGCTGGCCGCCGTCGTCGCGAGCGAGCGGGTGGACGTCGTCGTCGTCGCCGGTGACGTGTACGACCGGGCCGTGCCCTCCGCCGACGCCACGGCGGTGCTCGACCGGGTCGTCGGCCGGCTCCTGGGCACCGGCGCGCGGGTCGTGCTCACCCCCGGAAACCACGACTCGGCCCGGCGGCTGGGCACCTTCTCGGGCCTGCTGAGCGCGGCCGGCCTGCACGTGCGCGCGGCCACGGCACGGCTGGACGAGCCGGTCCTGCTGGCCGACGAGCACGGCGAGGTGGCCGTCTACGGCATCCCGTACCTGGAGCCCGAGGTGGCGCGGCACGAGCTCGGGGTACCCGGGGCGCGCGGGCACGAGGCGGTGCTGCGCGAGGCGATGGACCGGGTGCGCGCCGACCTGTTCCTCCGGCCGGGCGCGCGCTCGGTGGTGCTCGCGCACGCCTTCGTCGGGGGCGGGGTGGCCAGCGACAGCGAGCGGGACATCTGCGTCGGCGGCGTGGACCTGGTGCCCGGTGCGGTGTTCGACGGCGTGGACTACGTGGCGCTCGGGCACCTGCACCGCCCGCAGACCCTCTCCCCGCGCATGCGCTACAGCGGCTCACCGCTGGCCTACTCCTTCGGCGAGGCCGGGCAGGAGAAGCAGGCCTGGTTGGTCGACCTCGACGCCACCGGGCTCGCCGGCGTGCGCCCGGTCCCGCTGCCCACCCCGCGGCCGCTGAGCGTGCTGACCGGCACGCTGGACGAGCTGCTCGCCGACCCGGCTCACGAGGCGGCCGAGCAGCACTTCGTCTCCGCCCGGCTCACCGACCCGGCGCGGCCGGCCGACCCCATGCGCCGGCTGCAGACCCGCTTCCCGCACTGCGTGCACCTGGACTGGACGGGCGCGGGGGCCGCGACCGCGGGCGGCAGCTACCAGGAGCGGATGCGGGGGCGCAGCGCCCTGGAGATCGCCGGCGAGTTCGTCGACGCGGTGCGCGGTGTCCCGGCCAGCGCGGCCGAGCGGGAGCTGCTGGCCCGGGCGCTGGGCGCGGCCGACCGCGAGGAGGCGGCCCGATGAGGCTGCACCGGCTGTCCCTGACCGCATTCGGCCCCTTCGCCGGCACGGTGGAGGTCGACCTCGACGAGGTGGGCCGCGACGGGCTCTTCCTGCTGTGGGGGCCGACCGGCGCGGGCAAGACCACGCTGCTGGACGGGGTCGTCTTCGCCCTCTACGGGCGGGTTCCCGGTGCCCGCGGTGAGGAGAAGCGGCTGCGCAGCGACCACGCCGACGCCGCCACCCGCACCGAGGTCACCTGCGAGCTCACCCTCGGGGAGGAGCGGCTGCGGGTCGTGCGGCGGCCCGAGCAGCAGCGGCCGAAGAAGCGCGGCGAGGGGTTCGCCACCGAGCAGGCCAAGCTGGTGGTCTCCCGGCTCACCGACGGCGGGTGGGAGCCGGTCAGCACGCGCATCGACGAGGGCTCCGAGCACCTGCGCAGCCGGCTCGGGCTGGACGTGCACCAGTTCTGCCAGGTGGTGCTGCTGCCGCAGGGCGACTTCGCGCGGTTCCTGCGGGCCGAGCCGGAGCACCGCACGGAGCTGCTCCGCACGCTGTTCGACGTCGACCGCTTCGCCCGCGCCGAGGAGTGGCTCGCCGAGGAGCGGGCGGCGGTCCGGGCGAGCACCGAGGACGCCCGCCACCAGCTCGCCGGCCTGCTGGACCGCGTCGCCCAGGCCGCCGACGTCGAGGTCCCCGAGGAGCTGGCCCCCGAGCTGGTCGGCGCGGGTGGCGGCGGTGGCGTGCTCCGCTGGGTGACCGAGGTCCGGACGACCGCGCAGGCGCGGCTGGCGTCGGCCGCCGCGCGCGCCGACTCGGCCGCCGCCGAGGTGGCCGTCGCCGACGCCGAGCTGGCCGGGGCCCGCGCGCTGGCCGCGCGGCACGCCCGGCGGGCCCAGGCGGCGGCGGAGCTCGCCGACCTCGACCAGCGCGAGCCGGCGCTCGCCCCGCTGCGGGCCGAGCGCGACGCCGGTCGCCGGGCCGAGCCCCTGCGCGACGTGCTGGACGCCGCGCACGCGGCCGGTCGTGCGGCGGGCCGCGCCGCGGCAGGCCTGGCCGACGCCCTCGCCGCGTGGCAGCCGGTCTCCGGCGGCCGCCCGGCCGACGGGCTGGTGGCGCGCGAGCTGCGCGACGGGGCCGCCGGGGCCCGGGCCCTGCTCCCGGAGGTGGAGCGCGCCCGCACCCTGGAGCGGTCCGTCGCCGCGCTCGCCCGCCAGGTCGATGAGCTGGCCGGGCGGTGCCGGGCGGGGGAGCGGGACGTCGCCGCGCTCCCCGAGCAGCTGGCCGGGCAGGAGCAGGAGGTGGCCCGGGCGCGGGCGGCCGCCGCGGAGCTGCCCGGTCTGCGCGCGTCGCTGGAGTCGGCCGAGGCGGCGCTCGTCGCCGGCCGGGGGGCGGCGGAGCTGGACGAGGAGCTCCGCGCGCTGCGCGAGAGCGCCGCGTCGGCGCGGGACGCCCGCGCCGACGCCCGCGAGCGGTGGCTGGACCTGCGCGCCCGGCGGCTGGACGGCATGGCCGCCGAGCTCGCCGCGGGGCTCACCGACGGCGCCGACTGCCCCGTCTGCGGCGCCGTCGAGCACCCGCGCCCGGCCGCACCCGGCGGCGAGCGGGTCACGGCCGCCGACGAGGACGCGGCCCGGGCCCTCGCCGATGCCGCGGAGACGGCGCTCACCGCGGCGACGGGCCGGCTGGAGGCCGCGGAGCGCGAGCTCGCCGGCCTGCGGGCGCGCGCCGGCGAGCTGCCGCCCGAGGAGCAGGCGGTCCGCGTGGCGGAGCTGACCGCTGCGGTGCGCGCCGCGAGCGGCCTGGCGGCGGGGCTCGCCCCGGCCGAGGCCCGCCTGCGCGAGCTGGTCGGCCGGCGGGAGGAGGCGGTCACCCGCCTGGGCGCCGACCGTGAGGAGCTGCGCGCCCGGACGGCCGAGCACGACGCGCTGACCACCGGCCTCGCGGAGCTCACCGCGCGGCTCGCGGAGGCGCGGGGGGAGGACGCCGACCTCGCCACCCGGGTCACCCGGCTCTCGGCGGCCGCGGCCGCCTGCGAGGCGGTGGTCGCCGCCGAGGCCGAGGAGCTGCGGGCCCGCGCCGAGGCGGACGCGGCCCGCCGGGCGGCAGAGGAACGGGCCGTGGCCGCCGGGTTCGAGGACGTCCACGCCGCAGGGTCGGCGCTGCCCGGCCCGGGCCGCCTGGTCGAGCTGGACCGCCGGCTCGACGGGCACGACCAGCGGGTGGTCGTCGTGCGCGCCCAGCTGGCCGACCCGGAGCTCGCCGGCCTCCCCGCGCCGCCGGACCTGTCGGCGCTCGAGGCGCGCTGCGCCGGTGGCACCCGCCGGCGGGAGGCGGCGGTCGCCGAGCTGGAGCAGGCGCGCCGCTGCACGGGGTCGCTGGAGGAGCTCGTGGGCCGGGTCAGCGCCGCCGAGCTCACCCTGGCCGAGCTGCGCGCCTGGAGCGACCAGGTCACCGCGCTGGCCGACCTCGCGCACGGCCGGGGGGCCAACGCGCGCCGCATGCGGCTGCAGTCGTTCGTGCTGGCCGCACGCCTGGAGCAGGTCGCCGAGGTGGCCAGCCGGCGGCTGCTGGACATGTCGGGCGGCCGCTACACCTTCCTGCACAGCGACGCGCAGGGCCGGCACGGCGCCCGCGGCGGCCTGGGGCTGGACGTCTTCGACGAGTACACCGGGTCGCGCCGGCCCACCAAGACGCTGTCGGGCGGGGAGAGCTTCATGGCCTCGCTCGCCCTGGCCCTGGGGCTCGCCGACGTGGTCACCGCCGAGACCGGCGGCGTCCGCATCGACACCCTGTTCGTGGACGAGGGGTTCGGCACCCTCGACGCCCAGGCGCTCGACGCGGTGATGACGGTGCTGGACGAGCTCCGCCGCGGCGGTCGGACGGTCGGTGTCATCAGCCACCTCGAGGAGCTGCGCACCCGCATCCCCACGCGGCTGGAGGTGGTCGCCGGGCGCAACGGCTCACGGCTGGCCGGCTGAGCGCGTGCTGCGCAGCGCCCGGCGGCGTCGCGGAGAGCCGCAGCGAGCTGAGCCACCTCGGGTACGGTCGGCCTTCGGCACGTCTTTCGAGTTCCTCAGCGGTGTGATCCCGCGGGCTCCACCGTCCTCGGCGGGACCGGTACCGCAGTCGCGACTAGACCTGGAGTAGCCATCTTTGACCACCGTCTGGGCCAGAGCATGAGGCGCCGCATCGTGCCGTCCCTCCGCCGGGGGGCGACCGAGGAGCAGGAGCCCGGCATCACCGTCGACGAGTCGTCCGCCGCTGGCCCCGACGCGGCCGCGGACCCGGCGGAGCACCCAGGCGGTGGCACGGATCGGGAGGTCCGTTACCTGATCAGCGTGGCCGGCGCTCCCAACTACGGCGACGAGATCCTCACCCGGACCTGGCTTCGCCAGATGGCGGCCCGGTTCCCCGACGCTGATGTCGTGCTCGACACGCCTCACCCCTCCGGGGCGCAGGCGCTGCTCTGGAACGAGCACCCCCGCCTGCGCTGCGTCGACACCGTGTGGCGGCTGTGCTGGGAGGCGCCCAACGAGGACATGTGGGACACGGTCGGGTTCGTCACCTCGGCGCTCACGGACCATGGTCGCGCCCCGAACTGGATCCCCGGCCTGCAACTGCTGAACCGCGCCGCGTCCGTGCACGTCCTGGGTGGCGGGTACGTCAACGATCTGTGGCCCCGTCGGGTCGGGGTCCTGGCGGCGCTCGCCTGGCTGTCCCGCCGGGGAACGCCGGTCGCGCTGACCGGCGCCGGACTGATGCCGCTGTCCCCGTCGAGCAGGACGCTGGTCTCGTCCCTGCTCCGGGACGTCGAGTTCGTCGACTTCCGGGACGGCGAGAGCGCGGCAGCCGCCGGCCGGCCGGACGCGGTGAGCGGGGACGACCTGTGGTTGGCCGACATCGCCGACCTCGTCGACGAGGAGCGGGCTGCCGCGTTCGACGGGCTCTTGTGCCTGCAGAACGACATCGCGGAGCTGTCGGTCGAGGCCATGTCGCTGCGGGCTCTCGAGGCGATCCGGTCCTGGGAGGTCGACCCGTCGCGCATCGCAGTCGTCGAGTGCGTGCCCCGTGCCGACCGCGCGGTCTTCGATCGCCTGTACGCGCTCGTGCCCGAGATGGCCTTCGTCTCGTGGACGGAGGTCGTGGATCGGGGGCTGCCGGCCCGGCCCGGTCAGCAGTGGCTGTCCTCCCGGTTCCACCCGCACATGGTGGCGGCGCGGGCCGGTGCCGACGGGGTGGCGCTGGACGTCCTCCCGGACTTCTACTCCGTGAAGCACGCCTCCCTGCTCGCGGCCGGCAGCCCGTGGGTGCTCGAGTCCGCCGACGGCGTCCAGCAGGCGGACGAGGCCGGGCACGAGCTGTTCCGCCGGAACGGGGCCGCGGTCGCCGCCCGCAAGGGCGCGTTCATCGACCGCTTCTACGGCGCGGCCGGCTCGCGGGGAGCCGGACAGGCCGGTGAGCGGCAGGCCGACCCGGATGCCGGGACCGACGGCCGGCGGGAGTGACCGCACTCCCTCCCGGAGTCGTCTCGTCGGACGGGCAGGCGCCGGCCTGCGCCCGGCCGGGTGGTCAGCGCCGCGCGGGGGCGGCGTCCAGCACCGGGCCGGGGGCAGCTGGCGTCGCGGCGGGGAAGATCCAGCGCCGGTAGACGAGCCAGCGGAGCAGCGTCCCCGCGGCGATCGCCGCGACGTTGGCCAGCTGGAGCACCAGCGCCGAGTCCTGGCCCAGCGGGTACCGGACGATCCCCACGACCGCCAGGCTGAGCAGCATCGTCGTCGCGTTGACCAGGACGAACCGCACGTACTCGCGCCGGAGACCGGTGCGCGCTCGGGCGGAGAACGACCAGAACCGGTGCCCGAGGAAGGCCAGCGTCGTCGCCACGAGGCCGGCGACGAGCTTCGAGGTGACCGCCCCCAGGCCGACGGCGGCGTAGAGCAACTGGAACAGGCCGAGGTCGACGGCGAAGCAGGCCGCCCCCACGAGGCCGAACGCGCTGAGCTCGCGGACCAGCAACCGCCCACCGTCGCCCAGGCGCCGGCGCAACCGCATGACGAGGCCCACACGAGCACTGTACGAACGGCCCGACCCCCCCTGCGCCCGACGCGCGGCAGGCGGGCGCCGCTAACCTGCGGGCATCATGCCTGCGCCCCTGCACCCGCACACCGGACTCCCCGTGGTGGCCATGGTCGGCGGCGGCCAGCTGGCCCGAATGACGCAGCAGGCCGCCATCGCGCTCGGGCAGTCGCTGCGGGTGCTCGCCGCAGGACCGGAGGAGTCGGCAGCCCTGGTCAGCGCCGACGTCCGGATCGGCGACCACCGCGACCTGGGTGACCTGCGCGCCCTGGCCGACGGCGCCACGGTGGTCACCTTCGACCACGAGCACGTGCCCACCGAGCACCTGCGCACCCTGGTTGCGGAGGGCACCCGGGTCGCGCCCGGCCCGGAGGCGCTCGTCCACGCGCAGGACAAGCTGGTGCTGCGCCGCGCGCTCGCGGAGGCGGGGGAGCCGCAGCCGGCGTGGGTGGAGGCGCGGACCGTCCACGACGTCACCGCCTTCGCCGACGAGGTGGGCTGGCCGGTCGTGCTCAAGACACCGCGGGGCGGCTACGACGGCAAGGGCGTCTTCGTGGTGCACGGGCCGGACGCGGTCGCCGAGCTGCTCGAGCGGCACGGCACCCTGCTGGCCGAGGAACGCGTCCGCATGGTGCGCGAGCTGTCGGCGCAGGTCGCGCGGTCGCCGTTCGGCCAGGTGGCGGTGTGGCCGGTGGTCGAGACCGTGCAGCGCGACGGCGTCTGCGCCGAGGTGTACGCCCCCGCCCCCGGGCTCCCCGACGAGCTCGCCACGGCGGCGCAGGAGCTGGCGGTGCGCATCGCCGACTCCCTCGGCGTCGTCGGCATGCTCGCCGTCGAGCTCTTCGAGACCCCGGAGGGGGTGCTGGTCAACGAGCTGGCGATGCGCCCGCACAACTCCGGGCACTGGACCATCGAGGGGGCGCGCACCAGCCAGTTCGAGCAGCACCTGCGCGCCGTCCTGGACTACCCGCTGGGCGCCACGGAGATGGTCGCCCCGGTCGTGGTGATGGCCAACGTGCTCGGCGGTGCAGCGGCGCAGGAGGACTGGTCCGGGCCGGCGCTCGACGAGCGGATCCACCACCTGATGGCGCACTGGCCCGACGTGAAGCTGCACTGGTACGGCAAGACCCAGCGCCCGGGGCGCAAGCTCGGCCACGTGACGGCGCTCGGCGCCGACCTCCCCGAGGTGCGGGCGCGGGCGGTCGCGGCGGCCCGCTACCTCGCCGACGGCGTCGTCGACCCGGCCTTCGCCTTCCCCCCGCACGACCCCGAGCACTGAGGAGCAGGGCATGAGCGACCCGGTCGTCGGCATCGTGATGGGCAGCGACTCGGACTGGCCGGTGATGCAGCCCGCCGCCGAGGCCCTGGCGGAGTTCGGCGTGCCCTGGGAGGCGCACGTGCTCTCGGCGCACCGCACCCCCCGCCGGATGCTCGACTACGCCGAGGCCGCCGCCGGCCGCGGGCTGCGGGTGATCGTCGCCGGCGCCGGTGGGGCGGCCCACCTGCCGGGCATGGTCGCCGCGGCCACGCCGCTGCCGGTGATCGGCGTACCGCGCCCGCTGGACCGGCTGGACGGGCTGGACAGCCTGCTCTCCATCGTGCAGATGCCCGCCGGCGTGCCGGTGGCGACGGTGGGCATCGGCGGTGGCCGGAACGCCGGGCTCCTGGCGGTGCGCATCCTCGCCGCGGGGGACGCGGAGCTGCTGGGCCGGGTGGAGCGGTTCCAGGCCGACCTCGCCGAGAGCGTCGTCGCGCGCGACCTCACCCTTCAGGAGCGCCTCGCGACCGGCAGGTAGTCGGACGTCCTACGATCGACGACGTGGGTACGAACAGCGGGCTGTACGCCTTGACCGAGGAGCACGAGGCCATCCGGGAGGCGGTGCGCGACATCGCCGAGCGGGAGATCGCCCCGTACGCCGCCGAGGTGGACGCCGAGTCGCGCTACCCCATCGAGGCGCAGAAGGCGCTCACCGCCGCCGGCTTCCACGCCACCCACATCCCCGAGGAGTACGGCGGCGAGGGCGCGGACGCGATCGCGACCTGCATCGTCATCGAGGAGGTCGCGCGGGTCGACGTCAGCGCCTCGCTGATCCCCGCGGTGAACAAGCTCGGCTCGATGCCGGTGATCCTCTCCGCCGACGAGGCCCTCAAGCAGCAGGTGCTCGCACCGATCGCCGCAGGCGAGGCGATGATCAGCTACGGCCTCTCCGAGCGCGAGGCGGGCTCCGACGCCGCCGCCATGAAGACCCGGGCCCGGCTCGAGGGCGACACCTGGGTGCTCAACGGCACCAAGGCCTGGATCACCAACTCCGGGGTCTCCGAGTGGTACACGGTCATGGCCGTCACCGACCCGGAGAAGGGGGCCAACGGCATCTCCGCGTTCGCGGTGCACCGCGACGACCCGGGCTTCGCCGTGGGCCCCAAGGAGCGGAAGATGGGCATCAAGGGCTCGCCCACCTGCGAGCTCTACTTCACCGACTGCACCATCCCGGCCGACCGGGTCATCGGCGCGCCGGGCACCGGCTTCAAGACGGCGCTCCGCACGCTCGACTTCACCCGGCCCACCATCGGCGCGCAGGCGGTCGGGGTCGCGCAGGGGGCGCTGGACGCCTCGGTGGCCTACGTCAAGGAGCGGAAGCAGTTCGGCAAGGCCGTCGGTGAGTTCCAGGGCGTGCAGTTCATGCTCGCCGACATGGAGATGAAGATCCAGGCGGCCCGCCACCTGGTCTACGTCGCCGCAGCCGCGGGGGAGCAGGGCCGCCCCGACGTCACCCGGGTCTCGGCCGCGGCCAAGGCGTTCGCCTCCGACACCGCGATGCAGGTGACCACCGACGCCGTCCAGCTGTTCGGCGGGGCCGGCTACACCCAGGACTTCCCGGTCGAGCGGATGATGCGCGACGCCAAGATCACCCAGATCTACGAGGGCACCAACCAGGTGCAGCGCATGGTCATCGCGCGCTCGCTGCTGCGCTGACCTCGGACCGGGCACCGGCGCGCGGCTGTTAGCGTCTGACCGCATGTCCGCGATCAGCAGGGTCTCCGCGTCGGAGCGGGGGCTGGTGTTCGCCGTGCACCGGCCGGCCGGTCAGACCGTCGACGTCCTGGTGGACGGTCGCCGGATCTGGTCCTTCCGCGTGCCGGAGGAGGCCGCCCCGTCCGACGTCGTGCCCGAGGGGGCCGACCACGAGCCGCTCCGCTTCGAACCCTGGCCCGGGGCGCTCCGGAGCCGCCTGCGCGGCCGGTTCCACGTCGAGCTGCGCCCGGTGGGCGACGAGGTGGGGAGCGGCACGACCGTCGTGCTGGGTGACCCCGGCGAGGAACCCGACCTGAGCGACATCCACGGCCGCCCTCTCGTGGTGAACAAGTGGGGACGCCTCGGGCACACCCTGGCCGACGCAGGGCCCGGCATGGTCGAGCGGCTCCTCGACCACACCGACGAGATCCGCGACCTGTTGCGGGAACGACTCGGCCCGGTGGTCTTCGTGACCGGCGGGACGCTGCTCGGGCCGGTCCGCGACGGTGGCCGGCTGATACCCCACGACGACGACACCGACCTGGCCTACCTCAGCTCGCGGACGCACCCGGCCGACGTCGCGCTCGAGCACTTCGAGCTCGGCCGCCTGCTCCGGGAGCGGGGGTACGAGCCGGTCCGCCACTCGGCCGCGCACGTGCAGGTGCACTTCTCCCACGCAGGCGTACCCGACCACTACGTCGACGTCTTCGCCGGCTTCTACGTCGGCGACTGGTGGTACCAGCACTTCGTCATCCGCGCGAAGGTCCCGCCGTCGGAGGTCGTGCCGCCGTCGGAGATCAGGGTGGTCGGCCGACCGGAACCGGCCCCGCGGAACCCCGAGACCATGCTCAGGGAGCTCTACGGTCCCGGCTGGCGGACCCCGGACCCCGCGTTCGCGTTCGAGCTCCCGGAGAGCACGTCGGCCCGCTTCGCGCACTGGTTCGGCGACTACCTCGCCGAGCGGGAGACGTGGGACGACGTCGTGCTCGTGTCCACGGGCGCGCTCCTGCCCGCGGAGGACCACCTCAGCACCTTCGGTGCGGAGGTGGACGCCCTCGCGCCTGCCGACCACGCGATCCTGGAGCTCGGCTGCGGGCTGGGCGTGGAGGCGCGCGCCTTTGCGGGCCGGGGGCGGCGGGTGCTCGCGGTCGATTTCTCGCGGGCCGCCCTGGAGGTGGCCAGGTCGCGGGAGGCGGGGCCGGGCGCCGACGTGGAGTTCTCGCCGGTCAACCTGCTCGACGTCCGGGCCGCCATCCGGCTGGGCGCCCGCTGCGCCGCAGAGGGGAGGCCGTGGACCGTCTACGGGCGGCGGCTGCTCAACGCGCTGGACCCCATCCCCCGGGAGAACCTCTTCCGGCTGTGCGACATGGTCCTCCGGCGCGGTGGGACGGCGCACTTCGACCTGGCCGATCCCGGCTACCCGGGGGTGCCCCCGCACCTGCGGCTGACGGTGGACCAGGTCGTCCGCGAGGCCGGCGACAGGGGGCTCGTCCTCGAGCGGGCCGACCGCCGCACCGAGCCGCTGACCTGGCCCGGCGCCCCCGAGGAGCAGTTGGTGGAGATGACCCGCATGACGTTCAGACGGAGGGCGAGATGACCGATCAGGCCGGGACGACGTGGGACCGCGGGCGTCGGGTGGTCGTGCAGCGGCTGGCCTACCCGCTCCGCCGCGCCCTCGCGCCCGCCGCCCTCGAGCTGCGCGGCGAGGTGGAGGCGCTGGCGGCGCAGAGCCAGGGCCAGCGGGACGGCGTCACGGAGCTCCACCGGGAGCTCGCCGAGACCAGGACCGAGGTCGGCTCCCTGCGGGAGCGCGTGGACGAGCTGCAGCGGCGCCTCGACGCGGCCGAGGCCTACAACGTCGTGCTGCGCGACGGTCTCGAGGAGTCGCGGCGGCTCAACCTCCGGGTGGCCGAGCTGGTGGACGTGGTGACCGAGCTCGTCATCCCGCTCCACGACCGGGAGATCGACCCCGCAGCCCTCGGGCGGCTGCGCCCCGACACCCTGTAGCGCCCGCCCGGGCGCGGTGGAGGAGTGACCGGATCAGCCGGCGCGGCCCAGCTCGCGGACGCCCTCGACCCGGACACCCATGGTGGCCGTCACGCGCTCCGCGGCCGCCCGGCGGGGCAGTGTCTGCGGGTCGGGGGAGCGGAGCAGGACGATCGACGCCCCGGCGGCCAGCGGGGCGAGCAGCCACGCCGCCGGCCCGGCCTCGGCGGCCACGTCGGCGTCGACGAGCAGCCGGTCGCCCGCGGTGATGCCGAGGCGGTCCGCGAGCCGGCCGGCGGTCGTCACGAGGTCGCCGAGGGAGAGCTCGAGACCGCCGGTCACCAGACCGGCGTCCGCGGGCTGCGGCGGGGACCACGGCGCGAAGACGTCGCCGTGCACCCGCACCTCCAGCGCGAAGTCGCGGGCGGGGCCCGAGTAGCCGCTCATGCCCATGCCCAGCGGGTGCAGGGAGAGACCCAGCAGCTCCTCGACGCCCTGCTCCTCCAGCGGGGCGAGGCGCTCCTGCGCGGCGAGCACGACGTCGGCCCCGTCGAGGGCGTGGTCCTCCTCGGCGGCGGTGTCCAGCACGGCCGCGCCGCAGCTCCACACCGCCAGCAGGACGGCGGCGGTCTGCCAGTGCACGGGGAGCGCCACCACGACCCAGCTGCCGGGCGCCACGTCGAACTCCTCCTGCAGGAGGTTCGCCGTCTTCGCCACCCAGTTCGCCAGGGTCGTCGCGGAGAGCTCCACCCGCTCCCCGCCGGCGTCGTCGTACCAGGTCACCAGCGGGGTGGCGGGGGACCGGCGCAGGGCCTGCGCGAGCAGGTCCGCCGGGGTGGCTGCGGCGTCCATCAGTTGATGCAGGTGGTGTCCGCGGCGGTGCGCGCGTCCTCGCCGGTGACCTCCTCGGCGGGCGCCTGCGGGGTCACCGCCTGACCGACCCCGTTGAAGTCGCTGCCCAGCACGAGCTGGACGGTACCGCTGACCGCGTCCGCGCTCTCCGCGGGGACCGCGCCGGGGATCGCCCCGGCGACGGTCGCGGCCAGGTCCTCGTCCCCGGGGGCGTGGCGTATCTCGGTCTGCTCGTGGTCCATGGAGGAGGCGTTCCCGGTGCTGCCGACCGCGAAGCCGGCCCCGGTCAGCGCGGTGGCGGCCTCCGCGGCCAGGCCGGGGGTCCCCGAACCGTTGTAGACGTCGACGGTCACCGCCGAGGGGTCCACGGTCCGCGGCGGCTCGGTCGTGGCCGGGGCCTCGGGCTCAGGCTCGGCAGACAGCTGCGCGAAGAAGTCGTGCAGCGTGTCCTCGTCCTCCAGCCGGATGATCGAGCGGTTCTGGGCGTCCCGGTCGGTCCCGACGTAGGGGATGGTCTGGAACTCGATGCTCCCGGCGGTGACCGACTGCATCTGCTCGGCCAGCCGCAGCAGGTCCAGGTTCTCGTCCACGGTCAGGGACTCGGCCGCGGCCTGGACGAGCTCGCGCTGCTTGCCGAGGTCCAGCAGCACCTCGTCGGAGAGCATCTTGCGCAGCACGCCGGCGATGAAGACCTGCTGGCGGATGATGCGGTCGAAGTCGCCGCGCAGCAGGCCGTGGCGCTGCCGGACGAACTTCAGCGCATCGGCACCGCTGATCGTCTGCGGGCCGGCGGGGAACACCGCGCCGGAGTAGAAGGAGTCGTCGACCGCCTCGCAGAGGTTGACCTCCACGCCGCCCACGACCGAGGCGAGGTTGAAGAAGCCGAGCAGGTCGACCTCGGCGTAGTGGTCGATCTTCAGGCCGGTGAGCCGGCTGATCGTCTGGACCAGCAGCTGGGCGCCGCCCGCCTGGCGGGCGCTCTCGCCGGCGCTCTCGTCGACCTCCTGGTAGCCGTAGGCGTAGGCGGCGTTGAGCTTGTCCTTGCCGTAGCCGGGGATCTGGACGTAGGAGTCCCGCGGGAAGGAGACGAACGACGCCCGCGACCCGTCCGCCGGCACGTGCACCAGGATCATCGTGTCGGTGTTCACGCCGGAGTCGGTGCCGGCGTTGAGCTCGGCGAGCTGGTCGTCGCTCAGCGCGCTCCGGCTGTCGTTGCCGACCAGCAGCAGGTTCATGGCCTCGCCGGCCCGCCCGGAGCCCTCGTTGCCCTCCGCGGGGATCGCGTCGGTGCGGTTGACCGTGGCGGCGGCCACCTGGCCGAGGTACCAGCCCCACCCGGACCCCGTGAGCAGGACGACCGCGAGCAGCCCGGCGACGACGCGCGCGGCGACGGCGAGGCCACCGGTGCGCCGGCGGGACGTGGGCTCACCGCTCGGGGCGCCGGCCCGGGCGCGGGGCGGGCGACCCGCCCGGGGGTCGAGGCGCGGGGGGAGCGGTCGCCCGGCCGGGCGGTCGTGCTCGTGCCGGTCTCGGCTCACGTGGTCCTCACCTCGGGGCGTGGTCGACGTCCGCCGTCGGCCCGAGGGCGACCGGTGGACGGGGTGTGACGATTTCCTGCTGGACGCGGCAAACACTAGACACGCGCAGGAGCCGGGCAGCCTCTCCGACACAGGGCCGTCTCGTCCCCCGAGCCGCCCCCGCCCAGCGCGCCCCGGGCGTGCGCAGCAGGCCCACCAGTCACACGCCACCCCGGGGCCGGGGCGGCCACCACGACCGGCGCCCCCGCGCGTGGCAACTTGCCCGATGGGCTCAAGGGCCGGCTGCTCCCTGACGAAGGAACTAGCAGACGTCCGTTCCTCCCCCCACCGGAGGAGCTCCGCCCGTTGACCACGAGAGGGAACCGCTTCGTGCGCCGATTCACCACGGGCCTCATCGCCTTCACGGCCTTCACGGGGGTCGTCCTCGTCGGCCCGGTCTACGCGGAGGACGGCCCCGAGGCCGCGCCGGTCACCACCGCGACGGAGGAGGTGGCCCTGGGTTCGGTCGACGCGCCGGCGCCGGAGGCCGACGTGCAGACCGGCACGACCGTGCCGGTGGAGGGCGTCCCGGACACGGCGCCGGCCCTGACCGTGAGCCGCACCGACGTCGCGCCGTTCTCGCTCGTCGGCGTCACCTGGGCCTACGACCCCGCGGTGACCGACGTGCTCGTGCAGGTCCGCGTGCAGGTCTCGGACGGCGGGTGGGGCGCGTGGACCGAGGTCGGCACGGAGGACGCCGGGGCGGATGCCGGGCACGACGGCGGGGCAGGGGAGCGGCGCGGGGGGACGTCGCCGCTGTGGACCGGCCCCAGCACCGGTGTCGAGGTCGAGCTCGTCACGCGGTCCGGCGCCGCGCCCGTCGACGTCCAGCTGGACCTCGTCGACCCGGGCACCAGCGAGGCCGACGGCTCGCTCACCGCGCCGGCGATCCAGGACACCGCGCACGCAGCGGCGGCCATGCCGCACGTCTACTCGCGCGCCCAGTGGGGGGCCGACGAGGGGTTCCGCACCTGGGACCCGGAGTACGCGCCCACCATCCAGGCGGCGACGCTGCACCACACGGCGGACACCAACAACTACACCGCCGAGCAGGTGCCCGCGATGATGCGGTCGATCTACCGCTACCACGCGGTCAGCCTCGGCTGGGGCGACATCGGCTACAACGTCATCGTCGACAAGTTCGGCCGGCTGTGGGAGGGCCGGGCCGGCGGCCTGGCGAGCACGGTCATCGGCGCCCACGCCGGGGGCTTCAACACCGGCACCTTCGGCGTCTCGATGCTCGGCAACTACGAGACGGCCCCGACGACGCGGCCGATGGTCGACGCGGTCGCCGCGATCGTGGCGTGGAAGTTCTCCCTCTACGGCATCGACCCCGCCGGCACGACGCGGCTGACGTCGCGAGGCGGCGGCACGTCCAAGTACAGCGCCGGGACGGCGGTCACGCTGCCCACGCTCTTCGGGCACCGGGACGTCGGCAGCACGGCCTGCCCCGGCCGGTACGGCTACGCCGAGCTGCCGGGCATCCGGGCGCAGGTCGTCGACCGCATGCCCAACCTGGCCGACGACATGGCCGAGCGGCTCGCCGCGGCGGGTGGGACGGCGTCCCTGGGGTCGCCCGTGGGGCAGCTGCAGTCCTCCGGAGACGTCTCCTGGCAGGTGTACGCGAAGGGCCGCATCTACTGGAGCCCCTCCACCGGCGCGACCGTCCTGCTGAACGGCCCGCTGCTGGACAAGTACCTGGCGTGGGGCGGTCCCGCGGCCGTGGGTGCCCCCTCGAGCGACGAGCGGTCGACCTGGCGCAACCAGGGCAAGTACGTGAGCTTCAGCGGCGGGGGCATCTACTGGTCCCCGGCCACCGGGGCGCACGTGGTGAAGGGCGCGATCTTCGACACCTGGGCCCGCAACGGCTGGGAGACCGGGATGCTCGGCTACCCCGACCAACGTGCGCGGCGGCAGCTTCAGCCTGTTCACCGGTGGGGCGATCTACTGGTCGCCGTCCACCGGCGCGCACTTCGTGAAGGGCGCCATCTACGAGCGGTGGGCGCGCAGCGGCTACGAGAGCGGGCTGCTTGGCTTCCCGACCCAGGACGAGATCAACACCACCGGCGGCGCGGTCGGCCGCTTCACGGGTGGGGCGATCTACTGGTCGCCGTCCACCGGTGCCCGGGTGGTGGCCGGAGCGGTCTACGAGACCTACCTGCAGGTGGGGGCCGAGCGCGGGGCGCTCGGCTTCCCGACGGCCGAGGCGACGGCCTACTCCGGCGGCAGCCGGGTCGAGTTCCAGCGGGGCTCCATCACCGTCGACGTCCTCGGCAGGGCCACGGTCACCACGAACTGACGCCCGGGACCGGACCCGGCAGGACGACCACGAGGAGCGGAGACCCATGGGCAGCACCGCAACCGGCCGCACGCGCGCACGCACCACCGTCCTGGTGCTCGCGGGTGCCGCGCTGCTCGGGATCGCGGCGGTCGTGGTCGTCACGGCGACGCGGGAGGCGGACACGCCGGTCGCCTTCGGGGACGCGGAGCCGCTGCCCGCGCCGGTCGAGGTCGTCGTCACCGCGGCCGAGTGGTCGCCGGGGACCGGTGCGGAGGTCGCCGGCTACGTGAGCGGCATCGTGGAGGACGGCGGGGAGTGCACCCTCACCCTCGAGAAGGGGGGCGTGCGCCTCGAGGCCTCCCGTCCCGCCACCGCCGACGCGACGACGACGGCCTGCGGTTGGCTCCAGATCGACGATCCGCAGGTAACCTCCGGTACATGGGCGGCAACTCTGCGTTATCAGTCGGCCACGACCGCGGTCACGTCGCCGGAGACCGCCCTGGACGTCCGGTGACCCGCGCCGCCCGTCTCGTCGCGGCGCTGGTCGCCGCGGTCGTCCTCTGCCCGGTGCTGGTCGTGGCGGCGCCCGCGGCCTCGGCGGCCGACGCCCGGGCCTACCCGGCCGGCAACATCATCTCCGACGCGCTGTTCTTCGACGGCGGCAGCATGGACGTCGGGCAGGTGCAGACCTTCCTCGACCAGAAGGGCGCCGGCTGCACCCCGGCGCCGGACGGCACGCCGTGCCTCAAGGACTACCGCCAGGACACCGGCACCCGGGCGGCGGACGCCTACTGCGCCGCGTACCAGGGCGCCCGCGCGGAGACCGCGGCGCAGATCCTGGTGAAGGCGGGCCGGGCCTGCGGCGTGAACCCGCGCGTGCTGCTGGTGATGCTCCAGAAGGAGCAGTCGCTGGTCACCATGCGGGGCGGCACGACCAAGCTGCCCGACGGCCGGTACAGCCTCAACCCGCGGCGGTACGAGGAGGCCCTCGGCTACGGCTGCCCGGACACCGCGCCGTGCGACCCCTCGTACAAGGGGCTGGCCCTCCAGGTGTACAGCGCCGCCCGCAAGTTCCGGGTCTACGCCGCCAACCCGAACAGCTACAACCACAAGGCCGGCCGCACCCAGGCCGTGCGCTACCACCCGGACGCCGCCTGCGGGTCCGGGCAGGTCTACATCCAGAACGTGGCGACGGCCGGCCTCTACAACTACACGCCGTACCAGCCCAACGCCGCGGCGCTCGCCGCCGGCTACCGGGCGGGCGACGACTGCTCGGCGTACGGCAACCGCAACTTCTGGCTGTACTACACCGACTGGTTCGGCTCCACGCAGAGCCCGGGTGGCGCGGCGATCGCCGACAAGTGGGCCTCCCTGGGCGGGGCCACCGGCGTCCTCGGCGACGCGACCTCGACGGCGAACTGCACCCTGCCCCGCAACGGCTGCTACCAGCTCTTCACCAAGGGGGCCCTGTACTGGTCCCCTGGCACGGGCGCGCACTTCGTGAAGGGCGACATCTGGACGCAGTGGGCGCGGCTCGGCTACGAGGGCGGCTTCATGGGCTACCCGGTCCGGGACGAGACCAACGTGCCCGGCGGGACCTACAGCGTCTTCGAGGGCGGCGCCTTCTACTGGTCCCCGAGCACGGGCACCCACTACGTCAAGGGCGACATCTGGACGGCCTGGGGGCGGCAGGGCTACGAGTCGGGGCCGCTCGGCTTCCCGACGACCGACGAGGTGCACGTCCCCGGTGGGGCGTACAGCGAGTTCACCGGGGGACGCATCTACTGGTCGCCGCGCGGCGGGGCGCACGCCGTCACCGGCGCCTTCCACGACCGGTGGAGCCAGCTGGGCGGGTACGCCGGGATCCTGGGCTTCCCCCACTCCGGGGAGCGGGCCACCGCCACCGGCAGCTACGTCGCGTTCGCCGGCGGGGCGCTCTACCGGTCCGCCGG
The DNA here is from genome assembly GCF_021698975.1 of Blastococcus sp. KM273128. Classification (GTDB taxonomy): domain Bacteria; phylum Actinomycetota; class Actinomycetes; order Mycobacteriales; family Geodermatophilaceae; genus Blastococcus. The sequence goes on along the minus strand of NZ_SSXA01000026.1, from coordinate 53,415 downwards.
CACGGGGCTGCACTTCGTCAAGGGCGCCATCCAGGAGCGCTGGGCCCGGTCCGGGTACGAGACCGGCGCGCTCGGCTACCCGGTGGCCGACGAGCAGGCCGTCCCCGGCGGCACCTTCAGCCTGTTCGAGCGGGGTGGCATCTACTGGTCGCCGGGTACGGGCGCCCGCGCGCTGACGGGTGAGCTCGCCCGCGAGTACGCCGCGCGCGGCGGCCCCACGGGGCCGCTCGGCTTCCCGGCCACGGACCAGGCGACGACGGCGACCCGCGGGGCGGTCGCGCACTTCCGGGGCGGCTCCCTCTACTGGTCGGCGGCGACCGGTGCGCACGCGGTGTCCGGGCCGACCTACGCCGCCTTCGCGGCGAGCGGGTGGGAGAACGGGCCGCTGGGGTACCCGACCGCCGACGCCACGCCGCTGCCCGGCGGCACCGGGACCGTCACCACCTTCGAGCACGGTGCCGTCTACTGGTCCCGGGCCACCGGCGCGCACGCGGTGACCGGCGCCATCGAGACGGCGTGGAACCGGTGGGGTGGGACGGAGGGGGACCTCGGCCTCCCCGGGACCGGCGTCCTGGCGCTGGCGCGCGGCACCGACGGCAGGGTCCAGCACTTCCAGGGCGGGTCGGTCTACTCCTCCCGGGAGACCGGCGCGCGCGTGGTCAAGGGCGCCGTCTACCGCGCGTGGGCCGCGACCGGCTGGGAGCAGGGCTTCCTCGGCTACCCCGTGTCCGACGAGACCCACGTTCCCGGCGGCGCCTACAACCTGTTCCAGGGTGGCGCGGTGTACTGGTCGCCCGCGACCGGCGCCCACGCCATCCGCGGGAAGTTCTACGACGCCTGGGCGCGGTCGGGGTACGAGGGCGGGACCCTCGGCTTCCCGGCCAGCGGCGAGTACGACACCCGCCGCGGCCGGCAGATGGACTTCCAGCGCGGCACCGTCCTCGTGACGACGGCTGGGCAGGTTGAGGTCACCGTGCACTGAGTGGTGACGGGGTCCTCCGTCACACCCGAGCCTGCGGGCCCGGCGCGGGGGACGCAGGTAGCGTCGTCGCCGTGACTGCAGCAAGCACCGTGCCCGACTCCGCCGGGCGCAAGACGCTGGCGGACCTCACGGGGGGCTGGCGGCAGCGCGAGCTCTGGGGGCACCTGGGCTGGCAGGACATCCGCCAGCGGTACCGGCGCTCGGTGCTCGGGCCGGTCTGGATCACGATCAGCATGGCCGTCACCGCGGTCGCCCTCGGCATCCTCTACGCCGGGCTGTTCGGCGTGCCGCTGGAGACGCTGCTGCCGCACGTCCTCGTCGGCTTCATCGTCTGGGCCTTCATCAGCGGGTGCATCAACGAGGGCGCCGAGGTCTTCATCGCCAACGAGGGCCTGATCAAGCACCTGCCCTCACCGATCAGCGTGCACGTCTACCGGCTGGTCTGGCGGCAGGCACTCTTCTTCGCGCACAACCTGATCGTCTACGCCGTCATGCTCTTCGTGTTCCCGCAGCCGCTGAAGTGGACGGCGCTGGCGGTGATCCCCGCGATCCTGCTGCTGGTGGTGAACGGCGTCTGGGTCGCCCTGCTCTTCGGGATCGTCAGCACCCGCTTCCGCGACCTGACGCCCATCACGCAGAGCATCGTGCAGCTCATGTTCTTCCTGACGCCGATCGTCTGGATCTACGACGACCTGATCAACAGCCCCAACCCGTCGGTCGCGGAGCGGGCCCGGCTCGCCGAGTTCAACCCGTTCCTGCACTTCCTGGAGATCGTCCGTGCACCGATGCTCGGCCAGGACCAGCTGCTGCGGCACTGGATCGTCGTCCTGGCGATCACCGTCGTGGGCTGGGCCCTGACCCTGTTCGTGATGCGCCGGTACCGGGCGCGCGTCGCCTACTGGGTCTGACCGGGCCGGACGAGAGAAAGAGGCACAGCTCCCCATGGTCAGCATCACCACGCGCGACGCGTCGGTCGACTTCCCGATCTTCGACGCGAAGAGCCGGTCGCTGAAGAAGACGGTGCTCGGCGTCGTCGGCGGCAACATCAGCAACGACACCAAGGTGCCGATCATCGAGGCGCTCCACGACATCAACGTCGACCTGCAGCACGGCGCGCGCGTCGGTCTGGTCGGGCACAACGGTGCGGGCAAGTCCACGCTGCTGCGGCTGCTCGCCGGCATCTACGAGCCCACCCGGGGCACGGCCGTCGTCGAGGGGCGCGTCGCCCCGGTGTTCGACCTCGGCGTCGGGATGGACCCGGAGATCTCCGGCTACGAGAACATCATGATCCGCGGGCTCTTCCTCGGCATGACGCGGAAGCAGATGGAGAAGCGGGTCGACGACATCGCCGACTTCACCGAGCTCGGTGACTTCCTCTCCATGCCGCTGCGCACCTACTCCACCGGTATGCGCGTCCGGTTGGCCCTCGGCGTCGTGACCAGCATCGACCCGGAGATCCTCCTGCTCGACGAGGGCATCGGGGCCGTCGACGCCGCCTTCCTCGAGAAGGCCCGCGACCGGCTCAGCGACCTGGTCGACCGCGCGGGCCTCCTGGTGTTCGCCTCGCACTCCGACGAGTTCCTCAAGCGGCTGTGCACCAGCGCCATCTGGATGGAGCACGGGCAGATCAAGCAGCAGGGTCCGCTGAAGGACGTGCTGCGCGCCTACAAGGGGCCGGAGGCCTACCCGGACAAGGGGCACGGTGCCGCGTGAGCGCGGTGCCGCCGGCCGCTGACGAGCTCGTCGTCGCGGTCATCGTCACCCGGCAGCGTGCCGAGCTGCTCCGCCAGAGCCTGCGGGCGATCACGGCCCAGACCCGGCCGGTCGGTGCCGTCGTCGTCGTGGACAACGGCGCCGACGCCGAGACCCAGGCGGTCGTGGAGGCGTGCGAGGCGCGCACCGTCTACCTGCCCTCCCGGACCAACCTGGGGGGTGCGGGCGGGTTCGCCCTCGGGCTGCTGACCGCGCTGTCCCTCGGGGCGGACTGGGTCTGGTGCGCGGACGACGACGGCCGCCCCGGAGGCGACGACGTGCTGGCCGTCCTCCTGGAGGAGGCGCGGGCGCGCGACCTCGCCGAGGTCTCACCGGCCGTGGTGGACGAGGCCGACCCGCGCCGGCTCGCCTTCCCGCTGCGCCGCGGGCTGCGCTGGTGGGGCACCCTGGACGCCTTCGAGCCGGGGGAGTTCCTGCCGTCGTACGCGTCGTTGTTCAACGGCGCCCTCTTCCGCGCCTCGGCGTTCCAGGCGATCGGCGTCCCCGACCTGCGGCTGTTCCTGCGCGGCGACGAGACGGAGATCCACCGCCGCCTCCAGCGTTCCGGGCTGCGGTTCGGCACCACCCTGCGGGCCGCGTACCTGCACCCGCAGGGGGGCGACGAGTTCGTCCCGATCCTGGGCGGGCGGCTGTCCGCCCAGTACCCGGGCGACGAGGTCAAGCGCTTCTTCACCTACCGCAACCGCGGCTACCTCATGGCCCAGCCGGGCATGCGCTGGCTGTTCCCGCTCGAGCTGGTCCGGTTCGGCTACTTCTTCCTCAGCCGCCGGGACGTGCGCGGCCTGCGCGACTGGCTGGCGCTCACCCGCGCCGGGCGCCGGGAGCGGTTCTCGATGCCCGGCCGCGGTCGCTGAACCGCGGTCTCCCGGGCGCCGACGGCGCACCCCCACGCACGAACGGAGCCCCTCCCCGGCCGGGGAGGGGCTCCGTTCGTGCGTGCGGCCGGTCGCGCCGGCTCAGAGCACCGTGCGCGGGAAGGCAGGCTTCGGGTCGAAGCGGATCCCCTCGAGCCACTTCTTCGCCAGCTGGCGGCGCAGCCGCCACGGCACGTTGCCGCCCTTGAGGCCGGAGTAGAGCCGCTGCGCGAAGCGCAGCGCGGCGAACGGGTCCTCGTGGTGCCACCGGTAGGAGGCCTCGTTGCGGACGCCGTAGGTGAACTTCCACAGGTTGGCGTCGTTCACGTCGCCGAAGTTCACGCCGCGGTTGACCGCCAGGTCGTGCGTGACCGTGCTGGTCAGCACCTGGACGCCGGGGCCCGCGGCGGTGATCCGGCGGGTGTACTCCTGGTCGTCGAACCAGATGAAGTACTCCGACAGCGGCAGGCCGAACTGCGTCAGCACCCAGCGGGGGAACATCACCGAGACGAACGAGCACGAGTTCACCAGGACGGACTGCTCGCCCCGGGCCAGCAGCTTGCCCCAGTCCCACGTCGGCTCGGGGTTGTTCATCTCGCAGACGTCGCCGTTGGTCCACTTGACGACGGAGCAGGAGAACGGCAGCCGCATCCCCATGCTCGCCTCGGCCGCCGCCTGCCCGTCCAGCAGGTTCCGCAGGGCGTCGGTGTCGGCGTAGCAGTCGTCGTCCATGATCCAGATGTGGTCGGCGCCGCGCTCGTAGGCGACCGACATCCCGTGCGCGAACCCACCGGCGCCGCCGGTGTTCTCGGTCAGGCGCTCGATGTGGACGGTGGGACGGTCCTGGTAGGCGTCCAGCACGGAGGCGGTGTCGTCGGTGGAGGCGTTGTCCACGACGACGATCTGGTCGGCCGGCCGGTCCTGGCCCAGGACCTGCTCGATCACCTTGCCGAGCTTGTCGGCCCGGTTGTAGGTGACGATCACGGCGGCCACGTTGGTCTGGGTCACGAAGCCCACCTTTCGTAGAGTTCCCGGGTCCAGTCCCGGGCGCGGGGGAGAGCGGCGAAGGCGGCGACCTGCTGGCGCTGCCGGGCCAGCAGTGCGGCGGCCCGGTCCGGGTCCTCCAGCAAGCTGGTGATGGTCTTCTCGGCCTCCTGCAGGAAGGCCAGGGGGGCGCGGGGCAGCAGCAGCTCGGGCGCCACCACGGATGCCTGCGAGCCGACGTCGGCGCTGATCACCAGCGCACCGTGCGCATCGGCCTCGAAGGAGGTCAGCGTGACTCCCTCGTTGTCCGAGCTGATCACCAGGAGGTCGGCCTCGTCGAGCGTCCGGGAGACCGGGCGGTCGGCGCCGCGGAGCTCGACGACGCCGCCCAGCCGGAGGCGGGAGAGGTCGGCCCGCACCTCGGCGGCGAGCTCCCCGTCGCCGTGGACGACGAAGCGGACGCGGTCGCCCAGGTGCTCGCGCAGCCGGGCGGCCAGCCGCAGGAACAGGTAGGGGCGCTTCTGCTGGGTGAACCGGCCGACGAAGGCGACGGTGAGCGGGTCACCGGGCTTCCGCGTGGGTGCGGCGGCCGGTGCCTCGGACGGGTCGACGGTCAGGTCGGCCAGGGTGGCCAGCTGGACCTTCTCCCGCGGCAGCCCCTGCCGGTCGACGAGGTAGTCCCGCAGCTGCGGCGAGATCACGTGGTGGGCGTCCATCACGTTCGACAGCCGCAGCGCGATGTCGACGAAGCCGCCGGTGCGCCACTCCAGCACGTGCAGGGAGTCGACGAGCTCGGTGCCGGGGTACTGGGCCTTGATCCACGGGAGCCGCTGGTAGAGCCAGCTGCAGTGGTGGATGTGCACCCCGCGGACGTCGAACCGCTCGAACAGCTGGCTCAGCACCCGGGACTCCTGGGGCCCGCTCATGGGGTGGGTGAGCGGGATGACCAGGGCGTCGTCGAACGTCGGGCGCACGATGTCCGGGTGGCCCGAGGGGCGGTCGCTGAGCACGATCGGCAGCAGCCCGGCCTCGCGCGCCAGGCCGATCGTCTCGGCCGCCCACTTCTCGGCACCGCCGAGCTCCAGCCAGTGCAGCCCGAACAGGACAGCCTTGGTGGAGCCCCGCGAGGAACCGACGTGCGAGTCGTGGAGCCGGCCCACCCGCGGGATCGGCTGGGACAGCCGGCGGTTCTCCAGGCGGTCGGTGCGGTGCTGGCGCAGGGCGTCGAACACGACCGGCGCACGGCGGCGCGCCGCGTTGCGGGCCGCGTGGACGCGACCGGGCGGCTGCTCGTTGCGCATCAGCGCCTGCGGGGAGCCACCGAGGTCGAGCACGACGTCGACGACGCCCGTGGTCGACACCGGGTGCCCCGTCGCCTGCGCCTCGATCGTCCCCACCACGGTGCGGTCGTCGGGCCACTCGATGGTGGAGGTCCGGTGGTCGGTCAGCGAGGGGAAGTGCGGGCCCTCGGTGCGCAGGACGGTCGCGCGGATGCGCTCACCCGGGCGCGCCAGGCAGTGGAACGCCAGCGCCCCGTCGAGCAGGCGCGCCTCGCGCTTGGAGAGACCCGAGAACCAGTCCGGTTCGTGGAGGATCTCGAAGACCCGGTGGGCCCCGGTCTGGTCGTGCGGGTCGGTCACCGGTCGAGCTCCCTGGTGGGTAGGCCGTCCGCGGCGTGGACGGTCGGGGTGGTCATTCAGTCGTCGAGGCGGCCGTCGAGCGACCCGCCCTCGTCGAAGAAGGGGCGGATGCGGTTGTCGAACATGGTCAGCGCCGAGCCGATGGCCATGTGCATGTCGAGGTACTTGTAGGTCCCGAGCCGCCCACCGAAGAGCACGCGCTTCTCCGCGGCCTCCTTGGCCGCCAGCTCGCGGTACCGCTCCAGCTTGGCGCGGTCCTCCGGGGTGTTGATCGGGTAGTAGGGCTCGTCACCGGTCTGCGCGAACCGCGAGAACTCCCGCACGACGACGGTCTTGTCGCTGGGGTAGTCCCGCTCGGGGTGGAAGTGCCGGAACTCGTGGATCCGCGTGAACGGGACGTCCTCGTCGGCGTAGTTCATGACGGAGGTGCCCTGGAAGTCGCCGATCGGCAGGACCTCGGTCTCGAAGTCCAGCGTGCGCCAGCCGAGCTCCCCGGCCTCGTAGCCGAAGTACTTGTCGATCGGGCCGGTGAAGACCGTCGGGACGTCGGCCGGCAGCTCGTCGCGGACGTCGAAGAAGTCGGTGCTCAGCCGGACCTCGATGTTCGGGTGGTCGGCCATGCGCTGCAGCCAGGCGGTGTACCCGTCCTTGGGCAGGCCCTCGTAGGTGTCGTTGAAGTACCGGTTGTCGAACGTGTAGCGCACCGGGAGGCGGGCGATGACGGCGGCGGGCAGCTCGGTCGGGTCGGTCTGCCACTGCTTCTTCGTGTAGCCGCGGATGAACGCCTCGTAGAGCGGTCGGCCGATCAGCGAGATGGCCTTCTCCTCCAGGTTCGCCGCCTCAGCGGTGTCGAACTCGCCGGCCTGCTCGGCGACCAGCGCCCGGGCCTCGTCGGGGGAGAAGCTCTTCCCGAAGTACTGGCAGATGGTGGCCAGGTTCATCGGCAGCGAGTAGGTCTGCCCCTGGTAGATCGAGTAGACCTTGTGCTGGTAGTTCGTGAACTCGGTGAACTGGTTGACGTACTGCCAGACCCGCTCGTTCGACGTGTGGAACAGGTGCGCGCCGTAGACGTGCACCTCGATGCCGGTCTCGGGCTCCGGGGCGGAGTAGGCGTTCCCGCCGATGTGGTCGCGGCGGTCGATGACCAGCACGCGCTTGTCCAGCTGGCTGGCCACCCGCTCGGCGACGGTGAGCCCGAAGAATCCGGAGCCGACGACGACGAGGTCAGGTCCTGTGGTGGTCACGGGATTCGACGGTACCTGTCGGTCCGGCACCGCACGACCACGGAGAGGCGGTGTCGCGGACGTGGCGACCCGTTCCGTCACACCGGCCCCAGGGACCCCGCCCGACCGTCCCGGGGCCGTCGATCCGGGCCCTCCCGGGGTGTCGGTGCCTAGGGTGTGCCCCCGTGTCCTCTCCCTCCGGCCCGCCGCCCCTGCGCGTCGTCGCCGTCACCTACTCGCCGGGTGCGGCGCTCGAGCAGTTCGTCGACTCGCTGGCCCGCGCCACCACCCGTCCGGTGGAGGTGGTCCTCGCCGACAACGGCTCGACCGACGGCGCCCCGGAGCGCGCCGCCGCGCGCCACCCGCACGTCCGGGTCCTGCGCACCGGCGGGAACATCGGCTACGGCGCGGCCGCGAACGCCGGGCTCGCCGACGTGCGCACCGGCCGCGCCCTCATCGCCAACCCCGACCTGCGCTTCTCGCCCGGCTCGGTCGACGAGCTCCTCGCCGCCGCCGACCGCTGGCCGCGGGCGGCCACGCTGGGCCCGGCGATCATGACCCCCGACGGCGAGCTGTACCCGTCGGCGCGGGACCTGCCACGGCTGTCCACCGGCGCCGGGCACGCGCTGCTCGGCTGGGCCTGGCCCGGCAACCCGTGGACCGCGCGCTACCGGCGCGAGCGCGAGGCCCCGCGGGAGCGCCCCGCGGGCTGGCTGAGCGGCTCGTGCCTGCTGGTGGACCTGGAGGCCTACTGGTCGGTCGGCGGCTTCGACCCGGGCTACTTCATGTACTTCGAGGACGTCGACCTCGCCGAGCGGCTCACCCGCGCGGGCTGGCTGCACGTCTACGTGCCCAGCGCCGTCGTCGAGCACGAGGGCGGGCACGCGACCCGGCGCGAGCCGCACCGGATGCAGCGGGTGCACCACACCAGCGCGCTGCGGTACCTCTCCGGGCAGTACCCCCGCCGGCGGCACGCCCCGCTGCGCGCCGCGCTCCGCGCCGGTCTCGGGGGCCGGATGCTGGTCTCCTACGTCAGCGGGCGGGTCGCCGCGGGTGCCCCGTTCCAGCGCCGCGCCCGGGAGCTGGCGGCCGTGCCGCGCCCCCGCCGCCGCGGGGCGGGGGCGCGCTGACGTGCGCCACGCGGTGATCATGGCGGGCGGTTCGGGCACGCGGCTGTGGCCGCTGTCGCGGGGGAACCGCCCCAAGCAGCTGCTCGACGTCGTCGCCGGCCCCGGCGGGGTGCCGTACAGCCTCCTGGCCGAGGCCTGGGAGCGGCTGCGCGCGGTGCTGCCCGCCGAGAACGTCTGGGTGTGCACGGCGGCCCGCTACGCCGACCAGGTGCGGGCGGCGCTGCCGGAGCTGCGCGCCGACCGCCTGGTGCTCGAGCCGGTCGCCCGCGACACCGCGAACGCCGTCGGGCTGACCGCCGCGCTGGTCGCCGACGTCGACCCGGACGCCGAGCTCGCCGTGGTCAGCGCCGACCACGTCATCCGGCCGGTGGAGCGGTTCGCCGACGCGCTGCGCACCGCCTTCGACGCGCTCGCGGACCGCCCCCGCTCGCTGGTCACGCTGGGCATCCGGCCGACAGCGCCGGCCACGGGCTTCGGCTACGTGCAGCGCGGCGCGCCCACCGGGCAGCCGGGGGTGGCCGAGGCGGCCTCGTTCCGCGAGAAGCCCGACCGAGCCACCGCCGAGCAGTACCTGGCGTCGGGCCGGTACCTGTGGAACTCGGGCATGTTCGTCTGGCGGGCACGCACGGTGCTCGACGCCCTGGCCGACCACCTCCCGGCGTCGGCCGAGGGGCTGGCCCGCGTCGTCGCCGCGCCGGCCGGGCCGGTCCGGGACGCGGTCCTCGCCGAGGTCTTCCCTACCCTGCCGCGGATCAGCGTCGACTACGCGGTCCTCGAGCCGGCCGCGGCCGAGCCCGGGCGGGTGCTGGTCGTCGACCTCGACGTCGACTGGCTGGACGTCGGCTCCTGGCCCGCGCTGGCGCACACCCTCGACGACGACGGCGCGGGCAACGCCGTGCAGGGGCTCGCCGTGGTGCTCGACGGGGCCGGGAACATCGTCCTGAGCGACGACCCGGGGCACCTGGTCGCGCTGGTCGGCGTCCGCGACAGCGTCGTCGTGCACACCGCCGACGTCACCATGGTCTGCCCGGTCGCCGACGCGGAGCGGGTGAAGCAGCTGCTCGGTGCCGTGCAGGAGCGCTACGGCGACCGCTTCTCCTGAGGAAGGACCTCCCTGCCCCCCTTGAAGGACCCCCCCTGCCCCCCGTCACTCGCAGGCTCGTGGCGGGACCCTGCAGGGGGGCCGGTCGAGGCTCGCGCCGGGACCATGCGGGGAGGCCGGTCCTTCGCGTTACGTTCCGGGGCATGAAGAACTTCGACGTCGCAGCCGTGGTCAGCGGGGGAGCCTCCGGTCTCGGGGAGGCGACCACCCGGGCGCTCGCCGCCCGGGGGGCCGCGGTCACGATCATGGACCTCAACGAGGAGCGCGGGCAGGCGCTCGCCGCCGAGCTGGGCGGGCACACCACCTTCGTCCGCACGGACGTCACCGACGAGGCGTCGGTGGAGGCCGCCGTCGCCGAGGCGACCGGCAAGGACCGGCCGCTGCGGATCGCGGTCAGCTGCGCCGGCATCGGGCTGGCCCAGCGCACCGTCGGCCGCGACGGCACCCCGCACGAGCTGGGCGGCTTCACCCGCGTGCTGGGCGTCAACCTGGTCGGCACGTTCAACGTCCTGCGCCTCGCCGCGGCCGCGATGGCGCGGACCGAGCCCGGCGAGGAGGGGGAGCGCGGCGTCGTCGTCAACACCGCCTCCATCGCCGCGTACGACGGCCAGATCGGGCAGCTGGCGTACTCGGCGTCCAAGGGCGGTGTCGTCGGCATGACCCTGCCCGCGGCCCGCGACCTCTCCAGCGTGGGCGTGCGCGTCTGCACCATCGCCCCGGGACTGGTGGACACCCCGCTCCTGGGCTCCCTGCCCGAGGAGGCGCGAGCCGCCCTCTCGGCGGGCATACCCTTCCCCAAGCGGCTCGGCCGACCGTCGGACTTCGCCGAGCTCGCGCTCGCGATCGTCGAGAACGGCTACCTCAACGGCGAGGTGGTCCGGATGGACGGCGCGCTGCGCATGGCACCCCGCTGACCTCTTCCCGGAGCACCCGCTGAGCACGAGCACCACCGCTGGCACCCAGGCCGCCGACCACACCGCGGCCTGGGTGCCCGACTGGCCGCTGGACCTCCTCCGGACGCTGTCCCCGCACCGGCGTGGGGCGGCCGACCCGACGATGCAGGTCGCCGAGGGGGGCCTCTGGCGGACGACCAGCACCCCGGAGGGCGCGGCGACGGTGCGCATCTCCCGTGTGGCCGCGGAGGTGCGGATCGAGGCGTGGGGGCGGGGGGCCCGCTGGGCCGCGGCGGCGGTGCCCGGGTGGCTCGGGGCCGACGACCGGCCCGAGGAGTTCCGCCCGGGGGACGCCCACCCGCTCGTGACCGAGCTGCACCGCACGCACCCGCACCTGCGGCTGGGGCGCACCGGCCGGACGTGGGACGCGCTGCTCCCCGCGGTCCTCGAGCAGAAGGTCACGACCGCGGAGGCCTACCGGGTGTTCCGCGAGCTCTGCCGGCTGGCCGGTGAGGCCGCGCCCGGGCCCACGCCCGAGGGCATGCGCGTCGTCCCCCCTGCCCGCCGGCTGCTGGAGGTGACCGACTGGGAGTGGCACCGCTGCGGCCTGGACGGCGCCCGCCGCCGCGCCCTGCGGGCGGTCGCCGGGGTGGCGCACCGGATGGAACCGGAGGCGGGGTGCGACGACTCGGCGGAGCTCCAGCGCCGGCTGCGGACGGTGCCCGGCATCGGCGTCTGGACGGCGGCGGAGGTGGTGCAGCGCGCGCTCGGCTGCCCGGACACCGTCAGCGTCGGCGACTACCACCTGAAGAACCAGGTGGGCTTCGCGCTGACCGGGCGCCGGAACACCGACGACGAGGAGATGGTCGCCCTGCTGGAGCCGTGGCGGGGGCAGCGCCAGCGGGTGGTCCGCCTGCTGCTGGCCGGCGGACCCCGGCGGCCGCGGCGCGGCCCCCGGTTCGCGCCCACCGACTACCGCCGGCGCTGAGGCCCCGGTTCGTCGAGCAGGCCCAGCAGGTAGTCGCCGTAGCCGCTCCTGCCCAGCGGCTCGGCGATCGCGCGCAGGCCCCGGTCGTCCAGCCAGCCGTTGCGCCAGGCGACCTCCTCGATGCAGCCGATCTTCAGGCCCTGGCGCTCCTCGACGACGGAGACGAACTCGGTGGCCTGGCGCAGCGAGGCGAAGGTGCCCGTGTCCAGCCAGGCCGTGCCCCGGTCGAGCGCGGTGACGGTGAGCCGGCCCTCGCGCAGGTAGTGCTCGTTGACCGCGGTGATCTCCAGCTCGCCGCGCGCGCTGGGGGTGATGCCGCGCGCGACCTCGACGACGTCGCCGGCGTAGAAGTACAGCCCGGGGACGGCGTAGGAGCTCTTCGGGTGGCCCGGTTTCTCCTCGATCGACAGCACCCGGCCGGCGTCGTCGAACTCCACGACGCCGTAGTCCCCCGGGTTGGCCACGTGGTAGGCGAAGACGTGCCCGCCGGCCGGCTCGGGCAGGCGCGAGAGCGCCGTCCCCAGGCCCGCGCCGTAGAAGATGTTGTCCCCCAGCACCAGGGCCGCGGCCTCGCCGTCGAGGAACTCAGCCCCGATGAGGAAGGCCTGGGCCAGGCCCTCCGGCCGCGGCTGCGCGGCGTACTCGATCCGCATGCCCAGCCGGCTGCCGTCGCCGAGCAGGTGGCGGAACGCCTCCTGGTCGTCCGGGGTGGTGATGACCAGCACCTCGCGGATCCCCGCCATCATCAGCGTGGAGAGGGGGTAGTAGATCATCGGCTTGTCGTAGACCGGCATGAGCTGCTTGCTCACGGCCTGGGTGATGGGGAACAGACGGCTCCCCGTGCCACCGGCCAGGATGATCCCGCGCATGGGGAAGGACCGTACCCAGCGGGAGGATCAGAGCGCCGGGCCGCCGAGCCACAGCCTCCCGACGAGCGAGGTGCCGCCGGCGCCGGGCGCGGGCTCCCAGCGGGTCGCCCAGCCCTCCGCGTGCAGCTGCACGATCGCGGCGCCGACCAGCGCGCCGGCGTTGAGCGCGCTCGTCGTCGTCACCGCGTCGGGCAGGTGGACGTCGACGGCGCCGTCGCCCTCGCCGCCGTGCCGCAGCACCACCGGGAACTCCGGCAGCGCGGCGCTGGCCACCCGGAAGGCGGCGGCCGCCGCCTCCCGGTCGCCGGGGCGGGGCACCAGGTCGGCCGCGGGTGCCCGCGAGCCCACCAGGTCGCGCGAGCCGTAGGGGAACAGGTCGTCGGCGGGCAGGCGGACCAGCGGCCGGGTGCCCTCGTCGGCGCCGTCGGCGGGGCGGGCCACCGGCAGGCCGCGCACCACGGCCACCGGGACGCCGGCGAGCTTGCCCTTCACCAGGTCCGCGGCCGAGGCGAGCTCGTCCACCACGGCGACCCGGGTGGTCTCCAGCCGGTTGCCGTGCGCGTCGACGGCGCCGCGGTGGTCGTCCAGCGCGGTGATGCCCGCCGAGCCGACCGCGACGTCGGTGAGCCCCTCCCGCCAGGTGCGGCCGAAGGTGTCGCTGACGACGACGGCGACGTCGACCCCGGCGAGCTCGCGCAACCGGGCCCGCAGCCGGCGCGCCGAGGCGTCGGCGTCCTCCGGCAGGAGGACGAGCGTGTCGGCGGCGACGTTGGACGCGTCGATGCCGGCTGCCGCGACGACCCAGCCCTGCCGGGTCTGCACGATCTTCAGCGGCCCCCGGCGGGCGAGCAGCCGCACGGTCTCGGCGTCGATCGCCCGCTGCCGGGTGGCCTCGCGGTCGGCGCCGGGCTCGACCCGGACCAGCCGCCCCTCGACCTTCGAGACGACCTTCGAGGTGACGACGACGACGTCGCCGTCGGCCAGCCAGGGCGCGGCGGCGGCCAGCGCCGCGGCGAGGTCGTCACCCGGGCCGAACTCCGGCAACCCGGTGATCGGCAGCACCGACACACCCGTTGGAACGGCGCCGTCCAGAGGCTCGCGGGGAGCCTGCGAACCGTGAGGAGGACGGGGTCCTTCCATCACCGGGCGCAGGCGTCGAGCGCGGCCCGGGCCAGCGCCGTCGTCGCCTCGGGGGAGGACATGAGCAGCGGCACCCGGCGCACGTCGACGCCCGGGACCTCCGCGGGGTCGTCCTCGGCGACCAGCCAGGCGTCGAGCAGGCCGCCGTCGGCGCGGGCGCCGTAGTGGCGGCCGACGCCCTCGGCGCTCACCTCGATGCCCAGCGCCGGCAGGCAGCGGTCGGCCATGCCGCGGACGACGGCGCCGCCGACGATCGGGGAGACGCCGGCGATGCGCGCCGGGGAGGCCAGCAGCGCGTCGCGGAGGCCCGGGACGCCCAGGACGGTGCCGATGGAGACGACCGGGTTCGACGGCGCGAGCAGGACGGCGTCGGCGGCGGCGAGCGCCTCGGCGACCCCGGGGGCCGGCCGCGCCGCCTCCACGCCGATCTGCACGAAGGCGGCGGGGTCGAGGGCCGCGCGGTGGCGCACCCACCACTCCTGGAAGTGGATCGCCCGCTGCCGGCCGTCCTCGGGGTCGGTCACCACGACGTGGGTCTCGACCCGCTGGTCGCTCATGGGCAGCACCGTGACCCCGGGCTGCCAGCGGTCGGCCAGCGCCGCCGTCACCGCCGACAGCGGGTACCCGGCGTCGAGCATCCGGGTGCGGATGAGGTGCGTGGCCAGGTCGCGGTCGCCGAGGCCGAACCAGTCGGGGTCGGCGCCGTAGGCCGCCAGCTCCTCCTTGACCGTCCAGGACTCGCCGGCCCGCCCCCAGCCGCGCTCCTCGTCGATGCCGCCGCCGAGCGTGTAGACGACGGTGTCCAGATCGGGGCAGATCCGCAGACCGTGCAACGTGACGTCGTCACCGGTGTTGACGACGGCGGTGATCTCCGCCGCGGGGGCCGCCGCACGCACCCCGCGCAGGAAACGAGCCCCTCCGGTACCACCGGCCAGCACGACGATCTGCACGAAACGCATCGTGCCCGATGAGCACTTGTCGACTGTTCGCCGGGCGTGTCGAGGGGTGGCACGAGAAGTGACGAACACCCTGGTGCGGGTGGGGCTGGTGTGGCGTGTCGCTTACACCGGGCGAAGTTGACGGCCGGGCAACGACACGCGTGTAATTCCGGGGGTGTCGACGAGTGCTGAACGGCCCGGGAACGTCCTGCCGGCCGCGCACCGTGACGAGAGCGAGAGGGGACGCACCGTCATGGCAGAGGTGTCGTGGTTGAGCGACTACGTGAACGGCACGGACCGGCCGGCCGATCGGCTGGCGGGGACCGGGCACGGCACGGGTCAGCTCCTGGGGCAGGGCACGGGGCAGCAGTTCGTCGGCTACCTCGGGTTCGGCCTGGAGCCCGACACCCAGTCGTGGCAGGAGCGCGCGCTGTGCGCCGAGACCGACCCGGAGGCGTTCTTCCCCGAGAAGGGCGGCTCCACCCGCGAGGCGAAGAAGATCTGCACCGGCTGCGAGGTCAAGGCCGAGTGCCTGGAGTACGCGCTCGCCAACGACGAGCGGTTCGGCATCTGGGGTGGCCTCTCCGAGCGCGAGCGGCGCCGGCTGCGCCGTCGCGCCGTATAAGGACCCCGTCCTCCCCACCCTTCGCAGGCTCAGGGTGGGCCCCTGGACGGGGCCAGTTCCAGATCGTCACCTCAGCCGCCGGCGCCCCTCGCCGGCGGCTGTGGTTGTGTTCGGGGCGTGGTCGCCCGGGTCGCCGTCGGTCGAGCCCCCGTCCTCCGCGAGGTCCGGGCCGCCCAACCCCTCGCCGCGGCGCTGTCGGCGCCGCTGACCGCCCGTGCGCCGTGGCTCACCGCGGTGCTGAACGCCGGTGCCGCCCGCCCGGTGCCCGGCCGCCCCGCCGCCGTCGTCGTGGACGGGGCGCCCGGCGGCCCGCCCCGGGCGGCGGCCTTCCTCCACCTCCGGCGGCGCGGCCCCGTCACCGCGGTCACCCTGCTCGGGCAGGAGGGGGTGCCCCTGCCCGGCGGCCGCCCCCCGGCCCGGATCCCGGCACGGGACGCCGGGGCGGCGGCCCTGCTCGCCGACGGGGTGCTCGCCCTGCTCGACCGGCTGCACGGCCCGTGGTCGCTGCGGCTCGCCGGGCTCCCGCTGGGCGACCCCACCGCCCGTGCGCTGGCGGCCCGGCTGTCCACCGCCGTCCTGGCGAACGAGCGCAGCACCCGCCTGGTCGACGCGCTCGACCGCGTGGGGCCGGTCGTGCGGGGCCGGGACGGGCAGCTCCTCGAGCGGTGGCTCCCGGCACTGCTCGCCGCCGTCCGGGACCGCCGCGGGCAGGACCTGCTGCGTGCCACCGCCCGGCTGCACGCCGCCACCGGCCACCTGGAGGTCGCCGTCGTCGCCGAGGGGGACCGGCTGCGCGCCGGGCTGCTCACCCTGCTGGACGGGGACGACGACCGCTGGCCCTGGTGGGGTGTCGCCCCCGACGGCGGGCTCGGCAGCGAGATGGGCGCACCCGTCAGCACGCTCTCCGTGCCGCTGCGCCGCTGGCCGCGGTGAGCGTCAGCCGGCCGCGCGCACCCGGCTGCGCTCGGCCAGCACCGGCGCGCTCCCCGTGCCCAGCCGCAGCTCCCCGCGGGCGGCCCGGGTGCCGTCGGCGGCGGGTGGGCCGTCGGGCTCCACGGTGAGCTCCAGCGCATACGCCCGACCGGTCGCTGCGGGCGCCGAGCCGCCCGGCCGCAGGACCGTCTCGGCCGTCCCGCTGACCACCCATCCCGCGCCGTCGCGGGTGACGGCCAGGTCCTCGCCCTCGAGGACGGCGTGCTCGACCGGCGTGGCGATGCACCCGGCGGCGACCGGGTCGGCCGGGGCCTCGGCGGCCAGGCAGTTGTAGGTGGGCAGCCGCAGCTCCAACCGCGGCGCGCCGCCGCCGGTGCTGAGCCGCACCTCGGGGTAGGTCGCCGTGACGCCCACCGCCCGTGGCTCCAGCACCAGCCCACCCACGGCGAGCTCGGCGACGACGCCGCCGGCCGGCGGGGACGACACCCCGGCGGCGCGCGGCTGCGGCGCCCCCTCGGCGGTGGCCGCGGCGACGGCGGCGGCCGTGCCGACCAGCGCCAGGGCCGCGACGCAGAGCGCGGCCAGCGCCGACCCGGGTCGCTGACGGTCGCCGGCCGGCGGCACCGGCTCCGCCGGGGCCAGCGCCGTCCAGCCGGAGGCCCGCGGCGCCTGCGGCCGGGTGCCGGGCGGGTGCTCGAGGAACTCGGCCAGGTCGTCGACCGGCGCGGGCGGGCGCCCGCTGCCCGGGCCGGGGCGGTGGCGGGAGAGGGCCACGGCCGAGACCAGCGCCGTCACCGCGAGCACGCCGAGCACCACGCCCACGACGAGCCAGGCGGTGGCGGCGGGGGCGTCCATCCGGTCCAGCATCCCAGCCGGCGGTCCCGGGCCCGACCACGCGGTGCGTCCCCCGGGCGCGCGGTGCGCGGCGCGGTCGACGAGTCCCGCGCGCGGGGGAGCTGGGGCTCAGGTGGGGTCGATCTCCTCCGGGTCGCGGCCCAGGAGGGTGGCCACCTGGTCGACGACGACGTCGCGCACCAGGTCGGCGAGGTCCTCGCGGTCGTGGGCGCGGAGCTCCAGCGGGCGCCGGTAGACCACGATCCGCGGCGGCACGTCCTCGCCCTGCTCGCGGCGGGCCGGCAGCAGGCGGGACAGCGGGACGCCGGCGTCGTCGAGCACGTCGGAGTCCAGCAGCGCCTCATCGGGGTCGGTGTGCTCGACCCACGGCACGTCCTCGACGGCGAACTCGACGTCGGCCAGCTCCCGCTCCCAGCGGCGCTCGAGGTCCTCGACGGCGTCCAGCACCAGGTCGTCGAACTGCTCGGCGCGGCTGCGGGACAGCGGCACCTGCGCCGGCACCAGGCGTCCCCGCAGGCCGCGACCGTGGCGGTCGCGGCGGGAGCGGTGGCGGCGGCGCGGGGGGTGGCTCATGACTGCACGCAGGGTACGGCGGCCCGCGACACGCCGGGCCCGGGGACGGTCCGCCGGGGGTCCGCCCGCGTCGGGCCCTGCGGGGCCGCATCCCGCGCCCGACCGGTGCCGATGCCCACGGGGTCATCGTGCAGGATGGTGCGTCCGGGCCGCTTTCCCGGTGCGCCTGCTGTCGCGCACCGCCGGGCGGGATTACTGTGCCTTGCGTGAGGAACCGGTGGTGAGGCAGTCACGGCGCTGCTCGCGCAGCGGCTGCGCGCAACCGGCAGCGGCGACCCTGACCTACGTCTACGCGGAGTCGACCGCTGTCGTGGGCCCGTTGGCGACGTACTCGGAGCCGCACAGCTACGACCTGTGCGAGTTCCACGCCGAGCGGCTGACGGTGCCGCGCGGCTGGGAGGTCGTCCGGCACGAGATCGACCTCGAGGACGCCGGCATCACCGGTGACGACCTGCTGGCGCTCGCCGACGCCGTCCGCGAGGCCGCCCGGCCCGAGCCGCCGCGCAACCCCGCCGACGACGGCAGCGGCATCCGCCGCGGCCACCTGCGGGTCCTCCCCGACCTCCCCTGAAAGGACCACCCTTCCCCCCACGCCTCGCGAGCTCGGCGCGGGACCCTGAAGGGTGGCCGTTCCAGCACGTCGTCGGGCCCGCCGATAGTCTCGCCGGGTGCGTGATCTCTCGGCCCTCGTCAAGGCCTACGACGTCCGCGGGGTGGTCCCCGACCAGTGGGACGAGGACGTCGCCCGCGCGCTCGGTGCGGCCTTCGCCGAGTTCGTCCTCGCCGAGAGCGGCGCCACGGCCGTGGTCACCGCGCACGACATGCGCGAGTCCTCGGTCCCGCTGTCCCGCGCCTTCGCCGAGGGCGTGATCGCCCGCGGGGTCGACGTCGTCGAGGCGGGCCTCGGCTCCACCGACCTGCTGTACTTCGCCGCCGGCTCGCTCGACCTGCCCGGGGCGATGTTCACCGCCAGCCACAACCCGGCGCAGTACAACGGCATCAAGCTGTGCCGCGCCGGTGCGGCGCCCATCGGGCAGGACTCCGGTCTGGTCACCATCCGCGAGTGGGCCGAGCGGGACAGCTACGAGCGCGTGCCCGAGCGGCTCGGCGAGGTCTCGGTGCGCGACGTCCTCCACGAGTACGCCGCGCACCTGCGCTCGCTGGTCGACCTGTCGGCCATCCGGCCGCTCACGGTCGTCGTCGACGCCGGCAACGGCATGGGTGGGCACACCGTGCCGGTGGTCCTCGCCGACCTGCCGCTGGAGGTCGTCCCGCTCTACTTCGAGCTCGACGGCTCCTTCCCCAACCACGAGGCCAACCCGCTGGACCCGGCGAACCTGGTCGACCTGCAGCGCGCCGTCGTCGAGCACGGCGCCGACATCGGCCTGGCCTTCGACGGCGACGCCGACCGCGTGTTCGTCGTCGACGAGCGCGGCGAGCCGGTGAGCCCCTCGGCGATCACCGCGCTGGTCGCGGTGCGGGAGCTGGCCAAGGGCCGCGGGACCACGATCATCCACAACCTGATCACCTCCCGCGCCGTGCCCGAGATCGTGCGCGAGCACGGCGGGCAGCCGGTGCGCACCCGCGTGGGCCACTCCTTCATCAAGGCCGAGATGGCCCGCACCGACGCCGTCTTCGGGGGCGAGCACTCGGCGCACTACTACTTCCGCGACTTCTGGCGGGCCGACACGGGCATGCTGGCCGCCATGCACGTCCTGGCGGCCCTCGGCGAGCAGGGCCGGCCGCTCTCCGGGCTGACCGCCGCCTACGCCCGCTACGCGGCCTCCGGCGAGATCAACTCGACGGTGGCCGACGCGGCGGAGCGGATGGCCGCGGTGCGCGAGCTCTACGAGGGGGAGGACGGCGTGGCGGTCGACGAGCTCGACGGCCTGACCGTCGAGCTGCCCGACGGCGCGTGGTTCAACCTGCGGGCCAGCAACACCGAGCCGCTGCTGCGGCTGAACGTCGAGGCGCCGGACGAGGCGCGGATGACCGAGCTGCGCGACCGGGTGCTGCGCACCGTGCGCGCGGAGGAGGAGCAGGAGTGACCGGTTCCCAGAGCAGCCCCGCCGCCGGCCCGCTGGGGCTGGACCCCGAGCTGCTGGCGATCCTCGCCTGCCCCGACACCCACCACACGCCGCTGACCGTCGACGAGGCGGCCTCCGAGCTGGTCTGCGGCACCTGCGACCGGGGCTTCCCCGTCCGCGACGGCATCCCGGTGCTGCTGCTGGACGAGGCGCGGCAGCGCGGCTGAGGACGGGCGCGCCGTGATCCCGCCGGAGCTGGCCGAGGAGGTCCTCGACGACCTCGCGCTGCTGCGGGCCCGTGACCCCCGCGGCCTGCTGCCGGCCGTCGCCGGCGCGGGCGCGCAGGTGCGGGAGACGACCCGGCTGACCGAGGAGGCCGGCCTGGAGCGGGTCACCAGCGGTGGCCGGCCCCGCGGGCTGGTCGTCGTCGCCCGCCGGGAGGGGGCCGTCGCCGCCTCCGTGCTGCGGGCCCTCCTCGGGCCCTCCAGCCCGGTCACCGTCGACGTCGTCCCGGGCCCGGCGCTGCCGGTCTGGACCGGCCCGAGCGACATCGCGGTCGTGGCCACCCGCACCGGCGCCGGCGCCTACGCGGTGGGGCCGGCCTACGAGGCCGCCCGCCGGGGGGTGTCCCTGGTCGGCATCGGTGCCGACGACGCGCCGTTGCGCGGCGTCTGCGCTTCCGCCCGCGCGCCCTACGTCGCCCTGCCGCGCTCCCGCGTCCGGCACGCGACCCTGTGGTCGCTGCTCACCCCCATGCTGCGCCTGGCCACCGACCTGGGGCTGCTGGCGCCCGGCGTGGCCGACCCGGAGGCGGTCGCGGCCGCGCTCGACGAGGTGGCCGAGGAGTGCGGCCCGGCGCGGGAGACGTTCGTCAACCCGGCCAAGAGCCTGGCGCTGGAGCTGCTGGACGCGCTCCCGGTGATCGCCTCGGAGGGGCCGCTCGCGGGCGCCGCGGCGACCCGCTTCGCCGACCAGCTCGCCACCCTCGCCGGGCTGCCGGCGACCGACTTCCGGCTGCCCGACCAGCGGGTGGCCGCCTGCGCCGTCCTCGGGGGGCCGCTGGCGCCCCAGGACGCCGCCGACGACTTCTTCCGCGACCGCGCCGACGACGCGGGCCGGCGGCTGCGGCTGCTGACCGTCCGCGACCCCGGCGCCGGCGGGCACGACGGCGCGGGGGAGCGGGAGCCGCGCTCGGCGGCGGAGGCGATGCAGCAGGTGCTGGGCACCGCCGCCGCGCGCAGCGTGCCGGTGAGCGGCCTGGCCGAGCACGGGGACCCCGACCGGTTCGGCCGGCTGCCGCGTGCGGCCCGGCAGCTCGCGGTCGCCGACTTCAGCGCCGTCTACTTGGCGCTGGCGCTCGACCTGGAACGGGCGCCGCGTCCCTGAGGGCGCGCGCGGCCCGCGGACGGTCCACCATCATCTGCGACAGCACACCGGTGCTGACCGACCGGAAGGAACTCCCTTGGCGGGTGGACTCGTAGCCCTGCTCGACGACGTCTCGGTGCTGGCCCGCGCGGCGGCCGCCTCCATCGACGACATCGGCGCCGCCGCCGGGCGGGCCAGCCTCAAGGCCGCCGGGGTCGTGGTCGACGACACGGCGGTGACCCCGCAGTACGTGCACGGGCTGAACGCCGACCGCGAGCTGCCGATCATCCGGAAGATCGCCCTCGGCTCGCTCCGGAACAAGCTGCTGATCATCCTCCCGGCGATCCTGCTGCTCAGCCAGTTCCTGCCGTTCCTCCTCACGCCGATCCTGATGGTCGGCGGCGCCTACCTCTGCTACGAGGGCGCGGAGAAGATCTGGCACCGGTTCAGCGGCCACGCCGAGTCGCACGCCACGGTGGAGGACGCGCTGCCGGACGAGAAGACCATCGTCAGCGGGGCCGTGCGCACGGACTTCATCCTGTCGGCCGAGATCATGGTTATCTCGCTCAACGAGGTGGCCGGGGAGGGCTTCTGGTCGCGGGCGGCGATCCTGGCCGTCGTCGCGGTCGGCATCACCGTCCTCGTCTACGGCGTGGTCGGCGTGATCGTGAAGATGGACGACGTCGGGCTCAGCCTCTCGCAGCGGGCCGGGAAGCGGGTGGCCGCGTTCGGCCGGGCCCTGGTCAAGGGCATGCCCAAGCTGCTCTCCGCCCTCACCGTCGTCGGCACCGCCGCCATGCTCTGGGTCGGCGGGCACATCATCCTGGTGGGCACCGACGAGCTCGGGTGGCACGGCCTCTACGACGTCGTCCACCACCTGGAGGAGGCCGCGCACGACGCGACCGGCGCCCTCGGCGGGGTCGTGGGCTGGCTGGTCAACACGCTGGCCAGCGCGCTGCTCGGGCTGGTCGTCGGGGCGCTGGTCGTGCTCGTCATGAACCTGACGGTGCACCGCGACGAGGCCGGTGCGGGCGCCCACTGACGCGGGACGACGGCGCCCCCCGCCGACGCGGGAGCCCGGCGCCCCTCCACCGCGGGCCCGCCCGGCGCGCGGGCGTCCGTACCGGGCCCGCGGACCCCGCCGCGGCGGACGGCCCGTTGGGGTGAGGTCGCGTTCCGCGAGGCGGGAGCGGGCCGTAACCTGCCTGCACGATGTGGCAGCTGAGCAACGGTGTCCGGTACTACCCCTGGGGTAGCCGCACCGTGATCCCCGACCTGCTGGGTGAGCCCGTGCCCGCGGACCGCCCGCACGCGGAGCTGTGGGTCGGCGCGCACCCGGACGAGCCCAGCACCCTCTCCGACGGGCGGCCGCTGGACAAGGCGATCGCCGAGGAGCCCGACCGGCTGCTCGGCCCCGCGGTGGTGGAGCGGTTCGGCGCACGGCTGCCGTTCCTGCTCAAGGTGCTGGCCGCCGAGACGCCGCTGTCGCTGCAGGCGCACCCGACCACGGCGCAGGCGGAGGTGGGGTACGCGGCCGAGGAGGCCGCCGGCATCCCGCACGACGACCCGACCCGCACCTTCAAGGACCCCTTCCACAAGCCCGAGCTCCTGCTGGCGCTCACCACGTTCGAGGCCCTGTGCGGCTTCCGGCCGGTGGAGGAGTCGCTGCACTGCCTGGCCAAGCTGCAGGTGCCCGAGCTCAAGCCGACCATCGCCGCCCTGGCGCGCGGTGGCCTGCGGGCGGCCGTCCCGCAGCTGCTCGCGCTCTCCGGCAGACGGCGCACCCAGCTGGTCGAGGCGGTGGCGGCCAAGGCGGCCACCTTCGTCGCCGCGCACGACCCCGAGTTCATCAACACCTACCGCTGGGCGGCCACCCTCGCCGAGTCCTACCCCGGCGACCCGGGCGTGGTCATCTCGCTGATGTGCAACCACCTCAAGCTCGCCCCGGGCGAGGCGGTCTTCATGCCGGCGGGGAACCTGCACGCCTACCTCTCCGGCGCCGGCGTCGAGGTCATGGCCAGCTCGGACAACGTGCTGCGCGGCGGGCTGACGGCCAAGCACGTCGACCTGGCGGCGCTGATCGAGGTCCTCGACTTCACCGACGGCAAGGTGCCGGTGATCCACCCGGTGCTGGGGCCGGGCGGGCTGCGCTACCCGGTGCCGGTGCAGGACTTCGACCTCACCCGCGTGCACCTCGACGAGCAGTCCGGCGCGCTCACCACGCGCGGGCCGCAGCTGCTGCTGTGCACGGAGGGCACCGCGGTGCTCGCCTCGGTCGACGGCGAGCTCACGCTGGAGAAGGGGCGCGCCGCGTTCCTCCCCGCGGGCGAGCCAGTCACCGCCCGCGGCCCGGCCGTCCTCTACCGGGCGACGACTAACCTGGGCTGAGAGCCGCGCCCTCCTGGCCCTGGCCGCGGCCGGCGGTGCTGCGGCCGGGCGGGCCGTCCGTCAGGATGGCGGGGCGTGCACGACGACGTGCCACCCCGAGTCGGACCGCCCGGGGCGGCGGCCGGACCGGAGGAGGCGCCTGCATGCTGTTGTCCGTGGTGGTCCCGTGCCACAACGAGGAGCGGGTGCTGCCCGAGCTCGTCGCCCAGGTCTCGGCCGTGATGGCCGACGTCCCGGCCGAGCTCGAGTTCGTCCTGGTCGACGACGGCAGCCGCGACCGGACGACCGCGGTGATGCAGGAGCTCCACGCTCGCGACCCGCGCGTCCGGTACGTCTCGCTGAGCCGCAACTTCGGCAAGGAGTCGGCGATGCTGGCCGGCCTGGCCTACGCGCGCGGGGACGCCGTCGTCATCATGGACGCCGACCTCCAGCACCCGCCGCGGCTCATCCGGCAGATGCTCGAACTGCTCGAGCAGGGGAACGACCAGGTCGTCGCCCGGCGCACCCGGGACGGTGACGCGTTCGGCCGCAGCGTGCTCGCCCGGCTGTACTACCGGCTGGTCAACTCGCTCGTCGAGGTCCGCATCGAGGACGGCGTGGGCGACTTCCGCCTGCTGAGCCGGCGCGCGGTCGACGCGCTGCTGCAGCTCGGCGAGTACAACCGCTTCTCCAAGGGGCTCTTCGCCTGGATCGGTTTCCCGACCGCCACCATCGACTACCGCAACGAGGCCCGCTTCGGCGGCGACGCCAGCCGCTGGACGCTGCGCCGGCTGCTCAACTACGGCATCGACGGCGTCATGTCGTTCAACAACGCGCCCCTGCGGCTGGCCATCTACGTCGGGCTCGTGGTCACCACGCTGGCCTTCGGTTACGCCGCCTACCTCGTGGTGGCGGCGGTCGTGGGGGGCATCGTGGTGCCCGGCTACGTCACGCTCGTGGCGGCGGTCATCGGGCTCGGGGGGCTGCAGCTGCTGTTCCTCGGCGTCATCGGCGAGTACGTCGGCCGGATCTACTACGAGGCCAAGCACCGGCCGCACTTCCTGGTGGCCGCGGCCAGCGACGAGCTGCCGCCGGCGCGCCCGGCACCGGCCCGGCGGAGCACCGTGATGGTCGGCAACTGGGTGGCGCCCGACGTCCAGACCGACGCCGACGGCGGGTACGCCCGGCCCCCGGTCCCCGCGGACGCCGCGGACGGCCGGCCCTCCAGGTGAGGATCGACCGGACGACGCTGCACCACGCCTCGCGGTTCTTCGTCGTCGGTGTCGTCAACACCGGGGTCTACTACGGCACCTACCTGCTGCTGGGCCTGGTGGCGCACTACCTCGTGGCGCACCTCGGCGCGATCCTCGTCGCGATGGTGGGGTCCTTCCTGCTCAACTGCTACTGGACCTTCCGCACCCGCCCCACCTGGCGGAAGCTGGCGCTGTTCCCGCTGACGAACGCGACCAACTACGTGATGACCACGGCCGGCGTCGTCGTCCTCGTCGAATGGCTCGGCGTGGACGAGCGCCTGGCCCCGCTGGTCGCCGCTGTGGCGGCGATCCCGGTGACCTTCCTGCTCTCCCGCCGGCTGCTCATCGGGCGGTCCGCCGCACCCGCGGCCCCGGCGGCGCCCCCGGGCGCGGACCTCCCCGAGCGGCGGGAGGTGCCGCGGTGAGGCGGCCGGTCCCCGCCGGCCCGGTCGCCCGCAGCACCACCTCGCCGCCGAGGGCCGCCGCAGGCCGCCCCGCGGCCGTCCCGGCGGTGGCGGCGGGGGCGACGTCGCCGGCGCGGCCCCGGTGGCGGCTGCCCGAGTGGGTGGTGACCCTCGGTGTCGGCGTCACCGCCTGGGTCGTCGGCGCCGTCCCGTTCTGGCGCGAGCGGTTGTTCTACTACGTGGGCGACCAGTACGAGCAGTTCGCCCCGCTGTGGCACGTCTTCGGCCAGCGGCTGCGGGCCGGCGAGTGGGTCACGATGGACCCGGCGAGCTGGATGGGCGGGAACTACGCCGCCGAGGGCCTGAACGGCATCTGGAACCCGGTCAGCCTGGCCAACTTCGTGCTGGTCTCGTACTTCGACGACCTCGCGCTGGCCGCGGCCGTGGTGATGGTCGAGTTCCTAGGGGTGCTCGCGATGGGCACCTACCTGCTGGCCCGCGAGCACGGTGCGCGCCGCTGGCCGGCCGCGGTCGTCGCCCTCGCCGTCCCGTTCTCCGGGTTCACGCTCTGGTACGAGGCCGCAGGGTGGCCGGCCGGCCTGATGGCGTTCACCTGGGTGACCTGGTTCTGGTGGGCGGCCCGCCGGCACGCGCGGGGCCGCCTCAACCCCGTCGTCCCCTTCCTGGCCGGTGCCCTGGTCATGACGACCGGCAACCCCTACGGGGCGCTGGGCATGCTCGTCGTCCTGGTGGCGCTCGGTGCCGAGCTGCTCGTGCGGCGCCGGTTCAGCCGGTTGCTGCACCTGGTGGTGGTGGGCGCCTGCGCCGGCCTGGTGGCCCTGCCGGTCTACCTGCCGCTGCTCGGTGCCGGCGAGGTGTCGCTGCGCCAGGACCTCGCCGTGCTGGCGAACGACACCTTCCTGGTCCCGGACCTCGGGGACCTCGCGGCGGCCAGCGCGCCGACCTACCTCCCCTCCATCACCAACTGGGGCGGCGCGCTGCTGGAGACCCAGCCGTCGACCTACCTCGCCTGGTTCCTGCTCCCGCTGCTGCCCTGGCTGCGGTGGTCCAGGCTGCGGCGGCGGGCGCGGTCGCTGGCCGGGCTCCTGGGCATCGCCGGCTTCTACCTGCTCGCCACGCTGGCGCCCTCGAACCTGTGGCTGTTCCGCTGGCCGGTCCGCCTGGTGGAGTACCTCTACCTGGCGGTGGCCGTCCTGTTCGCCGTCGTCCTCTCCGCCGGGCTGGCGACCGACCGGCCGCGCCGGCGGGCCCTCGCCAGCGGTGCGATCGTGCTCTTCGGCACCTACCTGGCGTGGGCGGTCCGCCCGGTCGGCCTCCTCCAGGAGCACGGGGCCGCGCTGCTGCTGGTCGGCGCCGGCACCGCGCTCGCGGTGCTGGCGCACCGGCGGTGGGGGCTGCGGGGTCTCGGCGCGGTCCTGGTCGCCGGCACCGTCGCCGTGGTCGCCTTCCAGACCACCGTCCTGCCGTTCCGGCCGGGCGGGTTCGGCCTCCGGCCGGCCTCGGACCTGTCCGCGCTGGCGGAGGGGACGACCTCCTACGAGGGCACGGTCCTGCAGCTGGCCAGGCACGACACGATCACGACCGGGCAGATGCGCGACGGCGAGATCACCTTCGGCAACCTGGTCCGGCCGACCGGCACCCCGACGGTGGCCAGCTACAGCGGGATCGGCTTCCAGGAGTTCGCCGAGGAGCTCTGCCTCGACTACCGCGGGGCCACCTGCCCGGAGGCCTTCGAGCGGCTGTGGCAGCCCGCCGGGCCCGGGTACCCGGTGCCGCTCGTCGACGCCCTCCGCGTGTCGACGCTGGTGCTGCAGCGGGACCTGCTCGGTGACGAGGTGGTCGACGACCGGGAGCCGCCGCCCGGCTGGTCGGTGGCCGAGCGGGGCCCGGTGCGCGCCGTGTGGGTGCGCGACCAGCCCTACGCCGACGGGTCCCGGGTGTCGTGGACCTCGCCCGGCGTCGAGGTGGTGGGTGGCTCCGCCGAGGAGGAGCGGGAGGTCGTCCGGTACCGCGCGGACGACGCCGGCCGGGTGCTCTTCGCCCGGCTGGCGTGGCCGGGGTACTCGGCCACCGTCGACGGCGAGGAGGTCCCCGTGGTCGACGGCCCCGCCGGGCTGCTCGCGGTGACCGTCCCGGCGGGCGAGCGCACGCTGGTCCTCGACTACGCCCCGCCCGGTCTGCGGGCGGGAGCGCTGGCCGCCGCCGGCGCGGCGCTGGTCGTGCTCGTGCAGGCGGGGCTGTGGTGGTGGCAGCAGCGGCGTGCGCGGGGGCGACTGCGGGCCCGGTAGCCGCTACGGTCGCCCTCTGCCCGGCGCCTCCGCTGCGCCGGCGGGAGGGAGCGGTCTGATGGCGCGCGACGGGTGGGGCGGCACGGCTCGGGACCGGGTGGTGCGCGCGCTGGCCGCGCCGATGAGGCACGTGCTGGCGCCGCTGGTCAGGGACGCCGTCGCCGCCGAGGCGGACCGGGTGATCCGCGCGCTGCACGAGGTGGAGTTCCGCTCGCGCCGGGACCTGCTCGCCGCCGGTGAGCGGGATGCCGCCGTCGGGTCGGCGCGGTTCGCCGCGCGCGAGATGCCGACGGCCCGCGCCTTCCACGACCGGACGAGCACCCTGCGGCACGGGCTGGAGCTCGCCCCGCGCGGCGGGATGGCCCTGGAGTTCGGCGTGTTCGAGGGCCGCTCGCTCGAGGTGATCGCCGGGCAGCGGGAGCGCCGCGACGTCTACGGCTTCGACTCCTTCGAGGGGCTGCCGGAGGACTACCGGCCGCACGTCCGCACCGGCGCGTTCGCGGTGGGTGCGCTCCCCGACGTGGAGGGCGCCGAGCTGGTCGTCGGCTGGTTCGAGGAGACCCTGCCCGGCTTCCTGGCCACCCACCCGGGGCCGGTGGACTTCGTGCACGTCGACGGCGACCTGTACTCCTCGGCGGTGACGGTCCTCGAGCTGGTGGGCCCCCGGCTGGCCGCCGGATCGGTGCTGGTGTTCGACGAGTTCTTCAACTTCCCTGGCTGGGAGGAGCACGAGTTCCGGGCGTGGCGGGAGTGGTCGGCCCGCACCGGCGCGCGCGGGGAGTTCGTGGCCTACACGTCCAACGACGAGCAGGTGGTCGTGCGCATCACGGAGCCGGTGCGGCCGCCGGCCGGGTGAGCCCGGGGTGGTGCTCGTCGGCGGGCCGCTGGCCGCAGCGCTGCGCACCGGGACGCTCACCCAGCGTCGCGACTGCAGCGGGGTGGTCGCACGGACGGGTACGTCGCCGGGCTGGCGCCCAGGAAGGCCGGTTACGTTCCTCGTCATGCGCCGGCGTCCGAACGGAGAAGACACCTTGGTGATGGCCGTCCAGCCGCAGCGGACCCAGGTCCCCTCCGCGACGTCGGAACCGGCGTCCCGCTCCGGGCGCCTGCTCGCGCAGCGCACGCTGTTCGCGGGACCCGGCGCGGACGTCCCCGCCGAGCTCTACTGCACGACCGTCACCGGGGTCGCGGTGCGCGACCGCACGCGGCTGGCCCTCGAGGGGCACGCCGCGGTGTCGACCGACACCTACTTCGGCAGGTTCGCCGCGTCCTACTGGCAGCGGTGGACGTCGGCCCGCTCGGTCGACCTGCACGCGACCGTCAGCGGAGCCGGCCTGCTCCGGGTCATGGCCTCCGACAGCGAGGGCAACTCCCGGACGGTGGCCGCCGAGCAGGTCCGGGAGGCCCAGGACCGGCCGCTGACCCTCACGCTCGCCCTCGACCGGTTCGTCGACGGCGGGGCGTTCTGGCTGGAGCTGGAGGCCGGCGCCGACGGGCTCGTCGTGGACGACGTGCAGTGGTCGGTGGCCGCCACCCGGCCGCGGCGGGCGACCGCGGTGGTCATCTGCACCTACAACCGGGCCGACGACTGCCTGGCCACGCTCCGCACGCTGGCGGCCGACCACGCCGTGGCCGGGGAGCTCGCGGCGGTCTACGTCGTCGACCAGGGCACCGACACCGTGGAGAGCCGCCCGGGGTTCGCCGACGTCCGCGAGGCGCTCGGGTCGGCCCTGCGCTACGTGCGGCAGCCCAACCTCGGCGGGGCCGGCGGGTTCACCCGGGGCATCTACGAGGCGGTGCGGAACGAGACCGTCGAGCGGGTCAACCTCCTCCTCATGGACGACGACATCCGGCTCGAGCCCGACACGGTCGTGCGGCTGCGGGCCTTCGCCGACCGCGCGGACGAGCCGGTGCTCGTGGGCGGCCAGATGCTCAACCTGCTCCACCCCGACCGGCTGCACGTCGGGGCCGAGTCGGCGGACCTGTCGATCCTGCGGGCGGGCCAGCCGGTACCCGACGCCCTCACCAACGCCGACCTGACCGAGCGGCGGCAGGACCGGCGGATCGACGGCGACTACAACGCCTGGTGGACCTGCCTCATCCCGTCGGAGGTCGTCTCGGCGGTCGGCTACCCGCTGCCGATCTTCTTCCAGTGGGACGACATCGAGTTCGGGCTGCGGGCCCGGGCGGCCGGCTTCCCGACGGTGACGCTGCCCGGGGCCGGCGTCTGGCACGCCGACTTCTCCTGGAAGAACTGGGACGACTGGTCGCGCTACTTCAGCTACCGCAACTCGCTCATCACCAGCGCCCTGCACAGCGACTTCGACCGGCGGAGCATCGCCGAGCACCTCGCCAAGCAGCTCGTGGACGCTCTGGTCTCGATGCGCTACGGCCTGGCGGCGCTGCTGATCCGCGCGGTCGAGGACTTCCTCCGCGGGCCGGAGGTGCTGGCCGACGGCGGGGCGGAGACGGCGGCGCAGGTCCGCAAGCTGTGGGGCAGCCACCCCGAGACCAAGAACCACCCGGCGTCCGCGGTGCCGGGGGTCGCCGCCGTCGACATGCGGCGGACCGCGCCGGCCGGTGCGCCCTCGATGCTCGGCATGGTCCTGGTCAAGCGCATCCTCTGGCAGCTGCGCAGGCGCAACCACGGCACGGCGGCGATCGCCGCCGCCGATGCCCACTGGTGGCACGTCTCCCTCTTCGACACCGCGGTGGTCACCGACCCCTCGCAGGAGGGGGTGCGCCTGCGGCGGTTCGACCGCGAGCTGATGATCGGCTCCGCCCGGCGGGGCGCGTCCGTGCTGGTGCGCCTGGTGCGGGAGGGGAGCGACGCCCGGGATCGCTGGCGCGCCGCGCTGCCCGAGCTCTCCGACCGGCAGACGTGGGCGCGGCTGTTCGGGGAGGAGCCTGGCCGCTGACCTCCCGGCCCCCTCACGGCTGCCCGGCGTTGCGCCGCCGGGCCCGGGGCGGACCGGCCTAGCGTCGGGACGACCGCCGTCCGGCTGCTGGGGGAGTTCCGTGCACGTCCGACCCGGGTCCCGCGCCCGCCGGCTCGCCGGTGCGGTCCTCGCGGTCGGGCTGCTGACCGGCTGCGAGCCGCTCGACGTCGCCGCGAGCGGCGAGGGCAGCGGGACGACGGCGGAGGCGCCCGCGCCCGTCGCCGGCTCCGCCCGGGCGGCGCTGGAGGGGCTCGACGTCAAGGGCCGCGCACCGCGGACCGGCTACGACCGGGACCGGTTCGGCGACGGCTGGGTCGACACCGACCGCAACGGCTGCGACACCCGCAACGACGTGCTGGCCCGCGACCTGACGGGGGAGGAGTTCGTGCCGGGCACGCGGGACTGCGTCGTCCGCACCGGCACCCTCGCCGACCCGTACTCGGGCACCACGATCGACTTCCGGCGCGGCCAGGACACCAGCGACGACGTGCAGGTCGACCACGTCGTCGCGCTGTCGGACGCCTGGCAGAAGGGCGCGCAGGGCTGGGACGAGCAGCGCCGCGTCCGGTTCGCCAACGACCCGCTCAACCTGCTCGCCGTCGACGGGGCGCTCAACATGCAGAAGGGCGACGGCGACGCCGCGACCTGGCTGCCGCCCGCGACCGGCTACCGCTGCGCCTACGTGGCGCGGCAGGTCGCGGTCAAGGCCGCGTACGGGTTGTGGGTGACGCAGGCCGAGCGGGACGCCATGGCCGGGGTGCTCGCGCGCTGCCCCGACGAGCCCCTGCCCTCGGGCGCCAACCCACCCGCCGCCGCACCGCCCGCCGCCGGGCCGGCGCCGGACGCGCCGGTGACGGGCTACGCCGACTGCACCGCGGTCCGCGCGGCGGGCGCGGCCCCCATCCACCGCGGCGCCCCGGGGTTCTCGGAGCGGTTCGACGGCGACGGCGACGGGATCGGCTGCGAGGGCTGACCCGCGCGGGTGGTCGACGGGCGACGGGGAGGCGGCAGCCGCCTATCCTGGGGAACGGCACGAGCCCCGCCGAAGCCTCGGCATGCTCGCTCTCCCCGGTCACGGGGATCGAAGCGACCCTGCATCCGACTGCATCGCCCGGCCAGCTGCCGGGCACCACCTGGAGCCTCCATGACCGCCAGTAACGGCACCCGCACGCTGACCGACGGCGACTTCAAGGTCGCCGACCTCTCCCTCGCCGGCTTCGGCCGCAAGGAGATCCAGCTCGCCGAGCACGAGATGCCCGGCCTCATGGCGCTGCGCGCCGAGTACGGCGACGAGCAGCCGCTGGCCGGCGCCCGCATCGCCGGTTCGCTGCACATGACGGTGCAGACCGCCGTCCTCATCGAGACCCTGGTGGCGCTCGGCGCCGACGTCCGCTGGGTCAGCTGCAACATCTTCTCCACCCAGGACCACGCCGCCGCCGCGATCGTCGTCGGCGACGGCACGCCCGAGCAGCCGGCCGGCGTGCCGGTCTTCGCCTGGAAGGGCGAGACGCTCGAGGAGTACTGGTGGTGCACCCAGCGCCTGTTCGAGTTCCGTGACGGGAGCGGCGAGGTCGTCGGCCCGAACATGCTGCTCGACGACGGCGGTGACGCCACCCTGCTCGTCCACCTCGGCACCCGGTTCGAGGCCGACGGCGTCGTCCCCGACACCACCGAGGCCGACTCCGAGGAGTACGGGGTCATCCTCGACGTCCTCCGCGGCACGCTCGCCCAGGACCAGGGCTACTGGACCCGCATCGGCCAGGGCATCAAGGGCGTCACCGAGGAGACCACCACCGGCGTCATGCGCCTGTACGAGCTCGCCCGCGACAGCCGGCTGCTCTTCCCGGCGATCAACGTCAACGACTCGGTCACCAAGAGCAAGTTCGACAACCTCTACGGCTGCCGGCACTCGCTCATCGACGGCATCAACCGCGCCACCGACGTGATGATCGGTGGCAAGGTCGCGGTCGTCTGCGGCTACGGCGACGTCGGCAAGGGCTGCGCGGAGTCGCTGCGCGGCCAGGGCGCCCGGGTCATCGTCACCGAGATCGACCCGATCAACGCGCTGCAGGCGGCGATGCACGGCTACGAGGTGACCACGCTCGACGAGGTCATCGGCAAGGCCGACATCATCATCACGGCCACCGGCAACAAGGACATCATCACCGCCGACCAGCTCGGCCGGACCAAGCACCAGGCGATCATCGGCAACATCGGGCACTTCGACAACGAGATCGACGTGGCCGGTCTGGCCCGCACCCCGGGCATCGAGCGCACGACGATCAAGCCGCAGGTGGACGAGTGGCGGTTCGCCGACGGCCACACGATCATCCTGCTGTCCGAGGGCCGGCTGCTGAACCTGGGCAACGCCACCGGGCACCCCAGCTTCGTCATGAGCGCCTCGTTCTCCAACCAGGTGCTCGCCCAGATCGAGCTGTGGACCAACCGGGCCGCCTACGAGGGGCAGACCCCCGGCGTCACCGTGCTGCCGAAGAAGCTCGACGAGCACGTGGCGCGGCTGCACCTCGACGCTCTCGGCGTGAAGCTGACCGAGCTGACCAAGGTGCAGGCCGACTACATCGGCGTCCCGGTCGAGGGTCCGTACAAGAGCGACCACTACCGCTACTGAAAGGACCCCGCTGCCCCCCACGGCACGCTTCGCGCACCGCGGGGCCCTGCAGCGGGGCCGTTCCAGTTCCTCACCTGGGCCGTTCCAGGGCGTCACCGGCGGGGGATAGGAAGCTCCACCTGCGTCTTCGGGGTCCGATGCGCAGGGATTGCTTCCTATGCCCCGTGGGGTCCCACGCGTCCCGGCAGCCACCCGCGCGGGTGGGGCGGGACTCCCTCAACGCCCTGAACAGCGCAGAATGGTCGCCGTGCCACCTTCCGCTCCCCAGAACGGGCCCAGCCGCGGCCGTGTCCTCGTCGTCGACGACGACGCCGCCCTCGCCGAGATGCTCGGCATCGTGCTGCGGCGCGAGGGGTACGAACCCGCCTTCGTCTCCGACGGCAACCGGGCGGTCGGCGTCTTCCAGCAGACCCGGCCCGACCTGGTGCTGCTGGACCTGATGCTGCCCGGGCGCAACGGGCTGCAGATCTGCCAGGACATCCGCACCCAGTCGACGGTGCCGATCGTGATGCTCACCGCCAAGGGCGACACGATCGACGTCGTCCAGGGGCTCGAGGCCGGCGCCGACGACTACGTCACCAAGCCGTTCAAGCCCGTCGAGCTGGTCGCCCGCGTCCGGGCGCAGCTGCGGCGGGGGGAGACCGGGCAGGCGGAGAACCTGAGCATCGGTGACGTGCAGATCGACGTCCCGGCCCACCAGGTCAGCCGGGACGGCGTCCCCATCGCGCTGACCCCGCTGGAGTTCGACCTGCTGGTGGCGCTGGCCCGCAAGCCGCGCCAGGTGTTCACCCGGGAACTGCTGCTCGAGCAGGTGTGGGGCTACCGGCACGCCGCCGACACCCGCCTGGTCAACGTGCACGTGCAGCGGCTGCGGGCCAAGGTCGAGAAGGACCCCGAGAAGCCCGAGGTCGTGCTCACCGTGCGCGGCGTCGGCTACAAGGCCGGTCCGCCGTGACCGAGGCGGGCCGCAGCGCGCGCGGCCTCCCCGCGCCCACCCCCGGCCGGGTGACACTGGAGCGGTGACCGCCACCCGGACCCCCGAGACGGGCACGGACGCCGGCCGGCCCGGACCAGGGGGTGGCGGCAGGCCGGGGACCCGCGAGGAGCTGGCCCGGCTGGGGCGCGGGCTCCGCCGCCGGGCCGGGCGGGCACGCCGCCGCACCCAGCGGACCCTGCGCGAGCTCGCCGCCCGGACGGCGCAGGCCTGGCGCTCGTCGCTGCAGGTGCGCATCGGCGCCATCGCGATGCTGCTCGCCGGCACCGTGGTCGTGATCGTCAGCCTGGTGCTGTTCAGCCAGATCAAGGACCAGCTGCTCGACGTCAAGCGGCAGGCCGCCATCGACCAGGTGCAGGCCGGCGTGGTCTACGCGCAGAGCGAGGTGGCCGGCATCGCGACCGGCGACGCCGCCAGCGTCCGCGCCACCCTCGCCCGCACGGTGAACCAGCTGCTCGACCGCGGCGGGGCGGCCGGCGACTTCGACGTCGTCATGCTCTACCGCCCCTCCGGCGGCACCGAGATCCCCGCCACCAACCAGCGACCGCTCACCGCCGCGCTGCCCCAGGAGCTCCGGGCCGCGGTGGACGCCGGCAACCAGGCGTCGAAGTACGACATGGTCCCCGGCGACGCGGGGGACCCCCGCCCCAGCCTCGTGGTGGGCGCGCCGGTCACCGGGGACGCGCAGGGCCCGGACCGGATCGAGCTCTACTACGTCTTCCCGCTGCAGCAGGAGCAGGAGAGCCTCGGCCTGATCCGCACCACGGTGGCCATCAGCGGCGTCGCGCTGACCCTGCTCGTGGTCGGCATCGGCGTCCTGGTCACCCGGCTGGTGGTCGACCCGGTGCGGCAGGCGGCCGGGACCGCGCAGCGGCTCGCCGAGGGCCAGCTCGAGGAGCGGATGGTGGTCCGCGGCGAGGACGACCTGGCGCGGCTGGCCACCAGCTTCAACGCGATGGCCGACAGCCTGCAGCGGCAGATCACCCAGCTGGAGGGGTTGTCCCAGCTGCAGCAGCGCTTCACCTCCGACGTGTCGCACGAGCTGCGGACCCCGCTGACCACCGTGCAGATGGCCGCGGACGTGCTGCACGAGGCCCGGGAGGACTTCCCCGCGCACGTGGCCCGCTCCGCCGAGCTGCTGCGCGCCGAGCTCGACCGGTTCGAGGCCCTGCTCACCGACCTGCTGGAGATCAGCCGGTACGACGCCGGCGCCGCCGTCCTCGACTCCGCCCCGGCCGACATGGGGGCGCTGGTCGGCCGGGTCGTCGACGGGATGGGCGCGCTCGCCGAGCGGCACGCCTGCGAGCTGGTGGTCACCCGGCCCGACGAGAGCGTCCTCGCCGAGGTCGACGTCCGCCGGGTCGAGCGGATCCTGCGCAACCTCGTCGGCAACGCCATCGAGCACGGGGCCGGGCACCCGGTGGAGATCACCCTCGCGGCCAACCGGTCGGCGGCCGCGGTCACCGTGCGCGACCACGGCGTCGGGCTGAGCCCCGGGGAGGCCCAGCACGTGTTCGACCGGTTCTGGCGGGCCGACCCCTCGCGGGTGCGCACCGTCGGCGGCAGCGGGCTCGGCCTGTCGATCAGCCTCGAGGACGCCCGCCTGCACGGCGGCTGGCTGCAGGTGTGGGGCCAGCCCGGCGCGGGCGCCCAGTTCCGGCTCACCCTGCCGCTGCTGGCCGGCACCGACCTGACCAGCTCGCCGCTGC
Organism: Blastococcus sp. KM273128; assembly: GCF_021698975.1. Classification (GTDB taxonomy): domain Bacteria; phylum Actinomycetota; class Actinomycetes; order Mycobacteriales; family Geodermatophilaceae; genus Blastococcus. Next base: position 17,917 of record NZ_SSXA01000026.1, on the reverse strand, counting down.
CGCTGCGCCCGGTGAAGCTCCGCCGCCCGGGGGCGCTGCGGTGACCCGGCGTGCCACGGTCGTCCTGGCGCTGCTGACGGCGGTGCTGACCCTGGCCTCCTGCTCCACCGTGCCGACCGACTCGGCCACGGTGCTGATCACCCAGGCGCCGGCCCGGGTGCCCGAGGCCGTCGGCATCGAGCCGGTCGCCCCGGTGCCGGGAGCCAGCGCCGAGGAGATCGTGCGCCAGTTCATCGACGCCGCGGCCAGCACCGTCCGGCGCCACCCGGTGGCCCGGCAGTACCTCGCGCCCGGCCCGGCCGAGACCTGGCAGGACGACAGCGGGATCAGCGTCATCGGCAGCGACTACGCCGTGGTGACGACGGACGACGGCGCGGTCACCGTGACCGCCAACCTGATCGGCACCGTCGACCCCCGCGGGGTGTTCACGGTCGCCGACCGCGGCGTCTTCACGCGGGACTTCACGCTGGAGCAGGTCGACGGGGAGTGGCGGATCACCAACCCGCCCGACGGGCTGATCATGCTCGAGCCGGACTTCCGGCGGCTCTACGACCCGGTGGACGCCTACTTCCTCGACCCGACCTACTCGCGCGTGGTGCCCGACCCGCGCTACCTCATCCGCGGCGAGTCCCAGCCCACCGCGCTGGTGGAGCGGCTGATCACCGGGCCGTCCGCGGCGCTGGCCGCCGGCGTCGTCAACCCGCTGAGCGGCGTGGAGCTGACCTCCTCGGTCACCGTCGAGGGGCAGACCGCCACGGTGGAGCTCAGCGGCCTGCCGGCGGAGCCCGCCCCGCTGCTCGCCGAGGTCTCCGCGCAGCTGGTCTGGAGCCTGCAGCAGCTGGTGCGGCCGCGGATCGTCAACGTCGTCGTCCTGCTCGACGGGGAGCCGGTCACCCCCAACGGCGTGCCGCGGCAGCAGACCATCGAGGACTGGGCCTCCTTCGACCCGGACGCGGTCCCGGTCGACGGGGTCGGCCACTACGTCGACGCCGGGGCCGTGGAGACCGTCCCGCGCGGCGACCCGGTGCCCGGCCCGGCCGGTGACGGCCGCTACCAGCTGGACAGCGCCGCCGTCGCGGCGGCCGGTGGGCAGCTGTCCTTCCTCGTCGGCGTCCGCACGGACGAGACGGGGGCCACCCTGCTCGCCGGTCCCTACGACGGGGAGCTGGCCCCCGTGCTCAGCGGGGGCTCGATCAGCGCGCCCACCGTCGCGGCCACCCGCACCGAGGCGTGGGTGGTGCGGGACGGCGCCGAGGTCGTGCGGGTCCCGGCCGGGGGGCCGCCGCAGCCGGTGGCCGCCCCCACCCTCCCGGGGCTGGGGCGCGCCGAGGTGCTGCAGCTCTCGCCCGACGGCGTCCGCGCCGCCGTGGTGGTCGACGGCTCCCTGGGCCGCCGGGTGCACGTCGGCACCGTGGTCCGGGCCGCGGACGACGGCGCGGTCGTGCTGCGCGACCTGCGCGACGTGGCGCCCACCCTGTCCGGGGTGATCGACGTCGGCTGGCGCGACAGCGGCAGCCTCATGGTGCTCGCGGGCGACGCCGGGGAGGAACGGATCGTCCCGTACACGGTCGGCGTCGACGGGTGGGGGCTGGCCCCGGTCTCCACGTCCGGCCTGCCCAGCCAGCCGACCGCGCTGGCGGTCGCCCCGTCGCGGCAGGCGCTGGTGAGCGCCGGCGCCACCATCTGGCAGCTCTCCGGCGGCCGGTGGGTGACCCTCGTCCGCGGCGCCGAGCCGCTGCCCGGGACGGCGCCCTTCTACCCGAGCTGAGGTCGGCAGCCAGAGGGCTCCGAGAGGGCTCCGATGACATCGAGCGCACCACGCTGGAGACCGCGTCGGGGTCGGCCGGTGCGCACGGTGGCGAGGTCGAGCCGCTCCACCGACCGACAGGCCGCACCAGGGCGCGGCTCGACGGTCGGTCGAGCGGGTCGACCCGCAGGCACCTGGGCCGGGCGCCGTCCACAGGAGGAGGCCCCGTCCTCCTCAGGCCTCGCGAGCTCGGCCCGAGCCTCTGGACGGGGCCATAAGCTGCCGTGATGCTCAGCGCGATCGCCGGGGTGCCGTCGGCGCTGGCCGACCTGGTGCTGCCGCGCTGCTGCGCCGGGTGCGGGGAGCCCCAGGTGGTGCTGTGCCCCCGCTGCGCCCGGCTGCTGGCGACGCCGCACCTCGCGTCGCCCCGGCGGTTCCCGGCGGGCTTCCCGCCGACGGTCGCCGCCGCGGCCTACGCCGGCCCGGTGCGCCCCGTGGTCAACGCCTTCAAGGAGCAGGGGCGGGCGGAGCTCGCCGCGCCGCTGGGCACCGCGCTGGCACTCGCCGTCGCCGCCGTCCGGCTGGGCGTCGACGGGGAGCCGCCGCTGCTGCTCGTGCCGGTCCCCGCGTCCCGGGCCGCCCTCCGGTCCCGCGGCCGGGACCACGTGCGGGAGCTGACCCGGCACGCGGTGGCCGAGCTGCGGGCGGCCGGGGTGGTCGCCGCCGAGGGGCGGGTGCTGCGCCGCCGGGGCCGCGTCCGCGACTCCTCCGGGCTGTCCGCCGGCGAGCGGCGGGCCAACCTGACCGGCACGTTCGAGGTCGCCGGCCCCGTCCGGCCCGCCGGCGCCCTGGTCGTGCTGGTCGACGACGTCGTCACCACCGGGGCCACGCTGACCGAGGCGGCGCGGGTGCTCCAAGCCCTCCCCGGGGCGGCCGGTCCGGTGGTCGCGGCGGTCGTCGCGGCCACCCCGCGGGCGCCGGCCGGACCGCCCCTGGCGCCCCTCCACGGCGACCTCGATCGACTGTCGCCGACCCGGGGGAGCGACTAGCGTCGAAGCGACCGAAACCCGTCCCCAACCGGGAGGTCTCATGGAGATCGTGGTCCGTGGTCGCAACGTCGAAGTCCCCGAGCACTACCGCCAGCACGTCGAGGACAAGGTCGGGCAGCTGGAGCGCTTCGACGCCAAGCTGTCCCGCATCGACGTCGAGCTCTTCCACGAGAAGAACCCCCGCCAGTCGGCCAGCTGCCAGCGCGTGGAGATCACCCTGCGCGGCAAGGGTCCGGTGGTCCGCGCCGAGGCCGCGGGCCCGGACTTCTACGCGGCGCTCGACCTGGCCAGCGGGAAGCTGGACAACCGGCTGCGCCGGGCGGCGGACCGCCGCCGGGTGCACCACGGCCGCCGGACACCCGACAGCGTGCGCCTGACCGGTGCCGCGCTGGACCCCGGCCGCCCCGAGCTGACCATCGAGCAGCAGCTCGAGCTCGACCGCGAGCTGGCCTCGGGGCCGCACGTCACCGACCTCGACGAGCACCTGCCCGGGCAGATCGTCCGGGAGAAGCACCACCCGGCGACGCCGATGACCGTCGACCAGGCGCTCCACGAGATGGAGCTGGTCGGCCACGACTTCTTCCTGTTCCAGTGCGCCGACACCGGCCAGCCGACGGTGGTCTACCGCCGGCACGCCTACGACTACGGCCTCATCCGGCTCGCTCCCGTGTCGCAGGACGGCAGCGCCCCGGCGTCCGCGCCGGCCGCGGCCGCGCAACCGGCGAACGCCTGACCCGGGCGGGGCGTCCGCTCAGGCGTTGCCGAGGATGCGGTCCACCGAGATCTCGATGACCACGCGGGCCGGGTTCTGCCGCGGCTGGCGGTACCGCTGCGCGTACCGATCGACGGCGTCGGCCACCGCCGCGGCGTCGTCGCGCACCACCGCCGCCCCCTCCAGCGTGGCCCAGCGCCGCCCGTCGACCTGGCAGACGGCGACCCGCGCCTGCCCCGCGCGGACGTGCCGGACCTTGGCGGAGGTGCCCGAGGTGATCACCCGGGCGGTGCGCGTGGCCGCGTCGTAGGTGACGCCGACCGGCACGACGTGCGGCGTGCCGTCGGGACGCAGCGTGGTCAGCGTCGCGAGGTGCCGCTCGGTGAGGAACTCCAGCAGTCCGGCGCCCGGGTCGGACGGATCGCGAGCCATCGCTGCAGCGTACGGATGCGACGCGTGGTGCCCCGGGCGGTCGCCACGTCCGCACCCGTGGCCGGGCCGCCTACGCTGGGGGCGTGCTGTTCTCGAAGATCCTCCGTGCCGGTGAGGGCAAGCTCGTCCGACGCCTCGGCAGAATCGCTGACGCGGTGGAGTCGCTCGCCGACGACTACACCGACCTCTCCGACGCGGAGCTGCGGGCGAAGACCGACGAGTTCAGGGAGCGCCACGCCGACGGCGAGTCCCTCGACTCGCTGCTGCCCGAGGCGTTCGCCGTCGTCCGCGAGGCGGCCACCCGCACCCTGGGGCAGCGGCACTTCCGCGTGCAGCTCATGGGTGGCGCGGCGCTGCACCTGGGCAACATCGCCGAGATGCGCACCGGTGAGGGCAAGACGCTCACCGGCGTCCTCCCGGCCTACCTCAACGCGCTGACCGGCAAGGGCGTCCACGTCGTCACGGTCAACGACTACCTGGCCAAGCGCGACGCCGAGTGGATGGGGCGGGTGCACCGCTTCCTGGGGCTGTCGGTCGGCAGCATCCTGTCGGGCCAGACGCCCGCCCAGCGGCGCGAGCTGTACGCCTGCGACATCACCTACGGCACGAACAACGAGTTCGGCTTCGACTACCTGCGCGACAACATGGCCTGGAGCAAGGCCGACCTGGTGCAGCGCGGCCACCACTTCGCGATCGTCGACGAGGTCGACTCCATCCTCATCGACGAGGCGCGCACCCCGCTGATCATCAGCGGCCCGGCGGAGACCAGCGCCAAGTGGTACGGCGAGTTCGCCCGCCTGGTCCCGATGATGAAGCGCGACGTCCACTACGAGGTGGAGGAGGACAAGCGCACCGTCGCCGTCACCGAGGAGGGCGTCGAGTTCGTCGAGGACCAGCTCGGCATCGACAACCTGTACGAGGCGGCCAACACCCCGCTGATCAGCTACCTGAACAACGCCCTCAAGGCCAAGGAGCTGTTCAAGAAGGACCAGCAGTACATCGTCAGCAACGGCGAGGTGCTCATCGTCGACGAGTTCACCGGCCGCGTGCTGGCCGGCCGCCGCTACAACGAGGGCATGCACCAGGCCATCGAGGCCAAGGAGAAGGTGAAGATCAAGGACGAGAACCAGACGCTCGCCACGATCACCCTCCAGAACTACTTCCGGCTCTACGAGAAGCTCTCCGGGATGACCGGCACGGCGCAGACCGAGGCCGCCGAGCTGCACCAGACCTACAAGCTGGGCGTCGTCCCGATCCCGACCAACCGGCCGATGGTCCGGCAGGACCGCTCCGACGTCATCTACAAGACGGAGAAGGCCAAGTTCGACGCCGTCGTCGACGACATCGCCGAGCGGCACGAGGCGGGGCAGCCGGTGCTGGTCGGCACCGCGAGCGTCGAGAAGTCCGAGGTCCTCTCGAAGTTCCTGCTGCGGCGCGGCATCCCGCACGAGGTGCTGAACGCGAAGAACCACGCGCGCGAGGCGGCGATCGTCGCCCAGGCCGGCCGTCCCGGGGCGGTCACCGTGGCCACCAACATGGCCGGTCGCGGCACCGACATCCAGCTCGGCGGCAACGCCGAGTTCATCGCCGACGAGGCGCTGCGCGCCCGCGGGCTCTCCCCGGCGGAGACCCCGGAGGAGTACGAGGCGGCCTGGGACGAGGCGCTGGACGCCGCCAGGGCGCAGGTCAAGGCCGAGCACGAGGAGGTCACCGAGGCCGGGGGCCTCTACGTCCTCGGCACCGAGCGGCACGAGAGCCGGCGCATCGACAACCAGCTGCGCGGCCGGTCGGGCCGCCAGGGCGACCCGGGCGAGTCGCGGTTCTACCTCTCGCTGGGCGACGACCTCATGCGCCGGTTCAACGGCCCGATGCTCGAGTCGATGATGAACACCCTGCGGGTGCCCGACGACCAGCCGATCGAGTCCAAGATGGTCAGCCGGGCGATCCTCTCGGCGCAGACCCAGGTGGAGCAGCAGAACTTCGAGGTCCGCAAGAACGTCCTCAAGTACGACGAGGTCCTCAACCGCCAGCGCACCGTCATCTACGACGAGCGGCGCAAGGTGCTCGAGGGTGCCGACCTGCACGAGCAGGTGCGCTCCATGGTCGACGACGTCGTCTCCGCCTACGTGGACGGCGCCACCGAGACCGGGTACGCGGAGGACTGGGACCTCGACCAGCTGTGGACCGGCCTCAAGGCGCTGTACCCGGTCGGGTTCACCGTCGACGAGCTGATCGCGGACAAGGCCGGCGGCGAGCAGTCCGACCTCTCCGCCGAGGACCTCAAGACCGCGATGCTCGACGACGTCCACCGCGCCTACGAGGAGCGGGAGACCACGCTCGGGTCGGAGGTCATGCGCGAGCTGGAGCGGCGGGTGCTGCTCAGCGTGCTCGACCGCAAGTGGCGCGAGCACCTCTACGAGATGGACTACCTGCGGGCCGGCATCCATCTGCGCGCCATGGCCAACCGCGACCCCGTCGTGGAGTACCAGCGCGAGGGCTACGACATGTTCGTGGCGATGCTCGACGGCATCAAGGAGGAGTCCGTCGGCTTCCTGTTCAACCTCGAGGTGAAGACCAAGGAGCAGCAGGACGCCGAGGCGCAGGCCGAGCAGGCCGAGGCCGAGGCGAAGGCGCTGGCCGCCGCGCAGGAGGGCACCGCCCGGGTGCTCGCCCGCCAGGCCGCCGCGGCGCGCGCGGCGGCCGGGACGGCGGCGGCCGCCACGGCCCGCCGGTCCGCGCCCGTCCCGGAGGCGCCGGCGGCGCCCGTGACCGAGGCGGCACCCGCGGCCGAGGCGCCCGCGGCTGGGGCGCCCGCGGCTGAGGCGCCCGCTCCCGAGGCACCCGCGGAGCCGGTGGTCGAGAAGGCCGCCCCGGAGCTCACGGTGAAGGGCCTGGAGGAGCCGCGCCGCGCGCCGGAGAACCTCACGTACTCCGCGCCCAGCCTCGACGCCTCCCCGGCCGAGAGCGGCCGCGCCAAGGCGGCGAAGACGGCGACGGTCACCGGCACCAAGGAGACCCCGCGGAACGCGCCCTGCCCGTGCGGCTCGGGCCGGAAGTACAAGCAGTGCCACGGGGCTGCCGGCGCCTGAGCAGGCCCCGCGCCGCTGACGACGCCCCGCCGACCGATCGGTCGGCGGGGCGTCGTCGCATCCCGGTCAGCCGGCCGGCACCTCGGGCGCGCCGTCGGCCAGCAGCGCGGCCCGGTGCAGGCCGTCGTGGCCGCGCCGGGCCTTGGCGGACAGGTAGGTGACGTTCGCGGGGGAGACGTGCACGCCGGTGGGGACCCGCTCCGCCACGGTGAGCCCGAGCCGGGACAGCTGGGCCGCCTTGTCCGGGTTGTTGGTGAGGAGCGACAACGTGGGCACGCCGAGGGCGTGCAGCATCTGGGCGGCGGCCGTGTAGTCCCGCTCGTCCGGCTCGTGCCCGAGCGCGACGTTGGCCTCGTAGGTGTCCAGGCCGGTGTCCTGCAGCGCGTAGGCGTCCAGCTTGTCGTAGAGGCCGATGCCCCGCCCCTCCTGCCGGAGGTAGAGGAGGTGGCCACCGGTCACCGTGATCCGCTCCACCGCCTCGCGCAGCTGGGGCCCGCAGTCGCAGCGCTGGCTGCCGAAGACGTCCCCCGTCAGGCACTCGCTCCGGGTGCGGATCTGCGCGGCCGGCGGCGGCGCCGTCACCGGTCCCCACCGGTCACGTGCTCGGCGCAGAAGCGGTCGGAGAGCGCGTAGCGGAGCAGCGCCACGTCGCCGATCTGCTGCACGCCGGCCAGGGCCGCCCGGTGGTGCGCGCGCCACGGGAAGCAGCCGTCACCGACCAGCCGCGGCGCGCGGGAGTCGCCGACGAACAGGGGCGCCACCACCAGGTGCAGCTCGTCGGCCAGGTCGGCGGTCAGGAACTGGGTGAGGACGGTCCCGCCGCCCTCGACCATCACCCGGTCGACGCCGCGGGCGGAGAGGTCCTCGAGCACGGCAGCCGGGTCGACGTCCGCTGCCGGCCCCGTGTCGACGACGGTCGCGAGCGCGCCGAGCCGGAGCCGGACGTCGCCGGCCGCGCCGGTGGGGCAGTAGACGATCTTCTCCGCGTCCCCCGTGGTGAAGAAGGCGGCCGAGGGCGTGAGCTCCCCCCGACGGGTGAGCGTCACCTTGGCCGGGGACGCGGGGAGCCCGCGCGCCACCCGCTCGGCCCGGCGGGCGGCCGACCGGACCAGCAGGCGGGGGTTGTCGTTCCGGACCGTGGCGGCGCCGACCAGGATCGCGTCGCAGCGGGCACGTTCCGCGTCGACCCGGTCGAAGTCGGCGTCGTTGGACAGCAGCAGCCGGGCGGCGTCCGTGCCGTCCAGGTAGCCGTCGATCGACATGCCGCAGCTGAGCAGGGTGTAGGGCCGGTCAGCCATGCAGTGCTCCGTCCTCTCGAACCTCGTCCTGCACGCGGTCGCTCCCCGGCCCGCGCGCCGCCGTCGGGGTGGGGCGCGGCCGCGACGGGTGCCTCCGGTCGGCGACCAGGACGGCGACGCCGGGGAGCACCGACACCAGGACCAGCACGCCGAAGGCGGTGGCGACGCTCGCGCCGGCAGCGGCGCCCCAGCCCGCGGTCGCGAAGACCCACGCCGCCACGCCCTCCCGCGGTCCCCAGCCACCGACGTTGACCGGGATGGCGGCGGCCAGCAGGACGACGAGGGCCAGCGGGAGCAGCTGCGAGGGCGGGCCGTCCACGCCCGCCGCGCGCGCGGCGATCAGGAAGGTGCCGAGGTAGCCGAGCACCGCGAGGACGGACGCGACCAGCACGGGCGGCCAGGTCGAGGGCTGCAGCAGCGCCGTCCGGACCTCGGCCGCGACCGCGCGTGCCACCCGCGCCGGGCGGGCCGGACCGCGCCGCACCAGGCCGCGGCCGGTGAGCAGCAGCACGCCGGCGGCCACGGCTCCGACGGCGGCCACCGCGAGCGCCCACCCCCGCAGCGGCGAGGGGAAGGTCGTGAGCACCGCCAGCGCCATCGTCGCCTGGACCACCTGGCCGGCGACCCGCTCCCAGACCACGGCGCGCAGTGCCCGGCCGAGGTCGCCGACGTCGGCCCCGTGCCGCACGCCGCGGTAGACGTCCCCGACCACGCCCCCGGGGAGCAGGCTGTTGAGCAGCTGCCCCCGGTAGTAGGCGGCGACCGCCGCGCGCATCGGCAGTCCGACCCCGAGCGCCGCGGCCACGGCACGCCAGCGCCAGGCCGAGCAGACCGTCGTCCCGGCGCCGATGGCCGCCGCGGCCACCAGCGCCCCCGGACCGAGCCCGCGGATGCCGTCCAGGAACGGCTCCGCACCCAGCCGCCAGACCAGCACGGCCAGGACGAGGACGCCGCCGAGGACGCGTGCCCTCGCCCACACGCGTCCGCTCACGCCCGGCCTCCGTCCGTCTCACCGGTCGACACGGATCGCGGGCGCGGGCGGTTCAGCGCCGACCGCGGACAGGACCTTGCGGATGCGCGTCCCCGTGGCCGGCCAGCCCGGCAGCTCCGCCCTCCGGAGCAGGGCGGCGTCCCGCAGGCGGCCGCGGAGCGCGCGGTCGGTGAGCCAGGCGGCGAGGGCGGCCCGGAGGGCCGCGTCGTCGTCCGGCGGCACGAGGAACCCCGGGAGGCCCGCCGCGGTGCCGCCGAGCGACTCCGGGAGACCGCCGACCCGGGTGGCGAGCACGGGCAGGCCGGCGGCCAGCGCCTCGGCGACCACCATGCCGTAGGTCTCGGCCCGGGAGGGGACGACGAGCAGGTCGGCCTCCTGGAACGTGCGACGCAGCGCCTCCCCGGTGCGGACGCCGGTGATCCGGACCCGGTCGCCGAGCCCGGCGGCCGCGACCCGGCGCTCCAGTGCGGCGGTGAACCGCGGGCACCGGTCCCTCGAGCCGACCAGCGTGCACCACCAGGGGAGCCCGGCGAGGCCACCGAGGGCGGCGACCAGCAGGTCCTGGCCCTTGACCGGCGCCAGCGTCCCGACGCACAGCAGCCGTCCGCCGCCGGCCGACGGGGGGCTCACGGGCGCCGGCCGGGTGCCGGGGTGGGCGACGTGCACCGCGGCCGCGGGCAGGTCGTACCGGTCCAGCAGGCGGCGCCGGGTCCAGTCGCTGGTGGTGACCACGGCCCGGGCGGCCCCGAGCACGGCAGCTTCGTCGCCGGCCCCGACGGCGTCGCCGCCGAAGACCATGTGCACCAGCACCACGAGCCGCAGCCGGCGCGAGCGGGGCTCGAGCACGGCCCGGGCGGCCGAGGCGACCAGCCCGTCGGCGAGGACCAGTGCGCCGTCCGCCACTCCGTCCAGCGCGCGCGCCAGGGCGGCCAGCGCCGGCGGGTCCGGTCCCGGCCACGCCCCGTCCGCGGCGATCTCGGTGACCTGCCACCCGGCCCGGCGCAGGTCGTCGCAGACCTCGCGGTCGTACCGGTTGCCGCCGCTGACCCGGGCGGGCTCGTCGATGCCCGCCGGGACGACGACGTGGACGTGTCTCACAGCGGCCGGTCGTAGGTCGCCCACGCGATGTGCGACTCGTGCAGCGTGACGGCCAGGTCGGCCGCCGCCTGCCCGCCGGGGCCGAGGGCACCCCGGTGGATCCGGTCCGCCAGCCGGTCGGCGACCACGCGGGCCAGGGCCTCGGTCGTGGTGTTCGTGCCGGCCAAGGCGGGGTCGTCGTCGAGGTTCCGGTACGTCAGCTCGCCCAGCACCTCGTGCAGCAGACCGGCGAACGCGCCGATGTCCACGACCACGCCGTCGGCGTCGAGCTCCGCGCGGCGCAGGGTCGCGTCGACGACGTACGTGGCACCGTGGAGCTGCTGGGCCGGGCCGAACACCTCGCCGGTGAAGCTGTGGGCGATCATCATGTGGTCGCGGACCGTCACAGCGAACACGTGCTCACTCCTCGTCGTAGGCGATCGTGTGGCAGAGGGCCGGGAGCCGGCCGTCGGCGAGGCGGGCCAACACCCCGGGCAGGTCGTCGAAGCGCGACTCCCCGGTGAGCAGCGCGTCGAAGGCGTCGTCCCGCAGCAGGGCGAGCGCCAGGGCGAGCCGGTCCCGGGTGGTCCGCGAGCTCCGGCGCGCCGGTGCCACGGTCCCGACCTGGCTGGCCCGCAGCTGCAGCCGCCGGGCGTGGAACGCGCCGCCGAGCGACAGCGTGACCTCCCGGTCGCCGTACCAGCTGAGCTCCAGGACGGTGCCCTCGGCCCGGAGCAGGTCGATCGACAGCTGGAGACCCGCCGCGGTCGCGCTCGCGTGCACCACGAGGTCGCGCCCGGCGGAGGCGCTGCCCGGCGCGGCGAAGGAGGCGCCGAGCCGCTCCGCCACCGGTGCACGCGCGCCGTCGACGTCGACCAGTTCGACGTCGGTGGCCGGGAAGCGCGCCAGCAGCCGCGCGACGCAGCAGCCGACCATCCCGGCGCCCACCACGGTGACCCGGTCACCGAGCAGCGGGGGAGCGTCCCAGAGCGCGTTCACCGCGGTCTCGACCGTGCCGGCCAGCACGGCCCGCCGGGGCGGGACGCCGTCGGGCACCGGGACCACCGCGTCGGCCGGGACCACGTAGACCGTCTGGTGCGGGTGCAGGCAGAACACGGTGCGGCCGAGCAGCGCGGCGGGGCCGTGCTCCACGACGCCCACGCTGAGGTACCCGTACTGCACCGGCCCGGGGAGGTCGCCGACCTGGAAGGGCGCCCGCATGGCCTCGCGCTGGTGCTCGGGGACCTCGCCGCGGAAGACGAGGGTCTCCGTGCCCCGGCTGATCCCCGAGTGGAGCGCCCGGACGACGACGTCGTCCGGTCCCGGCTCGCGGAGCCGGACGGACCGGATCTCCCCGGCGCCCGGTGCGCGCAGCCAGAAGGCCCGCGCCGCCGGGGCGCTCACCGCACCGGTCCCTCGGCGCGGACGGCCGGGTCGGTGCCGAAGGCGTCCAGGAACCGGTCGCGGAAGGCGTCCATGCGCCACACCGGCGCGGTCGGCCCGGGCAGCAGCCCGGCCTGCCAGTCCCAGGCGGCGACGGCGTCCAGCACGGCTGGGTCCGAGGTCACCAGCGAGACGGGGACCTCGCGGCCGGCGTCGGGCGCGCTGATCGCCGTGGGGGGCTGGTGGTCACCGACCAGGACGAGGACGAGGTCGGCGTCGTCCAAGTGGGCCACCCAGGAGACGAGCGCCTCCAGGGAGTACTGGATCGACCGGGCGTACAGCTCGCGGACCGTCCCGGGGTCGCGCCAGGCCTCCTCCGGCGACAGGCCCTGCTCGGCCATGCCGTGGAAGACCGACCCGTCGCCGAGCTCCTCCCAGGGGACCATGGAGGGTAGCGGCGTCCACGGCTGGTGCGAGGAGACCAGGTCGATCTGGGCCATCACCGGGGGGTGCCCCGGCCAGAGCTCGAGCCGCTCGAAGGCGGCCAGGGTGTACTGGTCGGGCACCCGGGACCAGCTGAACCCCGGACCCTCGTAGCCGAGGCCGGGCTGGTCGTAGACGCGGTCGTAGCCGTAGAACGACGCGCCCTCCGGCCACGGCCCGTCGTGGGCGGGGTTGACGCCGACGGTCCGCCAGCCCGCCGCGCCGAAGGCGCTGCTGAGCGTTCGCCGGTCGCTGGCCATGAGCCGGTCGTAGCGCGGCTGGCCGTCGATCCACAGCCCCGACTGCAGGGTCGCGTGGGCCAGCCAGCTGTAGCCGCCGTAGGTCGGCGAGTCGAGGAACGCGCTGCGCGCCTCGAACCCGGCGCGCTCCAGGCGGGTCGTGCCGGTGCGCAGCACGGAGGTGACGCCGGGGGCGATCCCCGGGTCCTCGAGGGCGATGCGGCCGTAGCTCTCGACGAACGCGATGACGACGTCCTTCCCGCGGAGCGCGGCGAGCGGCCCCGGTCCGCTCGACGGCGCGGTGCGCGGGTCGGCGGAGCGCACCTCCGCGTCGAAGCGCTGCTGGTCCGCCAGGGCGCTGCTGACCTCCCGGCCGTGGGCCAGCGCCAGGCCGGCGGCGCTGGTCGAGGCCACGGGGCCGGCCGGGGTGAGCTGCAGCGACAGCGCGGCGCAGACCGTCCACACCAGGCCGAGGACGGCCAGGCCCCGGACCGATCGGCGCGGGTGCCGGGCGGCGCCGCTGGTGAGGCGCACGGTCGACGCGACGACCAGGGCGACCACGAGGACGAGGGCGAGCGCGGCCAGGCCGAGGACGACCAGGGTCGCCGACTCCCCGACCGAGTCCTGCACCACCTCGATCGCCGGGACGAACGCGCCGTGGTCGAGCACCGGGTTGAACGGCCGGCCGAGCTGGGCGGTGAAGCCGGTGTCGAGCAGCTTGACGACCGCGAGCACCGCGAGGACGACGCCCGCCACCGCTGCCACGACCCGCCGGGGGCGCGGCGGCAGCACAAGCGCGAGCGCGACCAGGGCCAGCCCCTCCAGCGGGACGCGGGCGAAGGCGGTCGGGGAGAGCTGGTCGAGCCGGGGAGGTGCGACGAGGACGGCCCACACCACCCCTGCCGCGACGAGGGCGGTGGTGAGCCGCAACGCCCGGCGGGTGCGCGGTCCGGCGCCGGTCCGGTACAGCCAGACGACGCTGTGGCCGAACGACTCCACGACGAGCAGGAGCGCCACCCCGACCGCCACCGCGCCGGCCGGGCGGGGCAGCACACCGGAGACCGCGACGGTGAGCGCGACGCCCGAGAACGCGGCGACGACCTTGCCCCAGTACCGGGGCGGCAGCGGCGCGGCCAGCCAGGGGAGGAGCCACCCGGCGGCCAGGAACACGTACCGGGCGGCGCCGATCGCCAGCACCCACGCGCCGTGGTCCCGGGCGACCGCGACGCTCAGGACCAGGATCAGGAAGGCGTCGACCTCACCGTCGCACCGGGCCCCGAAGGGCGTGGCGGTCCGGGTGCGACGGGCGACCCGGCCGTCCACGTTGTCCAGCGCCAGCGCCACGGAGGAGAGGACGACGACCGCCGTGACCGGCAGCGGACGGTCGGCGGAGCTCGCGACGAGCCCGGCGACCCCGGCGGTCAGCACCGCCCGCCCGAGGGTCACCCGGTCCGGCGGGAGGACGGGCTCGCCGCGGCGGGCCCGGCCGGCGACCACCAGCGCGGTCGCGGCCCAGCCGGAGGCGAGCCCCACCGACCAGCCCACGGCGTCGAGGCCGGCGGTCAGCGACAGGACGCCGAGGAGGGCGGCGGTGCCGAGAGCGCCGAGGACCGCCTCGAGCCGGAGAGCGCGCATCGCACCTCCGTCCCGTCCGTGGCGGCCTCTGCCCGGGAGCACGGACGCCGGCGGGCGCCGGTTCAGGAGGGGGTGGACCGCCGGCCGGGGACCCGCCCGGCGAGGTCGAGCTGGTGGGCCAGGTAGACCAGCTCGCCCCCGGCGAGCTGACCGCGGCGGACCGCCAGCCAGCCGGCGAGCCCGGGCGGTGCGGCGGGACCGGTCAGGGCGTCCTCCACCGTCTGCAGGATGGCCTCGAGGAACCAGGCCTCGTCGTCCGGGTAGGCGCCGTCCGGGCCGGGGTGCACGACCCAGTCGGAGGCCCCCACCGAGGAGGCCGGCGCGCCGGCGGACCGGAGGTGGTGGAAGAGGTGGCGACCGGTCCGGCTCTCCCCGGCGGGGCGGCCGAAGCGGACCCGCTGGTCCATGGTGCGGTGGTAGGCCGTGAGGACGTCGTCGTCGGCCGGGTGGTCGGGCTGGAAGATGCTCTCGCCGTCGAAGTTGACCGTGAACCAGTAGGCGCCCCCGGGCACCACCAGCCGGAGCAGCCCGGGCAGGACGGCGGGCACGTCGACCAGGTCGAGGAAGGCGTTGGCGATCAGCAGGTCGGCCGGTTCCCCGCCGCCGGAGGCCAGGTGGTCGCCGACCTCCGCCTCCACCAGCCGCACCCGCAGCTCGCCGAGCCGCACCCCGTCGGGCAGGAGCTCGGTGGCGACCCCCCGCTCGCCCGCCCAGCCGCAGAGCCAGCCGCGGGAGTCCCGCAGCAGCTGCCGGTCGACGTCCAGGAGGACGTACTCGCCCGAGTCGAGGACCTCCCACTCGAGGAGGCGGGCCACCATCGTGCCGAGCCCGGCCCCGATCTCCACGACCCGGCGGGCGCCCGGCGGCAGCAGACCGCGGAGGTCGGCGAGCACCCGGGAGTTGAGGGCGCGGTCGTCCACGGTCCTCTTGGCCGCCAGGAAGCGGGTGTAGGGGTAGGTCACCGCTTCTCCGCCACCAGTGCGAACTTGCGCACCCGCCCGGACCCGAGCCAGTCGGCCCACGTCCGGTGGGCGCGGAGCAGGTCGGCCAGGGCGGGGCCGCCGATGGCCGCCGAGATGCCGGCCGCGTCCGCCTCGTACGAGCGCAGCAGCGCCGACGCCGTCGCCGCGTGGGCCGCCGTCCACTCCTCCTGCCAGGTGACGGCCAGGCCGGCCGCCCGCAGCAGGCCGGTCAGCTCGGCGAGGCCGATCGGCCACACGGTGTCGGCATCCGGCATGAGGGCACGCTCGCCGGGCGTGAGCGGGGAGCCCTCCTCGACGGTGCAGGCGAAGCGGCCCGCCGTCGGCAGGACGCCGGCGACCGCCTCGACGAGGACCGCCTTGTCGCGGAAGGCCAGCATCGTCTCCAGGAGCAGCACGACGTCGAAGCGGCCGTCGGGCAGCGGGGGGACGTGCGCCTGCTCGAACCGGCACGGCAATCCGCCGGCCAGGCCGCGGGCGGTCTGCACGGCGCTCGCGGAGCCGTCCACGCCCAGGTAGCGGCACCCGGACTCCGCGGTGATCATCCGGCCCGGCCCGGCGACCCCGCAGCAGAGGTCGAGCACCGAGACGCCGGGGCCGATGCCGGCGCGGGCGGCCAGCGCCCGGATCTCGCCGGCCCGCATGAAGCTCTCCTGGCCCACGTACTCCCCGCGGGCGTGCGCGGCTTCGCCGGCCCGCCACAACGCCGTCCGGGACGGCGCCCGCTCGTCCTGACGCACCACCGGGGTGCTCACCACCCCGCGGGCGGCGGGCACGGCGTGGGCGTCCGTCGTCTGCTCTGCACGTGGCCTCCGCTCCGGGTTCACCGGGGAGCACGCAGCGGCGGCGGGGACGGTTCACCTGGCCGGGGCGCACGCTGAACCACCGGCCCCGGACGCACGTTCACGAGGACGTGACCACCACGCGGACGACGACCGGGGCCGACCGCGGCGCCGGCCCGTCCGGGAGCGCCGGGCTCCGTGCGACCCACCGGATCGGGCAGCCGCGAGCCGGGGTATCGACAGCGACGGCGGTGAGCCGGATGCTGCTCGGGGTGAGCCGATCCCGGGTGCCGGAGGCGGCCGACGAGGCGCTGCTGCGCAGGCTCTGGGACGAGCACGCCGGACCGCTGCTGGGATTCGTCATGAGGCTCAACGGCGGTGACCGCGGTGCCGCGGAGGACGTGGTGCAGGAGACCCTGCTGCAGGCCTGGCGGCACCCAGAGGTGATGGACCCGGCGCGTGGGTCGCTGCGCCCGTGGCTGTTCACGGTCGCCCGCCGGCTCGTCATCGACCGCCACCGGGCGCGCCTGGCCCGTCCCGCCGAGGTCGACGACGCGGCCCTCCCGTACCTGGCGGCGGACGACGGCGTGGACACCGCCCTGGACCGCTGGCTGGTCGCCGACGCGCTGTCCGCGCTGACCCCGGCGCACCGCGAGGTGCTGCTCCACACCTATTACGCCGGGCGTACCGTCGCCGAGGCGGCCGTCGTCCTGGGTGTGCCGCCCGGGACGGTGAAGTCGCGCGTCTTCTACGCCCTCAAGGCGCTGAAGCTCGTCCTCGAGGAGCGGGGTGTCACGACGTGAGCTGCCCGCGGGAGGTCGACGTCGGCGCCTACCTGCTCGACGCCCTGGAGCCGGACGACCGGATGGGCATGGCGGCCCACCTGCGCGGCTGCCCCGTGTGCAGCCGGACCCTCGACGAGCTCAGCGGCCTGCCGCCGCTGCTGGCCGCGGTGCGGCCGGGGGACGTGCGCGCGGAGGACCCGGTCCCCAGTGAGGTCTCCTTCCAGCGGCTGCGCCGCTCGGCGGTGCCCGTGCGCCCGGTCCGCCTGCGCCACCGCAGGCTCCTCGCCGGGGCCGTCGCGGCGGTGGTGGTGGTCGGCGGGGGCATCGGCGCCGGTGTGGTGCTGAGCCCGGGGCCCGCCGAACCGGCGACGATGCAGGGCAGCGCGGGGGACGTGCACGCCTGGGCGACGGTCGCCGCCGAGGGCGACGGATCGAGCGTCTCGCTGACCATGGAGGGCCTCCCGCGCGGGACGACGTGCTGGCTGGTGGCGGTGGCCCGGGACGGCGAGCGGCACCGCACCCGCAGCTGGACCACCGACCGGGAGGGCGAGCTCTCCTGGAACGGCACGATCGCGCTCGCACCCGAGCAGCTGGCCCGCCTGGAGGTCGTGGGCGGCGACGGACGCACGCTGGTCACCCTGCCCGCCTGACCGCGAGCCGCCCGCAGGCCGGTCAGCCGATCTGCAGGGCGGTGCAGCGCCACCGGCCGTCCATGCCCTCCAGCCGCGCCGCCACGGCGTGCGCGCGCCCGCCGCGGTGGGCGACGGCGCTGATCTCCGCGACGCCGTCCACCGGCTCGCAGACGCGGACCGGGCCGACCACGACGGGCGCGCTGCCCCCGGCGCACCACCGCGGACGGCGCCCGGCCGCGAGCGCGGCGTAGACGCCGGTCGAGGTCAGCGGCTGCAGCTGCGCCAGCGGGCGCCGCCCGGCGAACGCCTCGAGCGCGGTGGTCACCAGCCGCCGGGCCGCCGCGCCCGCGGGCGGCAGCCCCGCCCGTCCGGTGAGCACCGGCCCGAACTCGTCGGAGCTGCGCGCGGGGGACACGGCGCCCGGCCGGGGCCCCGGGGGCAGCTGCGGCAGCGGGAGCGCCCGCTCCGGGTGGACCAGGCGCAGCGCCGGGCGCAGCCCACCGGGCGGCTGCGGGGTCGGGACCACGGCGAGCTGCAGGGCCGGCGCGGCGGCGGGGGCGGTGCGGGACGGTGCGGTCATCGGGGACTCCCGGGTTTCGGCGG
>NZ_SSXA01000025.1 GCF_021698975.1 Blastococcus sp. KM273128 | reverse complement strand
ATGGCCCGCCAGCAGCGGCTCGCCGGCAAGGCCGGCGGCGGGATCGACGCGCTGACCGCCGTGCAGGTGCGCGCGCACGCCGACCTCGACGGCCCGGCGATCGCCGCTGCTCTCGAGGTCACCGCGCCGCGTGCGCTGAGGGGTCGGCGCCGGCTGTCCCGGGTCGCGGGGCAGGTGACGCTGCCCGAGGAGCAGGTCAACGGCGACATCCGGGAGCACTGGCGGATCGGCTTCCTGCTCGACGTCGTCCTGACCCGAGACGTCTGGATGCACCGGATCGACGTGTGCCGGGCGACCGGGCGCGAGCCGGAGCTCACCTCCGGGCACGACGGGGTCCTGGTCGCCGACGTCGTGGCGGAGTGGGCGCAGCGGCACGGCCGGCCCTACGAGCTCACCCTCACCGGCCCGGCCGGCGGGCAGTGGTCGTCGGGGACGGGCGGCGAGCGGGTCGAGCTCGACGCCGTCGAGTTCTGCCGGCTGCTCTCCGGCCGGGGCAGCGGCGCCGGTCTGCTGGCCCAGCAGGTGCCCTTCTGAACCCGGGCTGCTCCACCTGCGCCCGCGGCGGCGCGCGATGGCATCCCTAGGATCGTCCGCCGTGCCCCGAGCCCAGCGCCCCGACGGCCGCCCACCGGTCGTGGTGGTCGGCATCGGCGCCGACGGGTGGGACGGGCTCGCGCCGCGCGCCCGGCGGGCGGTCGAGGACGCCGAGGTGCTGCGCGGCAGCGCCCGCCAGCTCGCGCTGGTCCCGCCCGAGGTGGGCGCCGAGCGGGTCCCCTGGCCCTCGCCGCTGGCACCGGCGCTGGCCGGGCTGCCGCGGGAGCACGCCGGGCGGCGGGTGGTCGTGCTGGCCAGCGGCGACCCGATGCTCTCCGGCATCGGCACCTCGCTGGTGCGGGCGCTCGGCCCGGGCGCGGTCGAGGTGCTGCCGCACCCGTCGTCGGTCACGCTGGCCTGTGCGCGGCTGGGCTGGGCCGTGGAGGAGGCGCAGGTCGTCTCCGTCGTCGGCCGCCCCGTCGAGCTCGTCGTGCCGCACGCGACCCCGGGGCGGCGGCTGCTGGTGCTCGGCTCCGACGGCTCGACCCCGGCGGCGGTCGCGGCGCTGCTGGCCGAGCGCGGCCTCGGCGCCAGCCGGCTCACCGCGCTGGCGCAGCTCGGCGGCCCCGACGAGCGGCGGTTCACCGGGACCGCGGCGGGCTGGCCGCACCCCGAGACCGACCCGCTGGTGCTGACCGCCCTCGAGGTGGCCGCCGATCCCGGCGCCGCCGCACTGCCTGCCCTTCCCGGGCTGCCGGACGACGCCTACGAGCACGACGGCCAGCTCACCAAGCGCGACGTCCGCGCGGTCACCCTGGCCCGGCTCGCCCCGCTGCCGGGGCAGCTGCTCTGGGACGTCGGCGCCGGCGCCGGCTCGATCGGGATCGAGTGGATGCGCACCCACCCCTCCTGCCGGGCGGTGGCGGTCGAGCGCGACCCCGCGCGGGCCGAGCGGACCGGGCGGAACGCCGCGCGGCTCGGCGTCCCCGGGCTCGAGGTGGTGACCGGCGCCGCGCCCGGGGTCCTCGCCGGGCTGCCCACGCCGGACGCGGTGTTCGTCGGCGGCGGCGCCACCGTCCCGGGGGTGCTCGACGCGTGCTGGGACGCGCTCCGGCCCGGTGGGCGGCTGGTGGTCAACGCCGTCACGCTGGAGAGCGAGGCGGCGCTGGCCGACCGCCACGCCCGGCACGGCGGCGAGCTGGTGCGGCTCGGCGTCGCCACCGCCGCCCCCGTGGGCGGCTTCACCGGCTGGAAGGCGGCGATGCCCGTGACGATCTGGTCGGTGCTGAAGCCGTGACCGTGCACTTCATCGGCGCCGGCCCGGGCGCCGCGGACCTGGTCACCGTGCGGGCGGCGCGGCTCATCGCGACGGCGCCGGTGTGCCTGTACGCGGGCGCGCTGGTGCCGCGGGAGCTGCTGGACACCGCCCCGCCCGGCGCGCGGCTGGTGGACACCGCGGCCCTCGACCTCGACCAGATCACCGCCGAGCTGGTCGCCGCCCACGAGGCCGGGCACGACGTCGCCCGGCTGCACTCGGGCGACCCGTCGGTGTACAGCGCGATGGCCGAGCAGATGCGCCGGCTGGACGCCGCGGGCGTGCCCTACGACGTCGTCCCGGGCGTGCCCGCCTTCGCCGCGGCGGCCGCCTCGCTCAAGCGGGAGCTGACCGTCCCCGGCGTCGGCCAGACGGTGATCCTCACCCGCACCTCGGCCCGCTCCACGCCGATGCCGCCCGGGGAGGACCTGGCCACCCTCGGCGCCTCCCGCGCCACGCTGGTGTTGCACCTCGCGGTGCAGCGGATCGCCGAGCTGGTGCCCGAGCTGGTGCCCTCCTACGGCGCGGACTGCCCGGTCGCCGTCGTCGCCCGCGCCAGCCGGGACGACGAGCTGGTGCTGCGCGGCACGCTCGCCGACATCGCCGGGCAGGTCGAGGCGGCCGGCGTGCGGCGGACCGCCGTGGTCGTCGTCGGCTCGGTGCTGACCGCCGGGGAGTTCCCCGACAGCCACCTCTACTCGACGACGCGGTGCCGCGGCTGAGCCCCGCCGACGACGGTCCCGGCGCGGTCGATGACGAGCACGTCGACCTCGACCGGGGCCCCGCGCAGGACGCCGAGCGCCGTCTCCCGCGCGGCGGCGGCCACCAGGTCGCCCAGCGGGAGGCCGGCGGCCCGGCACTGCTGGAGCGCGTCCAGTGCCGTGTTGGCGCCCCGCACCCCGTCGACCAGCCCGGGCGGGCCCCCGGCGGCGGCCACCCGGGACGCCAGGGACGCGAAGGAGACCTGCGAGCGCCCGGAGTGCAGGTCCAGGTGCCCGTCGGCGAGCTTGGCCAGCTTGCCGATGCCGCCGGCGATCGTCAGCCGGGGCACGGGGTGGCGGGCCAGGTACTTGAGGACGGCGCCGGCGAAGTCGCCCATGTCCAGCAGCGCGTCCTCGGGAAGCCCGTACCGCTCGGTGACGACGCGCTCGCTGGTGCTGCCGGTGCAGGCGGCGACGTGCCGGTGCCCGGCGGCGCGGGCGACGTCGATGCCGCGCCGGATCGAGTCGATCCACGCCGAGCACGAGTAGGGCACGACGACGCCGGTGGTGCCGAGGATCGACAGCCCGCCGAGGATGCCCAGCCGGGGGTTCCAGGTGCGCCGGGCCAGCTCCGCGCCGTGCTCCACCGACACCTCGACGACGACGTCGCCGGTACCGCCGTGCCGCGCGGCGACGGCGGCGACGTGCTCGCGGATGAACTGCCGCGGCATCGGGTTGATCGCCGGTTCGCCGACGGACAGCGGCAGCCCCGGCTTGGTCACCGTGCCCACGCCCTCACCGGCCCGGAAGATGACGCCGCTGCCCGGCGCGCCGTGGGTCACCCGCACCGAGACCAGCGCGCCGTGGGTGACGTCGGGGTCGTCGCCGGCGTCCTTGACCACGCCCGCGGTCGCGCCGCCGTCGGTCAGGTGCTCGGTGGCGAGCGCGAACGCCGGGTGCCGGTCCTTCGGCAGGTGGATCGTCACCGGGTCGGGGAACTCGCCGGTGAGCAGCGCGGTGTAGGCGGCGGTGGTGGCGGCCGTCGCGCAGGCGCCGGTGGTCCAGCCCGAGCGCAGGCCGGTGCCGGTCGTCGTCGCCACCGGACAAGCATGCACGGCGGCCTCCGGTGACCGGCCAGGTGCTGGTGCTGGGCGGCACCGGGGAAGCGCGGCGGCTGGCGGCGGCGCTGGTGGCCGACGGGGTGGACGTCGTCAGCTCGCTGGCCGGCCGGGTGGCCGAGCCGGCGCTGCCGCCGGGCGCGGTCCGGATCGGCGGGTTCGGCGGCGTCGACGGACTGGTGGCCTGGCTGCGGGCCGAGCGCGTGTCGGCGGTCGTCGACGCGACGCACCCGTTCGCGGCCGGGATGACGGACTCCGCCGCCGCGGCCGCCCGCGCCACCGGGCTGCCCCTGCTGCGGCTGCAGCGGCCGGGCTGGTCCGCGCAGCCGGGCGACGACTGGCGGTGGGTGGACTCGCTGGCCGGGGCGGCGGAGGCGGTGCAGGGGTTCGGCTGGGTCTTCCTCACCACCGGGCGGCAGGGGCTGGCCGCCTTCGCCGGCCTGGCCGCCCACTGCGTCGTCCGCTCCGTCGACCCCCCGCAGCCGCCGCTGCCGGCACGAACCACCACCGTCCTCGCGCGCGGCCCGTTCAGCGTCGACGACGAGCTCGCCCTCCTGCGGGAGCACGCCGTCGACGTCGTCGTCACCAAGGACAGCGGCGGGTCGATGACGGCGGCGAAGCTCACCGCGGCCCGGGAGCTGGGGCTGCCCGTGGTGCTGGTGCGCCGGCCCCCGCTGCCGGCGGGCGTGCCGGTCGTGGCGACCGTGGGGGACGCGCGGGCGTGGATCCGGTCGCGCGCAATCTGATCGTCATGTGTGTCGACGCAGGTCAGCGGGGCAGTGCACCGGCATGACCGGAACCGCGCCCCTCCGCGCCCTCGCCCTCGTCTGCAGCCTCAAGCCCTCGCCCGCGCCGTCGAGCAGCGAGCTCATCGCCCGGCAGATCCTGGGCGAGCTGGAGAAGCACGGCGCCACGGGCGACGTCGTGCGGGTCGTCGACCACGACGTGAAGCCCGGCGTCGAGGTGGACATGGGGGAGGGCGACCAGTGGCCCTCGATCCGCGAGCGGATGATGGCCGCCGACATCCTGATCGTCTCCACGCCGACGTGGGTCGGGCACATGAGCAGCGTCGCCCAGCGGGTGCTGGAGCGCCTCGACGGCGAGCTGTCCGAGACCGACGACTCCGGCCGGCCGAAGGTGACCGGCAAGGTGGCGGTGGTCTCCGTCGTCGGCAACGAGGACGGTGCGCACAAGATCGTCGCCGACCTGTTCCAGGGCCTGGACGACATCGGCTTCACCATCCCGGCGCAGGGCTCGACCTACTGGAACGACCAGGCGATGGGCGGCACCGACTACAAGGACCTCGAGGAGACCCCCGAGGCGGTGGCGTCGACGACCGCGACCTTGGCCGAGAACGCCGCGCACCTGGCCCGGGCGCTGAAGGTCAGCCCCTACCCCGGCAGCTGAGGCTCGGGCAGCCGCGCCGGCGCCGCGACGGGCTCCCCCTCCGCGCGGCGCCGGCGCAGTCGCACCCCGGCGATCGCGCCGAGCGCCAGCGCCACGAGGACGACCGCGTAGACCTCGGTGACCGCCTCCAGCCCCACGACACCCGCCGCCATCCCCGCGAGGACCGCAGGCACGCTGAAGCTCAGGTAGCCGGCGACGAACACGCTCGACAGGAGCCCTGCGCGCTCGGTGGGCGCGACACCGGCGGTCGCGGTGGCGACCGCGCCCAGGAACGCCAGCCCGAAGCCGAGCCCGGACACGACGGCGGAGGCGAACAGGACGGCGACCTGCACCGAGAGGACCGCCGCGGTCGTGCCGGTGACGCCGACGGCGAACACCGAGGCGCCGGCGACCATGGCACGTTGCGGGTGGAGGTTGCGACCGAGGACCGCCCCCGCTGCCGCCGTCCCCTGCATGGCGAGGACCAGCAGGCCACCGACCAGGTGGTTCTCGATGCCGAAGACACCGGCGACCAGTGACGGCCCCAGGGAGAGGTAGAGCCCACCGAGCGCCCAGACGGCCACGACCGCCGGCAGGGCGGTGAGGAACGCCGTCCGCTGAGGCCTGGGCACGCGGACGGCCGGGCGCAGCGAGCGCAGGGCACCGGGAGTCCGCGGCGACGTCTCGGGCAGCAGCGACACGGCGGCGGCAGCCAGCAGCAGCACCGCCGTCAGGACGGCGAAGACCCAGCGGGTGGGCGAGGCGACGTACTCGACGACGAGACTGGCGCTCACGGCCCCCAGGGACAGCCCGACGCCGGGCGCCACGCTGTTCATCAGCGGGCCGAGCGGTCGCCGAGGGCGCTGCGTGTCCAGCAGCATCGCCCCCAGGGTGCCGGTCAGCGCGCCCATGGACAGCCCCTGGAGGATGCGGGCGGTCATCAGCCAGCCGACGCCGTCGGCGACGAGGAAGACCACCATCGAGACGGCCTGCAGCAGCAGCCCGCCCACCAGGACGGGGCGGCGCCCCACGTGGTCGGAGAGACCGCCCACCACCAGGAGGGCGGCCAGCAGCGCGAGCGCGTAGATGCCGAAGACGGCGGTCAGGGTGCCGGGGCCGAAGCCGAACTGCTCCTGGTAGACGCGGTACAGCGGTGTCGGGACCCCGGACGCGGCCAGGACCAGCAGCAGCAGGCCGGCCGTCGTCCAGAACGCCGGGGTCCTCGAGAGCGTCAGACGGGGCACGGTCGTTTGGAAGAGCAACGATCCCGGGGACATTCCCGCGCCGCGGCGTGTCAGCCGGGGTAGCGGCGGGAGGTGTAGACGGCGCCCGTCGGCGTGACCCGGGTCTGCGAGGAGCCGACCAGCACCAGGCAGCGCATGTCCACGGACGCGGGGTCCAGGGCGCCGAGGGTGGTGACGCGGACGGTCTCCTGCGGCCCGCCGACGTCCCGGCCGACGACCACCACGGTCTCCGGTGGGCGCACCTCCTGCAGCACCTGGAGCGCCTCGCCGAGCTGGTGCGGGCGGTGCTTCGAGCGCGGGTTGTAGAGGGCGATGACCAGGTCGGCGGCGGCCGCGTGGCGCAGCCGGTCGACGATCACCTCCCACGGCTTGAGGACGTCGGAGAGCGACAGCACGCAGAAGTCGTGGCCCAGCGGGGCGCCGACGCGGGAGGCGACCGCCTGGGCTGCGGTGAGACCGGGGACCACCCGCACCGGGACGTCGGCGAACTCGGGCCGCTCGGCGACCTCGAGCACCGCGGCGGCCATGGCGAAGACGCCGGGGTCGCCGCTGGAGACGACCGCGACCCGGCGGCCGGACTGCGCCAGGGACAAGGCGTGGGCGGCGCGGTCGGCCTCGACGCGGTTGTCGCTGGCGTGGCGGGTCTGGCGCGGGTTGGACGCGACGCGGTCGAGGTAGGGGCCGTACCCGACCAGGTCGTCGGCGGCGGCGAGCGCCTCGGCGGCCTCGGGCGTGGTCCAGCTGCGGGCACCGGGCCCGAGGCCGACGACGACCACCTCGCCGGCGTCGGCCGGCCGGTCGGCGTCCGGGGCCGGCTCGGTGACCTGCGGGGTGAGCGGGCTGGGCAGCAGGGCGAGGGAGAAGTAGGGGACGCTCGCCGGGTCGACCTCGGCCAGCGGCAGGCAGCGCTGGCGGTCGGTGGTGGCGCGCTCGACGTAGAGGGCGCGGTCGAGGACGCCGGCGCGCTCGAAGGCCTCGCGGACCTGCGGGAAGGTGCGGCCGAGCTTCATCACCGCGGCCGAGTCGGTGGCGGCCAGCCGGGCGGCGAGCTCGTCGGCCGGGAGGGTGCCGGGGAGGACGGTGAGCACCTCGTCGCGCTCGACCAGCGGGCGTCCCACCGCTGCGGCGGCCGCGGTGACGCTGGTGACCCCGGGGACGACCTCGGTGGGGTAGCGGTGCGCCAGCCGCTTGTGCATGTGCATGTAGGAGCCGTAGAAGAGCGGATCGCCCTCGGCGAGGACGACGACGTCGCGCCCGGCGTCGAGGTGGGCGGCCAGGCGCGCGGCGGCGGCCTCGTAGAACTCGTCGATGGCGCCCTGGTAGCCGCCGGGGTGGTCGGTGGTCTCCGTGGTGACCGGGTAGACCAGCAGCTCCTCGACCTGCCCGGCGCGCAGGTAGGGCTCGGCCAGCGCGCGGGCCACCGAGCGGCCGTGCCGGGCGGCGTGGAAGGCGACGACGTCGGCGGCGCCGATCAGCCGGGCGGCCTTGACGGTGACCAGTTCGGAGTCGCCGGGACCGAGCCCGACCCCGTACAGCCGCCCGGTGCCGCTCGTACCAACGCTCATTCGACGTCGCTCGCGATCGCGTTGACCGCGGCGGCGGTGATCGCGCTCCCGCCGCGGCGGCCCCGCACCACCAGAAAGTCGAGGTCGGAGACGGCGAGGGCCTCCTTGGACTCGACGGCGCCGATGAAGCCGACGGGGATGCCGAGGACGGCGGCCGGCCGCGGGGCGCCGGCGGCGACCATCTCGAGCAGGTGGAACAGTGCGGTGGGTGCGTTGCCGATGGCGACGACGGCGCCGTCGAGCCGGTCGCGCCAGAGCTCCAGCGCGGCGGCGGTGCGGGTGGTGCCGAGCTCGGCGGCGAGCCCCGGGGTGCGCGGGTCGTTGAGGGTGCAGACGACGTCGTTGTCCTTGGGCAGCCGGCGCCGGGTGACGCCGCTGGCCACCATCTGGGCGTCGCAGAGCACGGGGGCGCCGGCGTCGAGCGCCTCTCGCGCCCGCTGCACCACGGCGGGGGACCAGGCGATGTCTTCGACCAGGTCGACCTGACCGCAGGCGTGGATCATCCGCACCGCCACGCGCGCGACGTCGTCGGGCAGCCCGCCGAGGTCGGCCTCGGCGCGGATCGTCGCGAACGACTGCCGGTAGATCTCGGCGCCGTCCTTCTCGTACTCGTAGACCACCATCGGGCCGGCAGCAGCCCTGAGTTCTCCAGCGAGGTCTCCCCGCCGTCGGCCCAGTGCACCAGGTGGTGCACGTCGCACCAGTGGGCGGGGGCGTCGCAGCCGGCGAACACGCAGCCCCCGTCGCGGGCCTCCACCGCGCGGCGCAGGTGGCGGGGCACCACCCGGTGGGTGCGGCCCACATCCAGGGGCTGCCCCTCGGGGCCCAGCACGATGCGGGTGATGCCGCCGTCGCAGGCCAGCCAGCGGGCCCGGGCCGCGGAGATGGTGGCACCGAAGCCCAGGGTGGCCGCGCCGTGCCCAGCGGCGGGGTCGACCAGGTCCTCCAGGTCCACCCGGACCACCACGTGCGGCTTCTGGGTGCGCAGCACCGGCAGGTTCCCGGCGGCCAGGGCGTTGTCGCACAGCTGGACGAGGGCGTCACCCTGCTGCTGGGCGCGGGTGCGCATGTCCCCGGCGGGCCGGTCGGTCTGCACGATCGACTCGACCGCGGTCTGCAGCTTCTCCCCGCCGACGGCGTCCAGTTCGCCGTGGAAGGTCAGCGATCCGTCGGCGTGCCGGGTGAAGGTCAGCGACCGGCCCTCGGTGGGGTCGGGTTCGGGCCCGTCGGGATCCAGGCGGGCCAGGTAGTGGCGCACGACCTGCCGCAGCTCGGCGTGCGGCCGGGTCGCGGCCACCTGCGCCAGCGCCTCGTCCACCCCGGCCAGGTCGACACCCTGGGCCGCGGCGGCGGCCAGGTTGCCCGGGGTGGCCACCGCGGCGATCACCACCACCGCCTCGGCGGTGACCGCCCCGGCGGCGAACGCGGCGGCCACCGCCGGCAGCTCGGGCAGCGCCCGGCCGGTGCGCACCAGCCGGGAGGCCGCGCCGGCCGAGAACAGTGCGTGCCCGCGCAGCCAGGAGGCCATCGAGGCCTTGCCGTCGTGCTCGGCGGCCTGGGTGAGCTCGCACTCCCGCACCCGGCGGGCCACCTGCGCGGCCAGCCGGTTCGATGCGGTGAGCAGCGCGCCCAGCTGCTCGATCAGCTGCGGCCCGAACCGGCCGGCCAGCTCCTCGGCGGACAGGTCGTCCAGCGCGGCGGCCAACCGACCGACCGCACCGTCCACACCCGTCGAACACATGTACGAATGCTAGCGCGGATCACCGACGTTCGCGACATGAACCCGCAGGTCAACCGCCTGTCCACACATCCGGCAGGGCGCTTGACCGCTACGTGCCGGACGTGTCAGAACCGGCCTGCGAACGACCAGCGCGGTGGCGGGAGGCGCCGTACGGCGTAGTACCTGTACGTCGGCTCAGCTCGGGCTCGCGCCGCCGCGTCCGATAGCCGGCACGACGCAGCGTCGGGTCAGGCGGTGGGCGCGTCGACCCGGTAGCCGGAAGCGGTGGCGACCACGTCCACGACCGCCCCGCCGGGTCGGCCGCAGCGCCGCTCGCACCCGGCCCAGTGCTGCCTCGCCCCATCAGCCGGGAGGGCACCGACCACCACGGCCGCGGTCACGTCGGCGCGGACGTCCGCGAGGGACTTGGCGCACCTCGGAAGCCCGGCGCACGCGGTCACGCGGGTCCACGGGCTGCCTGGGTCGAGCACGAGCCCGACCTCGACCAGCAGCGCGGCGGCCGCCGACCCGTCGGCCAGGTCGGGGACGACCACCCCGCGCCACGGCGTCAGCTGGACCTCCGCCGCGAGGTCGGCCAGCACCGGGAGCTGGGCGGCGGTGAGCCGGCCCAGGGGTGCGACCGCGGCCAGCGCCGTCCGGCCGTCGTCCTGCGGGACCGCACCGATCGCCCGCACCCGCGGCTCGGCGGGCACGTCGACCCGCGCCGCGCCCGGTGCGCCGCCCACCCGCACCGTCACCCGCGCGGGTCCGTCGGTCAGCTCCGCCAGGCGCCACGCCCGCCCGCCCTGCTCGGCGCGCTCGGTGAGGAAGGCGCGGGTGGCGGCCAGCGCCAGGGCGACGGCGTCCTCGGGGGTGGCGCGCAGCCCGGAGTCGGCCCCGGCCAGGGTGAGCGAGACCATGTCGCGGGAGAGGGCCAGCAGGCCGAC
The DNA here is from genome assembly GCF_021698975.1 of Blastococcus sp. KM273128. GTDB lineage: Bacteria > Actinomycetota > Actinomycetes > Mycobacteriales > Geodermatophilaceae > Blastococcus. The sequence continues at coordinate 67,031 of NZ_SSXA01000025.1, read as the reverse complement.
GTCGCCACCCAGCGCGGCGACGTCGCCCCGGCCGTCGTCGAAGGTGGCCAGGAACCGGCCCGGCAGCGCCGCGAGGGACGGGTCCGCGCACAGCCCGGCGTCGAAGGCGCGCACCCAGGGGCGGGCGTCGAGCAGGCCACCGGCCCGCCCGCTGAGCACGCTGGACAGCAGGTTGCGCGCCGTCTCGTGGGTGTCGCTGGGCAGCAGCCCGGCCGCCGCGAGCCGCTCGCCCAGCTCGCCCGCCGCCCCCGGCCGGAGCCCGCGCAGCTGCACGTTGCCGCGGCTGGTCAGCTCGAGCGCGCCGTCCCCGAGCTCGACGGCGGCCGCGCCGAGGGTGCGCAGCTGGTCGGCGCGCAGGAGCCCGCCGGGGACCCGCACCCGCGCCAGCTCGCCGTCGGCGGCGGAGTGCGTCTGCAGCGCCCCCGGGCAGGCGTCGGCGCGGTCGCGGACGGGTGGGGTGGACGGCCGGGCTGAAGACATGGCGTCCGCGAGGTTACGTCCCCGGCCGTGGCGGTCAGCTCCAGTCGATGCGGTCGGCCAGCTCCCGCAGCCGCGCGCCGGACGCCGGGTCGACCGATGCCGCCCACGCCACCCGGCCCAGCACGTGCTCCCGGAACGTCGCCGGGTCGCGGCCGCGGAGCTGGCTGGCCCAGCCGCGGGTGGCGCAGTTGTGCAGCAGGGCCCGCAGCGCGTCCCGCTCGCGCCGGGGCAGCGCCGGGTGCTCGTTGACCACGACGCCGAGCACGTCCTGCCGGCGGGCCGAGCTGATCGCCCGGGTCTTCGCGGCGTTCACCCGGAACCCCTCCTCGCGCGCGACCTCGCCGACGAGTTCGGCCAGCCGGCCCCGGCCCACCCGCGGCGCGCCGCCGAAGGTCAGGTCGTCGACGTAGCGGGTGTAGGTCGCGCCGAACCGGGCGGCGAGCGCGGCCAGCCGGCGGTCCAGCCGGAAGCACACCAGGTTGGCCAGCGCGGGGGAGGTGGGCGCGCCCTGCGGCAGGTGCGGCACCGCGAGCCGGGCGCCGAGCCGCCGGTGCCGCTCGCGCGCCGCCACGTCGCCCGGCAGCGGCACCCGCCGCCACACCGCCGCGGGCAGCACCGTCGTCACCAGGCCGGTGACCGCGTGCGCGACCGGCTCGGGGAGCCCGGCCAGTCCCAGCAGCAGCCCGTGCACCCGCGGCGCCGGCACGCTGCCGAAGAAGTGCTCCAGGTCCATCCGCAGCACGACGGCGGCGCCGGCGTGCGGGGCGGCCGCCGTCCGCACCGACCGGCCGGGGACGCAGCCGTGCGCGGCGCCGTGCACCGGGACCGGGTCGAGCACGTGCCGCAGCAGCCGCCGCTGGATCTCCTTCAGCCGCGGCTTGGGCGCGGCGAGCAGCCGCACGCCGGCCGGGCGGTCGACCGCCTGCCAGCGGTAGTGGCGCAGCGTCTCCGGCGCCGTGCGCTCCAGGCCGCGGGCGTCGGCGAACCAGGCCAGCTCGCCCTGGTCCAGGTCGAGCAGCCGGGCCAGGTCGTCGAGGTCGGCCAGCTGCGGCCCGGGCAGCCGTGGCCGGACGACGGCGGTCGGCACCGGCGCCCAGCGCACCACCCGGGGTGGTGGTCCGGACGCCGTCCCGCGTGCCCAGCCGCCGGTGGTGCGCACGAAGAGGGCGAGCTCCCGGGGCCGGTCGGCCGGCGGGTGCCGGTAGGCCTCCAGCACCTCACCGACGAGCGTGCCCACCCAGCGGGGCGCCCGGGCGTACCCCAGCGCGACCGCGACCCGGCGGACCATCTCCCGGCGCCGCCAGGCACCCGCCAGCAGCGCCGTCGCGACGCCGTTCGCGGTGACCTCGGCCCGGCGGCCGGCCGTCACCGCCCGCCCGCCGGCACGGCACGCCGCGGGGCGCGGCGGGGAGGGCAGCCGCTCCGTGACGGAGGCGCCGGGACGTGCGCGGAGCGCGCCGTCCGGCGGGTGACGCGTCGCCTAGCTCTGCTGCGAGACCCCGGGGTAACCCCGGAGGGACCGGCTCCTCGCCGGTCGTCCTGCCCTCCCCGCCGCACCGGGGCCATGCTAGGGGGCCGATCCGGCCCTGACCAGTGCGGACGGCGGGCGCCGCCCGGTCGGGCGCTCAGCCGGGGTCGCGGTAGACCTCGGGGGGCCACGACGACCGGAGGTCCAGCGGCACGGTGCCCAACCCGCGGCCGTCGGCGGCCAGCGCCTCCGTGGTGGGTGCCTGCCGCCCGGCCCACACCACCACCAGGTGACCGTGCCGGGGCACCGGGAGCAGGCGGGCGCCGACCCGCAGCCGGTCCACCTCCCGGCTCGCGCGCAGCGTGGCGTACGTGGCGTAGCGGGCGCCCCAGGGCATCAGGCGTCCCGGGTTGCGCAGCACCGCCCCGCCCCCGGTCGGCACCACCCGGTCGCCGAGGGGCGCCGCGGCGGGGCGGTCGGCCAGGTCGTCGTCCTCGAGGCCGCCCCCGCCGCCGCCGAGCAGCACCCACTCCTGCCCGCGCCGCACCAGCACCCAGGCCTCCGCCACCACGGCGCCGACGCTGCGCCGGGCGAAGTACGTGCAGGCCACGTCGCCGTCGACGTCGACGGCGAGGGGGGCGAACCGCCGCCGGCGGCTCAGCCGGGCGGGGGCGTCGGGGACGCCGTGCTCGATGAGCGCGATGCTCTCCGCGAGAACGTCGTAGGCCACCGCCGCAGGCTAGGCCGGGCGCGGGATCAGGCCGCGCCGCCGGACCCCTCGTCGAAGGAGAGCCACACCCGGCGGCGCTCGGCCCGGCTGTGCGCCGCCGCCATCGCCGCCACCCGGCGCTGCTGGTCGGGGGTAGCGGTGTGCTGCACGACGGCGACCTCGGCCTCGCGCATGGCCTGCTCGGCGCGGAACTCCTCCGGCGTGGACGGGTACTCGTCGTCGGCGACGGCGCGGTCGTCGTCGTCATCGGGGTGGGCGTAGGGGCTGTCGGGCGGCAGGTTGCCGCTCACCCGGCCGTAGGCGCCGAGGATGAGCAGCACCAGCCCGGCGACGACGGAGAACACCACGTTGGGGAAGCGGAACGCCAGGACGTTCAGGTCGGTGTTCAGCACGGCGAGGTTGGCCAGCGCCGACACCAGGAAGAGCACCCCGACGACGATCATCACCGTCGAGGCGATCCGCGGCCCGCGCACGGCGGCCGCGACCAGGACCGCCGCGGTGACGACGGAGATGGTGGACAGCAGGCCGTTGGAGGAGAGGCCGAGGATCCGCTCGCCCTCGGTGGAGAAGAAGTCCAGGCCGTCGGCGAAGCCGAGGATGCCGAAGACCGCGATCACCGCCGCGACCACCACCGCGCCGATCCGGTGCACGGCCGGCACCCGGCTCCCGGTGCGCGGCGGCTCGGGCTCCCGGCGGGCGACGTCGGCCGGCCGGGGTGCCGCGGAGGCCGGCCGGGGTGCCGAAGCAGCCGGCCGCCGGCTGGGTGGCGGTGCCCCGGCCGGTGCGGCGGGTGCCGGTGGGGCCGCCGGCGCGGATCGGGTGCGGCGGAGGTGCGGACGCAGTGCCATGACGACTCCCTCGGACGGACCGGTCGATACCCGTCCTTCGCCGGCGGAGCGCGGTACGGATGCGCACCGTGGGCACCGCCTCGCGCTCCGCACGGTGACCGGTAGCGTTCGGCCCACACCACGGCAGTGCAGCGAGGAAACCGGTGCGATCCCGGTGCGGTCCCGCCACTGTGAGCCCCTCGGGGCAGAGCCAGACACTCCGGCTGCCGTGCCCGACGACCCGGGGCGCGGACCCCGAGGGAGGCCCCACGTGACGTTCACGCTGCTCTCGACCAGCGACACCGACCTGCTCTCCGCCCGGGCCAGCGGCGCCGGCTGGCGGCTCGGCAACCCCGCCCGCCTCGACGCCGACGGCATGGCCGCCCTCACGGATGGCAGCGAGCTGGTGGTCGTCCGCATCCTCGGGGTGCGCCGGCAGTACGAGGAGGTGCTGGCCCCGCTGCTGGCCGGGCCGGCGCCGGTCGTCGTCCTGGGTGGCGAGCAGCTGCCCGACGCCGAGCTCATGGAGCTCTCCACCGTCCCGATGGGGGTGGCCACCGAGGCGCACGGCTACCTGGCGCAGGGCGGCCCGGACAACCTCGTCCAGCTGCACCGCTTCCTCTCCGACACGGTGCTGCTCACCGGCGAGGGCTTCGAGCCGCCGTCGATCGCGCCCGACTGGGGGCTGCTGGACCGCAGGGCCCGGACCGCCACCGGCCCGCGGGTCGCCGTCCTCTACTACCGGGCGCACCACCTCGCCGGGAACACCGCGTTCGTCGAGTCCCTCTGCACCGCGATCGAGGACGCCGGCGGCCGTGCGCTGCCGGTCTTCGTCAGCTCGCTGCGGAACGTGCCCGACGACCTGCTCGCCACCCTGCGCACCGCCGACGCGCTCGTGGTCACCGTGCTCGCCGCCGGTGGCTCGCGCCCGGCCACCGCGCAGGCCGGCGGCGACGACGGCGCCTGGGACGTCGGCGCGCTCGCCGAGCTCGACGTGCCCGTCGTCCAAGGGCTGTGCCTGACCCGCTCGCGGGAGGAGTGGCTGGCCGACGACGACGGGCTCTCCCCGCTCGACGTCGGCAACCAGGTCGCGATCCCCGAGTTCGACGGCCGGATCATCAGCGTGCCGTTCTCCTTCAAGGAGACCGACGAGGACGGGCTGACGCACTACGTGCCCGACCCCGAGCGGGCCGCCCGGGTGGCCGGCACCGCCGTCGCGCATGCCCGGCTGCGGCACACCCCGCCCGCCGAGCGGCGGGTCGTCGTGATGCTGTCGGCCTACCCGACCAAGCACGCGCGCATCGGCAACGCGGTCGGGCTGGACACCCCGGCGTCGGTGGTCCGGCTGCTGGCCGCGATGCACGGCGCCGGCTACGACATCGGCCCGTTCGACGGGCCGGACGCGCTGCCCGGCGTCGCGGACCTCGACGGAGACGCGCTGGTGCACGCGCTGATCGCCGCCGGCGGGCAGGACGAGAACTGGCTGACCGAGGAGCAGCTGTCGGGCAACCCGGTGCGCATCCCCGCCGCCGAGTACCGCGCCTTCTTCGACACCCTCCCCGCGGACCTCCGCGAGGCGATGACCGAGCACTGGGGGGAGGCGCCGGGCTCGCTGTTCGTCGACGGCGACGACATCGTCTTCGCCGCCCTCCGCGCCGGCAACGTCGTCGTCATGGTCCAGCCGCCGCGCGGCTTCGGCGAGAACCCGATCGCGATCTACCACGACCCCGACCTGCCGCCCTCGCACCACTACCTGGCCGCCTACCGGTGGCTGCGGGAGAGCTTCGGCGCGCACGCGCTGGTGCACGTCGGCAAGCACGGCAACATGGAGTGGCTGCCGGGCAAGACGGTCGGGCTGTCGGCCTCCTGCGGGCCGGACGCCGCGATCGGCGACCTGCCGCTGGTCTACCCGTTCCTGGTCAACGACCCGGGGGAGGGTTCGCAGGCCAAGCGCCGCGCGCACGCCACGCTCATCGACCACATGGTGCCGCCGATGGCGCGGGCGGACTCCTACGGCGACATCGCCCGGCTGGAGCAGCTGCTCGACGAGCACGCCAACGTCGCGGCGATGGACCCGGCGAAGCTGCCCGCCGTCCGCGCGCAGATCTGGACGCTGCTGCAAGCGGCCAAGCTCGACGCCGACCTCGGGCTGAACGAGCGCCCGGCCGACGAGCACTTCGACGAGATGATCCTGCACGTCGACGGGTGGCTCTGCGAGATCAAGGACTCCCAGATCCGCGACGGGCTGCACGTCCTCGGCTCGCCCCCGGCCGGCGAGGACCGCGTCGACCTCGTCGTCGCGATGCTGCGCGCCCGGCAGATCTGGGGCGGCTCGGTCGCGCTGCCCGGCCTCCGCGAGGCGCTGGGGCTGGCCGAGGACGGCACCGCGGGGCTGCGCGAGACCGACCGGGTGGAGGAGCTCGCGGCCGCCCTCGTCGGCGGGATGGAGGCCCGCGGCTGGACGGCGTCCGCCGTCCCCGAGGTGGTGCGCGAGGTGCTCGACCGGGACGACGACGCCGTCGCCGCGGTGCTGCGCTTCGCCGTCGACGAGGTGGTGCCCCGGCTGGCGCGCACCACGGACGAGCTCGACGCCACGCTGCACGCCCTCGACGGCGGCTACGTGCCCGCCGGTCCCTCGGGCTCGCCGTTGCGCGGGCTGGTCAACGTGCTGCCGACCGGGCGCAACTTCTACTCGGTCGACCCGCGCGCGGTGCCCTCGCGGCTGGCCTGGGAGACCGGCCAGGCCATGGCCGACTCGCTGCTGGAGCGCTACCGCGCCGACACGGGCGAGTGGCCGCGCTCGGTCGGGCTCTCGGTGTGGGGGACCTCCGCGATGCGCACCTCGGGGGACGACGTCGCCGAGGTGCTCGCGCTGCTCGGCGTCCGCCCGGTGTGGGACGACGCCTCCCGGCGGGTCACCGCGCTGGAGCCGGTGCCGCTGGCGGAGCTCGGCCGCCCCCGGGTCGACGTCACGGTGCGCATCTCCGGCTTCTTCCGGGACGCCTTCCCGCACGTGGTCACCATGCTCGACGACGCCGTCACCCTGGTCGCCGGGCTGGACGAGGAGCCGTCGGACAACTACGTGCGGGCGCACGTCGACGCCGACGTCGCCGGGCACGGGGACCGGCGCCGTGCGACCACCCGGGTCTTCGGGTCCAAGCCCGGCGCCTACGGAGCCGGCCTGCTGCCGCTGATCGACTCGCGCGACTGGCGCGGCGACGCCGACCTCGCCGAGGTGTACGCCGTGTGGGGCGGCTACGCCTACGGCCGCGACCTGGACGGCGTGCAGGCCCGCCCCGACATGGAGGCCGCCTACCGGCGGATCGCGGTCGCGGCCAAGAACGTCGACACCCGCGAGCACGACATCGCCGATTCCGACGACTACTTCCAGTACCACGGCGGGATGGTGGCCACGGTCCGCGCGCTCACCGGGCGGGCGCCGGCGGCCTACATCGGCGACTCGACCCGGCCCGAGCAGGTGCGCACCCGCTCGCTCACCGAGGAGACCGCCCGGGTGTTCCGGGCGCGGGTGGTCAACCCCAAGTGGCTGGCCGCGATGCGCCGGCACGGCTACAAGGGGGCCTTCGAGCTGGCCGCGACCGTCGACTACCTGTTCGGCTACGACGCCACGACCGGCGTCGTCGCCGACTGGATGTACGAGAAGCTCGCGCAGACCTACGTGCTCGACCCGGAGAACCGGGCGTTCATGGAGCAGTCGAACCCGTGGGCGCTGCACGGCATCGCCGAGCGGCTCCTGGAGGCGGTCGACCGGAAGATGTGGGCGGAGCCCGACCCGCAGGTGCTCGCCGAGCTGCAGCAGGCCTACCTCGACACCGAGGGCGACCTCGAGGGCGGGGAGACGCCCGCGGCGGGGCAGGTGCGGGCCTAGGGGCCCCGCCTGCTCAGGGCAGCCAGGCCGGCTTGAGCAGGCGGCCGGCCAGGTCGCGCGGCGGCCGCGAGCGGGAGTCGCGGTCCCCGCCGTCCGAGGCCGCGCCCTCCAGGGACCGCGCCCCGAGCCGCAGGCCGTAGCTGACCAGGTGCCGCAGGGCGACGACGGTGCCGGTGACGGCGATGGTCCGCCAGTCGGGGTCACCCACCAGCCGGAGGAGCCCAGCGGCCACCAGCAGGTCGAGGGTGATGCCGAGCGCCGGCGCCGGACGGCGGGTGACGGCCAGGGCGATCGCGCCGGAGACCACCGCGGTCGCGACCACCACCTGGGACATCGCGCCGGTGACCGCGACCAGCGTCGAGCTCACCCGCTCCCCCCGGTGCGCCTGTGGTGGGTCGGGTCGGTGGCGGCGTCGGAGGGCCCCTCCCGGTCCTCCTCGATCTGCCGCTTCTCCTCGGCGATCTCCTTGCCGAGGAAGTAGTTCAGCGCCGTCCGGATGGCGGCGATCGCGGCGAGCTGGCCGATCTCCTCCCAGCTCGGGGCCACCGCCGTCTTCAGGACGTCGGCGGCCAGCTGGAACTCCAGGCCCAGGGCCAGGAAGCGGCCCAGCGTCAGCCGGACGGGGACGAAGTTCCGCGTGCTCCGGTCGCGGAGGCCGACCCAGAGGAAGAGCAGGAACGCCCAGACCGCGCCGACGATGATGACCGCCGCGCCGCAGGCCTCCACGATGACGACCAGGACGTTCACGACCTCCTGCAGCAGCTCCTCCACGCGGCGCCGCATACCCGGGCCGCGTCGCCGGGCACGCATGACGATTGGGAGACTGCGCCGATGAGCGAACTGCGCCACTCCGCCTCGGTCACCGTCGCCGCCGCCCCGGAGGCCGTGTACGACCTCGTCTCCGACGTCACGCGCACCGGCGAGTGGAGCCCGATCTGCCAGGAGTGCTGGTGGGACGAGGGCGCCTCGGGGCAGGTCGGCGACGGCTTCACCGGGCGCAACGTCACGCCCGAGCGGACGTGGGAGAGCCGGTCCCGCGTCGTGGCGGCCGACCGCGGCCGCGAGTTCGCGTGGGAGGTGGGCGCCGGCTACGTCCGCTGGGGCTACACGATGGTCCCCGCCGGCGGCGGCACCGAGCTGACCGAGCACTGGGAGTTCCTCCCCGCCGGCCAGGCGTTCTTCGCCGAGCGGTTCGGGGAGTCGGCCGGCGAGCGGATCGCCGAGCGCACCCGGCAGGCGCACGAGGGCATCCCGGTGACCCTCGCGGCGATCAAGCGGATCGCCGAGTCCGGCTGAACCGCCGCCAGCAGCCCGGCCACCAGCAGCCCGGCCACGACGGCGCCGGCGGCGTTCAGGACGGCGTCCAGCGGGGAGACCACGCGCCCCAGCGGCAGCGCCCACTGCAGCAGCTCGATGCCGGCACCCGCGGCCGCGGCCAGGGTGACCAGCCGCGCCGGCCGCCCCAGCGCCGGCCAGCGCAGGACCGCCAGCGCGGCCGGGACGACGAGCAGCCCCAGGTTGCCGAGCAGCTGGCGCACCGTCGCGGGGGAGTCCAGCCCCGTGGCGTACCAGCGCAGCTCCTCGGCCGGCGACCCCCACGACCAGCCGGCCCCCTCGGGGGTGAGGGTCAGGGCGGCCACCCCGACGAGGGTCGCACCCAGGAGCGGCTGGAGCACGGCCCGGCGGCCGTTCACCACGGGCCCCGGTGCAGGGGCCGGGCGGCCAGTGCGGACAGGGCGGCCGAGCCGAGGGCGTCGACCTCGGCGGCGAGCGTGCGCAGCGGGACCGGTCGCGGTGACTGCAGCAGCGCCACGACCCGGTCGGCCGCGAGGGCGATGCGGTCGCCGGCGTCCAGCTCCGGCGGGACCGGGGCCCCGCCGTCGAGGCCCCACGGTTCGGCGATCTCGTCGCAGAGGCGCGGCAGCCGCCGGAGCAGGTCCGCGCACCCCCCGGCCAGCCGCCACCAGGCACCGACCTGCAGGGTGCGGTCGCCCCGGGTGCCCGCCGTCGCCCAGCGGAGCAGCCGGACGACCTCGCCCCAGACGACGTCGGAGACCACGCACTCGACGGCGCAGGCGCCCGGCGGCCGGCGGGCCAGGACCACGGTGCGGGCCGCGGTGGCGTCGAAGAGCTGTCCGGTCGCGTCGTCGTCCATGCCGCCACGGTCGGCCGCCGGGCTGTGCACGGCCTGGGTGCGGGCTGCCCGTCCGCCGTGGGTGCGGCCGGGGCCCGCCCGGCCGTAGGCTCCCGGCATGCCGGACCGGACCTCCACCATCACCTCCGCCCACGACGTCCCCCTCACCGTCCACCGCTGGGACCCCGCCGGCCCGGTGCGCGGCATCGTGCAGCTCACGCACGGCATGGGGGAGCACCTGCTGCGCTACGAGGCGCTGGCGGCCGCGCTCACCGGTGCGGGCTGGGTGGTCGTGGGGCAGGACCACCGCGGCCACGGCGCGACCGCCCGCGACGGCGCGTGGGGCGACCTGGGCCCGGGGGGCTGGGACGAGCTGGTGCGCGACATCGGCCGGGTGACCGACTCCGTGCGGGCCGAGCTCCCCGACGCCCCGCTGGTGCTCCTCGGGCACAGCATGGGCTCCTTCGCCGCGCAGCAGCACGTGCTCGACCGCTCCGGTGACCTCGCCGCCCTGGTGCTCACCGGCACCACGGTGCTGGACCTGCTCGAGCCCGCCGTGGACCTGGACGGGCCGACCGACCTCTCGGCGTTCAACGCGCCGTTCCAGCCGGCCCGCACCGACTACGACTGGCTCTCCCGCGACGAGGCGCAGGTGGACGCCTACGTCGCCGACCCGCGCTGCGGCTTCGGCCTGACCGCCGCCGACAGCCGGCAGATGTTCCTGGCCGGGCGACGGCTGGCCGACGCCGCGCAGCTCCGCGCCGTGCGCGCCGACCTGCCGGTGTACGTCGCGGTCGGCGACGCCGACCCGCTGAATGGGCAGCTGGCGCTGGTCGAGGTGCTGGTCGACCGGCTGCGGGAGGCCGGCGTGCAGGACGTGACGCTGCGGGCCTACCCCGGCGCCCGGCACGAGGTCTTCAACGAGACCAACCGCGACGAGGTCGTGCGGGACCTGCTCGCCTGGCTCGACCGGGTGGTCCCGGCCGGCTGACCGCCGCGCAGGTTCACAGGCCCTTCCCAGGCGGCTCCCCGGGAAACCGCACCTCCTCCGGGCAGGCTCGTGCGCCCGAGCAGCGAGGAGGCGCCGTGGCCGGCGGCACCGCCCCGACGGCAACCGGTCGCCGCGGCGCGGCGCCGGTGCCGCCCGGCCGCGTCCTCGTCGTCGTCGGCGGTCTGCCGGGCAGCGGGAAGACGACGCTGCTCCGCCGCCTGCTCGCCGGGGAGGGCCCGACGGTCACGGCCCTCGACTCCGAGGACGTCGCCGCCCGGGTGCGGCGCGCGGCCCCCGGGGTGCCGTACCGCCTGCTGCGCCCGGGGGTGCACGCCTGGCACCGCTGGCGGGTGCTGCGGTCGGTGGCCGGTGACGCCCCGCTCGTCGTGCTGACCGACCCGTGGACCAGCCGGGGCTGGCGGGGCCTGGTGCTCCTGACCGCGGGCCGCTCGGGCCGGGCGCTGCGCCTGGTGCTCCTCGACGTGCCGCCTCAGGTGGCCCGCGACGGGCAGCGGGCGCGCGGCCGGACGATCCCGGACGGCCGGACGCGGCGCCACGCGGCCCGCTGGCGCCGGTGCCTCGCCGGGGCGCGCACCGCCCCGACCGGTCCCGGGCACGCGGTGCTCGTGCTCGACCGGCAGGCGGCCGGCGAGCTGACCCGGCCGGCCGCGCTGGGGCAGCAGCGCCGGCCGACCGGGAGCGCCGCTCCGCGCCGCGGTGTTGACTGGCCGCCGGGGCCGCCCGGTCCCGTCCGTTCCCGAGCTCCCGGAGGACCTCCATGCACGTCGGCGTCGACAGCTTCGTCGCGGCGGTCACCGACCCGCGCACCGAACGGCTGATCGGCCCGGAGGAGCGGATGGGCCACCTGCTCGAGGAGATCGAGCTCGCCGACCGCGTCGGCCTGCACTCCTTCGGCATCGGCGAGCACCACCGCAGCGAGTACTACGACTCCGCGCCCCCGGTCATCCTCGGGGCCGCGGCGGCGCGCACCTCCCGCATCCGGCTGGGCAGCGCCGTCACCGTGCTCAGCGCCGCCGACCCGGTGCGGGTCTTCCAGCAGTTCGCCACCCTCGACCTGATCTCCCGCGGGCGGATCGACCTCGTCGTGGGCCGCGGCTCGTTCACCGAGGCCTTCCTGCTGTTCGGCCTGAGCCTGGCCGACTACGACGAGCTGTTCGCGGAGAAGCTCGACCTCCTGCTGCGCATCCGGGAGTCCGAGCACGTCACCTGGTCGGGCAAGCACCGCCCGCCGCTGACCGGCCAGGGCGTCCACCCCCGCCCGCTGCAGGACCCGCTGCCGATCTGGGTCGGCGTCGGGGGGACACCGGAGTCGTTCGCCCGGGCCGGCCTGCTGGGCCTGCCGCTCATGGTCGCGATCATCGGCGGCGAGCCCCGCCAGTTCGCCCCGCTGGTCGACCTGTACCGCCGGGCGGGGGCCCACGCCGGGCACCCGCCCGAGGCGCTCAAGGTGGGGCTGCACGTGTTCGGGTTCGTCGCGGAGAGCACCCAGGCCGCCGCGGACACCATCTACCCCGGCTGGCACGAGATGTTCGCGAAGATCTCCCGCGAGCGCGGGTTCGCCACCCCGACCCGCGCGCAGTTCGACGCCACCAGCGGGCCGGACGGCGCCTTCTTCATGGGCGACCCGGTCACGGTGGCGGCCAAGCTGCGGCGGGTCTCCGAGCAGCTCGGCGGGGTGGACCGGGTCGCGCTGCAGATGACCAACCCGCGGCTCGCCCACGAGGACCTCATGCGGGGCATCGAGCTGCTCGGCACCGAGGTGGCGCCGCGGGTGGCGGGGGACTGACCCCTCGAAGGGTGCGCCGGGAGGATCCGTACGAGGATGGGCGCGTGGCAGCGAAGAAGAAGGTCGGACCCGAGGACGCCCGCTCGTGGCTGCTGGTGAACGGTGCGCGCACGGACCTGTTCGACGTCGCGCGTGACTCGCGCGCCGACCAGGTGGTGCTCGACATCGAGGACGCCGTCGACCCGGCGCACAAGGGGGAGGCGCGCGACGGGGTCGCCGAGTGGCTGTCCCGCGAGGGCAACGGCGCCTGGGTGCGCATCAACGACCACTCCACCCCGTACTGGGCCGACGACGTCGCCGGCCTGGCGCGCGTGCCGGGGCTGCTGGGCGTGATGCTCGCCAAGGCCGAGGCCGCCGAGCACGTGACGGAGACCTTCGACCGCCTCGGCGGGGCGACCCCGGTGCTCGCGCTGGTGGAGTCGGCGCTGGGCATCGAGGAGGCGGTCAACATCGCCCGCGCCCGCGGCGCGTTCCGGCTCGCCTTCGGCAGCGGCGACTACCGCCGGGACACCGGCACCAGCGCCGACGAGATGGCGATGGCCTACCCCCGCTCGCGGCTGGTCGTGGCCAGCCGGATCGGCGGGCTCCCCGGCCCCATCGACGGCCCGACGGTGAGCAGCAGCCACCCGGTGCTGCGCGAGCAGACCGCGGTCACCGTCTCCCTCGGCCTGACCGGCAAGCTCTGCCTGGACATGGACCAGCTCCCGGTGATCAACGAGGTCATCAGCCCCACGCCGTCCGACGTCGCCTGGGCGCGGGACTTCCTGGCGGACTTCGACGCCCGCGGGCAGGTCATCCGCGACGGCAGCGACCTGCCGCGGCTCGGCCGGGCGCGCAAGATCGAGCGGCTGGCCCGGGTCTTCGGCGTCGAGCCGGTCTGACCGCGGCGGCGGCCGGTCTCAGCCGCCGACGACGACCTGGTCGCGGCCCTGCCGCTTGGCCGCGTACAGGGCGGCGTCGGCGCGGCCGAGCGCGTCCGCCGGCGTGCTGCCGCCGTGGGCCGTGCCGATGCTCGCCGTCACCGGCAGGCCGCGGGTCAGCTCGTCCCAGGGGTGGGACCTGATCGCCCGCCGGACCGCCTCCAGGTCCCGCACCGCGGTGCCGGGCTCGGTGCCGGGGAGCACGACGAGGAACTCCTCGCCGCCGAGCCGGGCGGCGAACGCGCCGTCCGGGCCCGTCCGGACGTGCTCCTGGAGCAGCTCCGCCACGGTCCGCAGCACCCGGTCGCCGACCTCGTGCGAGCAGGTGTCGTTGATCCGCTTGAAGTGGTCGAGATCCAGCAGGGCCACGGTCAGCCCACCCGGGTGCTCGGCCAGCTGCCGCGGCAGCTCCTCGTCGACGTAGCGGCGGTTGTAGAGGCCGGTGAGCGGGTCGCGCAGCGAGAGCTCCCGGTACCGCCGGCTCTGCCGGCGCGCCTCGGTCGTCTCGTACATCGCCTGCAGCGCCCGGGCGCGGGCGTCGCGCTCGGCCGACTGGAGCTCCATGAGCTCGTCGCAGTACAGCCGGTGCTCCTCGTACGCCGCCCGGAAGTCCCCGGCAGCGGCGTGCAGCTCCGCCTGCTCCCGGCGGGCGCGCACCCGGATCGACGTCAGCCCGTGCCGCTCGCAGCGGCGCACGCACTCGTCGAGGGTCTCGCGGGCCTCGGCGAGGTGCCCGCGGCGGCGGCGGATCTCGGTGAGGGTCAGCAGGAAGTCGGCGCCGGCGTCGCCGTCCAGCGAGGCGTCGAGCACCTCGGGGTGCAGGCCGGGCAGCATGGCGGCCTCGGCCTCCTCCAGCCGGTCCAGCTCCATGAGGGCCCGACCGACCGTGTCCAGCCGGCCGACCCGGAGGGGCACGCCGTGCCGCGCGGCCAGGTCCTGCAGCTCCGCGCACCAGCGCAGCGCCTCGGAGGAGCGGCCGGTGAGGATCTCGCAGTAGCTGCGGTTGTTGAGCACCAGCAGCTGCCGGTCGACGTCGCCGATCTCCTCGGCGAGCCGCAGCACGTGGTCGTAGCGGTCCTGCGCGGCGAGGTCGCCGTTGAGGCCGAGGCAGTCGGCCAGCCGGGCGTGGTGGTCGATCCGCGTCGGCGCCGGCGCGTCGTCGGGGAGCAGCTCCACGGAGCGGACGGCGTGCTCCAGCGCCAGGGACAGGTCACCCAGCTCCTGGAACACCGCGGCCAGGACGAAGTGGCTCCGCGCGAGCAGGCAGCGGGACCCGTGGTCGGCCGCCCAGCGGTGGATCTCCTCGGCCAGCCGGCCGGCCTCGGCGACGCCGCCGCGGCGCCGCACCAGGTCGGCCTGGACCAGGCGGGCGCGCCGTTCCAGCTCGGGCAGCCCGGCCGCGCGGGCCGCGGCCAGCGCCCGCTCGGCCCGCTGCTCGAGCCCGCCCTCGTCGAACCGGGAGCGGTCCTCCAACTCGGCGATCTCCGCCCCCAGCGCCACCGCCCCCGCGCCTGCGGCAGCCGGTGCGGGTGGGCCGGAGCCGTGCTCCGCACCGGGACGTTCCGCCACGCTGGTCACCTGATCCCATCGGCCGGTCGCCGGGACGACTGCCAGCTCCTCGAACCGGACGTGACCCGGAAGGGGGACGTCAGCCCTCCGCGAGCCAGATGGCGGTGTGCGGCGGCAGCGCCACGGTGGCCGGCGAGCGGCGCACGTGCGTGTTGGACGCCAGCAGCACGGTGCCGCGGGTGCGCACCAGCGTCGTCCCCGTGCCCATGTTGACCACGCAGCGGACCACGCTCCCGTCGTCGGCGGTGCACCGGACGGTGAGGACGTCGCCCCGCGTGCTGACCGTCGCCTCACCCGACCCCAGCGCCGGGTGCGCCTCCCGCAGCGACAGCGCGCGGCGGTAGAGGGTCAGCATCGAGCCGCCGTCGCGGGCCTGGCGGGACACCGCGTACCGGTCCCACTCCGCCGGCACCGGCAGCCAGGGCTCGGCGTCGGCGCGGGTGGAGAAGCCGACGCCGGGCGAGGGGTTCCACGGCATCGGCACGCGGCAGCCGTCGCGCCCGCTGCGGGCGCCCCCGCTGCGGAAGAAGATCGGGTCGCGCTTGGCCTCGTCGGGGACGTCGGCCTGCGGCAGGCCCAGCTCGTCGCCGGCGTAGACGTAGGCCGAGCCCGGCAGCGCCAGCATCAGCAGCGCCGCGGCGCGGGCGCGGGCGGTGCCGACGGCCCCGCCGCCGAAGCGGGTGACCTGCCGGTCCTTGTCGTGGTTGCCCAGCACCCAGGAGACCGGGGCGCCGACCTCGCCGAAGGCGTCCAGCGCGCTGCGCACGCCGTCGGCGAAGGCCTCGGTCGACCAGGCCGACTTCAGCAGCCGGAAGCTGAACGACTGGTGCATCTCGTCCGGGCGGGAGTACAGGGCCACCTCGCGCGGGTCGGCGAGGCAGACCTCGCCGACGAGCATGGTGTCCGGGTACTCGTCGCAGATCGAGCGCCAGCGCCGCCAGACGTCGTGCACCTCGGGCTGGTTCCAGGTCATCGCCTGCTCGGGGCCGTGGCCGAACAGGGTGGGGGAGTAGGCGCCCGGGTTGTCCCGCAGGCCGGCGTCCTTGAACAGGCCGTAGGCCACGTCGACGCGGAAGCCGCTGACGCCGCGGTCCAGCCAGAAGCGCAGCGTCCGCTCGAAGTCGGCGGCGACGGCCGGGTCGCGCCAGTTGAGGTCGGGCTGCTCGGGGGCGAACAGGTGCAGGTACCAGCGGCCGTCGGGGGTCCGCGACCAGGCCGGCCCGCCGAAGAGCGACTGCCAGTTGTTCGGCGGCTCCTCCGACGGCGGCGCGAAGTGGTAGCGGGCGGCCTCGGGGGAGTCCGGGTCGGCCAGCGCGGCCTGGAACCAGGGGTGCCGGTCGGACGTGTGGTTCGGGACGACGTCCAGCACGACCCGCAGGCCGAGCGCGCGGGCCTCGGCGACCAGCGCCTCGAGGTCGGCCACGTCGCCGTACTCGGGGTCGACGGCGCGGTAGTCGACGATGTCGTAGCCGCCGTCGGCGCCCCCGGAGGGGTAGTGCGGGTTGATCCACACCGCGTCCACGCCCAGCCACGACAGGTACGGCAGCCGGGAGCGCAGACCGGCGAGGTCGCCGACGCCGTCGCCGTTCCCGTCCGCGAACGAGCGCAGGTAGACCTGGTACACCACCGCCGACCGCCACCACGGGGACGTCGACGACCGTTCCGCGACCTGCCGACGGGTCGCGGTCCGCACCGATGCGAGGCGCACTGCCATGCGACCTCCATCGGCACGGCTCCGCGCTTCCTCGAGGACGCAGGGGGGCGGAGTGGCCGGTGTGCCGGGTCGTTACCCCGCCGTGACGTGCCCGGGTGCCCGGTGCGGCAGGTGGCCGGCGGGACAGCGCCCCTCCCGGCACGACAGGATGGCCGCATGGCAGAAGACGCACGGACCCACGACCTCGTCGTCTACGGGGCCACCGGCTTCGTCGGCCGGCTGCTCGCGCGCTACCTCGCCGAGCACGCCCCGTCCGGGACCCGCATCGCGCTGGCCGGCCGGTCCCGCGACCGGCTCGAGGAGGTCCGGCGCGCCCTGCCCTCCGGTGGCCGGGACTGGGCCCTGGTCGAGGCCGACTCGACCGACGAGGCGTCGCTGGACGCCCTCGCCCGCGCCACCCGCGTGCTGGTGACCACGGTCGGCCCCTATGCCCGGTACGGCCTGCCGGTGGTGGAGGCCTGCGCCCGGGCCGGCACCCACTACGCCGACCTCACCGGTGAGGTGCTGTTCGTCCGGGACGCCATCGAGCGGTGCGACGCCGTGGCGAAGGAGACCGGCGCGCGGATCGTGCACGCGTGCGGCTTCGACTCGGTCCCCTCCGACCTCAGCGTGCTCCTGCTCGGCCGGCAGGCCGCGGCCGACGGCGCCGGCGGGCTGACCGACGTGCAGCTGGTCGCCAGCCTCCGTGGCGGCTTCAGCGGCGGGACGATCGACTCGATGCGGGCGCAGGTGGAGGCGCTGGCCGCCGACCCGTCGCGGCGCCGCGTGGTGGGCGACCCGTTCGCGCTGAGCCCCGACCGCGCCGCGGAGCCGGACACGCCCCAGCCGCGGGACGCGGGTATGCCCGCACAGCTGCCGGACGGCCGGTGGAGCGCGCCGTTCGTCATGGCCCCGTTCAACACCCGGATCGTGCGGCGCAGCAACGCCCTCCAGGACTGGGCCTACGGGCGCGGGCTGCGCTACGGCGAGGTCATGAGCGCCGGCCGCGGCCCGCTGGGGGCGGCGACCGCGGCCGGGATCGGCGCGGGGCTGGTCGCCGTGGTGTCGGCGATGAGCCTCGGGCCGACCCGCGCGCTGCTGGACCGGGTGCTGCCGGCGCCGGGCACCGGTCCGGGCGAGGCCGCCCGCGAGAAGGGCTTCTTCCGCATGGTGGTCGACGCCACCACCGAGGACGGGCGCCGCTACCGGGCGACCGCCGCGGGCAGCGGCGACCCGGGCTACAAGGCCACCGCCGTCATGCTCGGCGAGGCCGCCCTCGCGCTCGCGCTCGACGAGGACCGGCTGCCCGACCGGGCCGGCTCGCTGACCCCGGCGACGGCGCTGGGCGAGGTGCTGGTCGAGCGGCTGCGCGCCGCCGGGCACACCTACGAGGTGGTCGCGGTCTGACCCTGCCGCCGCCGGAGCGGGGGGAGCAGGGCATCGCTAGGGTTGACCGACATGCCGACCAGCGCACCGGGACAGCCCGCCGGATCGATCCGGGAGCTCGGGCTGCCCGCCCGGGCGGTCACCGCGCTGACCCGCGCCGGGATCACCGAGGTCGACGCGCTCGCCGCCCTCACCCGCCGGGAGCTCGGCGCCGTCCCCGGGCTGGGCGCCGGGATGGTCGCCGCGATCCGCGCCGTCGTCCCGGAGCCGCCCGCGCGGCTGCCGGGCGCCGGTCCGGCCGGCGAGGGGGACGCGGACGAGGAGGGCCCGGTGGCGCCGGCGATCCCGTCGTTCGACTCGCTGCGGGCCCCGCGGCGCCGTTCGGCGGTCGACCTCCTGGTGCCGGCGGGGCCCGCGGACCCCGTGCCCGCGGCGTCCGCCGCCGGTCCCTCCGCCGGTCCCTCCGCGGCCGGGGACCCACCGCCCGGTGCCGGTGCGCCGCCGGCCGCCGTCCGCCCGCCGGACTACGCCGACCTGCTGCGTCTCGGGGTGCACGTCACCCGGGCTGTCCTGGGCCTCCCGGCGCGCTGCCTGCACCGGCTGCTCGGCCGGGGTGGCCCCACCGCCCCGTAGGCCGGGGCGCGGGTGGAGCGCATCCTGCTCCGTCGGGACGGCGACGCGGTCGAGGCCGTGGTGCTCGACGCCGACGGGGCGGCGGGTCGCCGCGAGCGGCTCGCACCCGCGGCGCTCGCCGGGCACGTGGCCGAGCGGGAGCGCGCGACCGCGCCGGTCCGGTGGGTCTGGGACGACGCGACCCGCTGGTACCCGGGGCTGCTGGCGGCCGGGGTGCGCGTCGAGCGCTGCACCGACCTGCGGCTGGGCCACGCGATCCTGCGGCGCTCGCCGTTCGCCGACCAGACCCTGCTCGCCGGCGAGGACACCCCCGGCTGGGACGCGCTACCGCCGGGCCCGCCGCCGGAGTCGGCGCTGTTCCCCCTGGCCGACCCCGCCGACCTGCTCGACCCGCTGGCCGAGCACCGGCGCCAGCAGGCGGTGCTGGCCGCCTCGCCGCAGCGGGACCGGCTCGCCCTGCTGCTGGCCGCGGAGTCCTCCGGCGCGCTGGTCGCCGCCGAGCTCACCCACACCGGTCTGCCCTGGCGGGCCGACGTGCACGAGCGCCTGCTCACCGGACTGCTGGGCCCGCGCCCGGTGGCCGGTGGACGCCCCGCCGTGCTGGAGCGGCTGCTGGGGGAGGTGCGCGCGGCATTCGGCGCCCCCGCCCTCAACCCGGACTCGCCCGGCGAGCTGCTGCGGGTGCTGCAGCACGCCGGGCTGCCGGTCGCCGACACCCGGTCCTGGACGCTGGAGCAGCTCGTCCACCCCGGCATCCCGGCGCTGCTGGAGTACCGGAAGCTCTCCCGGCTGCTGGCGGCCAACGGGTGGGCCTGGCTGGACGCGTGGGTACGCGACGGGCGGTTCCGCGCCGTCTTCGTGCCCGGCGGGGTGGTGACCGGGCGGTGGGCCTCGTCCGGTGGTGGCGCGCTGTCGGTGCCGACCGTCGTCCGACCCGCCGCGGTCGCCGACGACGGGTGGCGGTTCGTCGTCGCCGACGTCGCCCAGCTCGAGCCGCGGGTGCTGGCCGGCATGAGCGGCGACGGCGCCATGGCGGAGGCCGCCCGCGCGGCCGACCTGTACGAGGGCATGGTCGCCGCGGGCACCGTGGCCACGCGGGCCGACGCCAAGCTCGGCATCCTCGGCGCGATGTACGGCGGCACCCGCGGCGAGAGCGGGCGGATGATGCCCCGGCTGGCCCGGCGCTACCCCCGGGCCATCGGCCTGGTCGAGGAGGCCGCCCGCGCCGGCGAGCGCGGCGAGGTGGTGCACACGCTGCTGGGGCGGGGGTCGCCGCGCCCAGGGGCCTGGCCGCACGAGGAGGGCGACCGGGCCCGCCGCGCCTGGGGCCGCTTCACCCGCAACTTCGTCGTCCAGGGCACCGGGGCCGAGTGGGCGCTGTGCTGGCTGGCCGACCTGCGCAACCGGCTGTGGCGGCTGGGCGACGACGGCGCCCGGCCGCAGCTGGCCTTCTTCCTCCACGACGAGGTGGTCGTGCACACGCCCGAGCACCTGGCCGGCGAGGTGGCCGAGGCCGTCCGCGCCGCGGCGTCCACCGCCGGGCGGCTGCTGTTCGGGACCTTCCCGGTGGACTTCCCGCTCGACGTCGCCGTCGTCCGGTCCTGGGCGGAGGCCGGCTGACCCTCCCGCGCGCGGGTACCGCACCGGCCGCCCGACGGGCCGACGCGACACACATCACGTCGTGGGAATCAGCGCCCGCGGGCTGCCGGGCGCCGCCGAGTCGCCCTCCGGGGTGAGCCGGGGACCCACCGCAGCACTGGGGTGAATCCTGCGCCGGGCACGTCCCGTCGTGGGTAGGGCCGCTTCCCGCCCGAATCCGTCAGCTAACCCGGTAGGCGGCAGACGGAAGAAACGGAGAGCCGCCGCATGGCGCGCCCCTGCACCGCCGCACGCCCCTGCGCCCGCCGGCACCGCCGCCTCCGGGCGCGTCCGCGGAGCTGAACGCACGCGCTGCCCGGCGTCCCGCCGGTCGCCCGCCGACGGCCCGCACCGGCCTCCCCACCGGTGCCCGGCGGCCCCGCGACCCGCGCCCACGCCCGCTGCCCGCATCCTCCGCGACCCGCCCTGACCGGCCGGTCGCGCCGCACACCTCGGAGCACCCGAACACCATGGATCCCCGCACCACCACCACCGGCCGCCGCGGCCCCCTCGCCTTCCGCCGCCCGCCCGCGGCCGTCCGCCGGCCGGCGCTCTACCTCGGCGTCGCCGTCGCCGGCGCCGTCCTGGTCAACAGCCTGGTCGGCGTCGAGCCGGCCGCCCAGGCCGAGGCCGGCACCTCGGAGTCGATCAGCGTGGCGCAGGCGCTGGGCCTCTCGGCCCAGGCCGGCCCCGTCGACGTGACCGAGGACCTCCAGCCGCTGGAGGACCTCGCCGCCAGCCGCAGCTCCCGCGAGGCCGACCAGGCCGCGGCGCAGCAGGCCCAGGCCGCCGCCGACCAGGCCGAGCTCGACCGGCAGAAGGCCGAGGCGGAGGCCCAGGCCCGTGCCGAGGCGGAGAAGAAGGCGGCCGAGGCGGCCGCCGCCGCGGCGGCCGCCGAGCAGCAGGCCGCGGCTGCGGCGCCCGCGAGCCCCACGCAGCAGGCGCAGGCGGCGACGAGCGCGGCCACCTCGGTGGTGGCCACCGCGGTCGCGCGGATCAGCAACACCGCCGGCAGCGTCCGGCCGCAGACCCAGGCCGCGGCCGACGCCGTGGTCAGCAACGTGCCCGGCGCCGCGGGGATCACCCTCGGTGGTACCCGGGCCAGCGCCGCCGACCCGGGTGGGCACCCCTCGGGCCTGGCGCTGGACTACATGGTGATGTCGAACGCCTCCCTCGGGGACGCCATCGTCGAGTACCACCGCGCGCACTGGGACGAGCTGGGCGTGGACTACCTCATCTGGCAGCAGCGGATGCTGTCCTCGCCGGGTGGGTCGTGGAAGGCCATGGAGAACCGCGGCAGCGCGACGGCGAACCACTTCGACCACGTGCACGTCAACTACAACTGAGCCCGGGCGCCGGGCCCCCCTCCAGGCGGCCGACACGGCCGTGACCCCGGTCGGTGTGCCTGTCGCGGTGCCGTGGGAGCGCCGCTGCGGCCACCCGGGGAACCGTCGATCCCAGCCGATCGGGCTCGAGGGGGTTCAGCCCCCGCCCGAACGGGCACCCCTCAAGGCGCACGGCACGGGACGACGCGCGGGGTGGACCCCCGCGGCATGCACACGAGGGGATCGGGAGTGACCACGGCCGAGACCAGCAGACGATGCCTGGACGGCCGGTACCAGCTCTCCGAGCTCATCGCCGTCGGCGGCATGGGCGAGGTGTGGCGCGCCCGTGACCTGCAGCTCCACCGGACGGTGGCGGTGAAGGTGCTGCGGAGCGAGTTCGCCGACGACCCGGTGTTCGTCGCCCGCTTCCGCTCCGAGGCCCGGCACGCCGCCGGGCTGAGCCACCCGAACATCGCCGCCGTCCTGGACTACGGCGAGACCACCGCCGAGGACACCGGCGAGCGCCTTGCCTACCTGGTGATGGAGCTCGTCGAGGGGTCGTCGCTCTCGACGCGGCTGGCCCAGGAGGGCTCACTGGACACGCGGGCGACGCTGTCGCTGCTGCGGCAGGCGGCCGCCGGGCTGGCCGAGGCCCACCGCGCCGGGGTGGTGCACCGCGACGTCAAGCCGGCCAACATCCTCCTCCGCGAGGACGGCACGGTGAAGCTCACCGACTTCGGCATCTCGTGGTCGGCCGGCAGCGCCCCGATCACGCGCACCGGCCAGGTCGTCGGCACCGCGCAGTACATGTCGCCCGAGCAGGCCCGGGGCGAGCACGTCAGCCCGGCCAGCGACGTCTACGCGCTGGCTCTCGTCGGCTACGAGTCGCTCGCCGGGCACGCGGCGTTCGACGGCGACAACCCGGTCACCGTCGCGCTCAAGCAGGTGCAGGAGACCCCCGAGCCGCTCCCGGCCGAGCTGCCGCCGGACGTGCGCGCCCTGATCGACGCCGCGCTGGTGAAGGACCCTGGCGAGCGGCCCCGTGACGGGGCCGCCTTCCTCTCCGCGATCGAGGAGACCATCCGGCGGCCCTCCGGCGAGCCGCCGACCCGGTCGGTCGTGGCCGCGCCGGTGCGGCGGGAGCGCCGGGCACAGCAGCGCCGCCGCGCCGCCGCGAAGCGCCGTGCCGCCCCCGTGACCCGCCCTGCGGCGGCGGCCACGACCCGGCGGCCGACCCTGGTGGTGCTGCTGCCCCTCGTGGCCTTCCTGCTGCTGGGTGCCGGGGCCATCGTGCTGGTCCCCGACGCGGGTCCCGACTCCGGTGACACCGCGAGCGCCGCCGCCGACCCGTCGGCGGGGGAGGGCGTGGTGCTGGAGCCCGGGGACCTCCTCGGCCGGCCCGTGGCGGAGGTCGCCGCGGAGCTCGGAGCCCTCGGGCTGGCGGTGCGGCAGGTCCAGGACCCCACGGACGGCAGCACCCCGGGCACCGTCACCGGCGTCGACCCGGCGGGCAGCCTCCTGCGGCCCGGCGACGTCGTCCGCCTCGCCGTCGCGGTGCGGCCGGGCGCCCCGGAGACCGGGGCGGAACCGGAGCCGCTGCCGGTGACCGGCGGCGGCGCGACCCCGGTGGCCCGCACCCGGCCGGTCGCGCCGGCCCCGGTGGCACCGGCCGACGAGCCGGAGCAGGTGGGCACGGTGGGGGGCGCGCCGGCCGACGACGCCGCGGACCCGGCCACCGAGGAGCCCGCGGCACCGCCGGAGGACGCCACCAGCGAGCCCAGCGCCCCGCCGGCGGAGGACACGGGCACGCCCACCACGCCGCCGGGCACCGGTGAGCCGACCACGCCGCCGGCGGAGGACACGGGCACCCCCACCACGCCGACGACGCCGTCCGGCACCGGGGAGCCGACCACGCCGCCGGCCGAGGACACGGGCACCCCCACCACGCCGACGACGCCGTCCGGCACCGGGGAGCCGACCACGCCGCCGGCGGAGGAGACGAGCACGCCGACCACGCCGCCGTCGGGCGAGGACGACGAGGTCGAGGTCGAGGAGTCCGACGGGGACGAGGCCGACGGGGAGGAGGCGGCGGTCAGCGAGCGTGAGCCGGCCGACGAGGTGTCACCCGCCGCCCGGCTCTGAGCCACGCTCCGCGCCGGAGCGCCTGGCACGGAGGGTCGTGACGCTCGGGGTCGTCGCGCGCGCAGCCCTACTATCTGCTCAGAGCAGCCGGTCGAGGTCGTCGGGGCCGGGCCCGGTGCCGCCGGAGTCGGGCAGCGGCGAGGTGTCGGGGACGTCGTCGTCCGGCGGCTCGGGGGTCACCGGGCCCTCGGCGTAGAGGGTGTCGGGGTCCTGGGGGTCCATCTCGCGCGGCACGGACGGCGACTACCCCGCGTGCCCGGTGCGAACCCGCCCCGGGTCGGCACCCGGGGCGGGTGCCGGCTCAGGTGCCGCAGAAGGTGCGGTACGTCCCGAAGTCCTGCGGGGCGGGCGCCGCGTACCGCTCCAGGCCGGGCCGCTCCTCGAAGGGGGCGGTGACCGCCTCCAGCAGCCGGCCGACCGGCGCGAGGTCACCCTCGGTCGCCGCCTCCAGGGCCTCCTCGACCAGGTGGTTGCGCGGGATGTAGGCGGGGTTGACGCGGTCCATGGCGTCGGCGTCCGGGCCGAGCGCGCGCCAGCGGCCCAGCCATCCGTCGATGCCGGCCAGGTCGAGGAAGAGCAGCCGCACCCGCTCCACGTCGCCCCGGGCCGCCGCCCCCAGCGCGCGGAAGGCCGACGTGAGGTCGACGTGGTCGCGGGCGAGCAGGGTGAGCAGCTCCTCGGCGAGCTCGCGGACGACCGCCTCGTCGACGTCGGTGGACAGGCCGAGCTTCGCGCGCACGCCCGAGGTCCACGCGGCCTGGTACCGCGGGGCGAAGCCGCGCAGCGACTCCATCGCGAGGGCGACCGCCTGCTCCTGGTCCTCCGCCAGCAGGGGGAGGAGCGCCTCGGCCAGCCGGGCCAGGTTCCACTGGGCGACGGCCGGCTGGTTGCCGTAGGCGTACCGCCCGCTGTGGTCGATCGAGCTGTAGACGGTGGCGGGGTCGTAGGCGTCGAGGAAGGCGCAGGGGCCGTAGTCGATCGTCTCGCCGGAGATGGTCGTGTTGTCGGTGTTCATGACGCCGTGCACGAAGCCGACCAGCATCCACTGCGCGACCAGCTCGGCCTGGGCGCCCACCACGGCGTCGTAGAGGGCGAGGTAGGGGCTCTCGGCGTCGACTGCCCCGGGGTGGTGGCGGGCGATGGCGTGGTCGGCCAGGCGGCGCAGCAGGTCGACGTCGCCGAGCACGGTGGCGTACTGGAAGGTGCCCACCCGCAGGTGGCTGGCGGCGACGCGGGCGAGGACGGCTCCGGGCAGCAGCGTCTCCCGCCGGACGGCACGGCCGGTGGCGACGACGGCGAGGGCACGGGTGGTCGGGATGCCCAGGGCGTGCATCGCCTCGCTGACGACGTGCTCGCGCAGCATCGGGCCGACCGCGGCGAGGCCGTCACCGCCGCGGGCGAAGGGGGTGCGGCCCGACCCCTTGAGGTGCAGGTCGCGCAGCACGCCGTCGGCACCGGTGAGCTCACCCAGCAGGAGGGCGCGCCCGTCGCCCAGCCGCGGGGTGAAGCCGCCGAACTGGTGCCCGGCGTAGGCCTGCGCCACCGGGGTGGCCCCGTCGGGGACCGCGGTGCCGACCAGCAGCCGGACGCCGTCCGGGCCGCGCAGCGCGGCGGCGTCGAGGCCGAGCTCCGCGGCCAGCGGCTCGTTGAGGAGCAGCAGCCGGGGGTCGGGCGCCTCGTCGGCCTGCCAGGGCACCGCCAGTTCCGGGAGGTCCCGCGCGAAGCGGGCGTCCAGGGACACGGTCCGGGCCGGGGCGGAGGTCACGCCCCCGAGGGTACGAGCCGGCGGGGCGGCCGGCCCGGGAACGATCAGGCGCTGATGGTCCCGCGGCGCTGGAGCCGGACCCGGCGGCGCTCGCGCTCCGAGAGGCCGCCCCAGATGCCGAAGCGCTCGTCGTTGGCCAGGGCGAACTCGAGGCACTCCGCGCGCACGGGGCAGCCGGTGCAGACCCGCTTGGCGTCCCGGGTGGAGCCGCCCTTCTCCGGGAAGAACGCCTCGGGGTCGGTCTCGGCGCACAGCGCGTCGATGCGCCACGAGTCGTCGGACTCGGCCGGGACGGCCCAGGCGGCGTCCAGCGGGGCGAAGGCGCCGACGGGGGAGTGGTCCCGGGTGTCGGCTGCGGAGCCGGGGACCAGCGTGAGGACGGGGCGGGAGAGGGAAGGCACGGGAAGCTCCTCGGTGGACGGTCGTGGCAGGCGCGGTGACGGACCGGTACGGCCTGCTTGCTTCCTGTGACGTTACGGAGCCGCCGCCGGATCGGCACTGGCAGATCTGGTACGAAACCGGCCCGTCCGATTGGGCAGATGTGTGGCTACCCGACCCGCCGGGCTGCTGCGGGTGGGCAGGATCCGTCAGCCGCGGCGGGACCGCCCGCGCGGGCCACCCTGCCGACCACCGAGCGCGCGACCGGCTGCCCGTCCCGCGGCCCGCCGGCCACCGCCGACGGGGCGGCGCTCGCGCTGGGTGTCGCGCCGGCCGGCCGGGGCGCTGCAGGGGCGGCAGGTGGTGAACCACGGCGCGATGGCGCTCCCGCACTCCACGCACTTCCCGGAGCGGCCCAGGGCGATGGCGTCGGGGAGCAGCTCGGTGATCATCTCGGCGCACTCCTCCTCGACCCAGGCGGCGTCCTCGCTGTCCAGGCCGGCGACGCCGGGGAACTGGCGCAGCAGCGTCTGGGCGTCGCGGGCGGCCGCTGCAGCCTGCTCGTACTCCTCGACGGTTCCGCCACGGGGGACGTCGGGCAGCACGATCTCCTGCGGGACGGGGAGGCCGGCCGCGTGCCGCAGCGCGGCGCGGGCGAGCACCAGCCAGCGGGTGCGCCGGGGCGGGTTGTAGTCGATCGCGAGGTTGACCAGCCGCCAGACGGTGTCCAGGTCGCCGACCGCGCCCAGCGGGCCGCGCAGCAGCGGGAGCAGTGCGTGCACCCGGAGGACGAGGCTGGTGACGTCGTCGGCGGTCATCGCCTGGTCGCGGGTGGCGGCCCGGGCCCACGCCATCCAGCGCACCAGCGCTTCGGGGAGGTCGACCGCCTCCATGGCACCGAGGTCCTCGAGCTCGGGCCGCAGGCGGGGGGCGCGCTTGGGGAGGTCGCTCATCTCGTCGCCACGGGCGACCGCGGCCCCGGCACCGACGAGCGCCGCGACCGGCTTGAGCCCGCTGACGCCGATGAGGATGCCGACGGCGCCGTGGCCGGTCAGGCCGTAGCGCCCGGCCCGCCCGGCGATCTGCGCGGCCTCCCAGGTGCGCAGCGGCCGCATCTCCTGGCCGTCGAACTTCGTCGTCTCGGCGAAGAGCACGGTGGTCGCGGGCACGTTGATGCCGTGGCCGATGACGTCAGTGGTGACCAGGACGTCGAGCTCACCGCTGGTGAACCGCTCGATGACCTCGCGCCGCGTGGCGGGGGGCAGTGCCCCGTAGAGGACGCCGACCTTGCCGGGGCGGTGCTGGTCGAGCTCGGCGGCGACGGCGTACACGGCCTTGCGGGAGAAGGCGACGACGAGGGTCTGCGGGCGGACGCCGGCCGGTCGCACCGGCGCACGCAGCACGTCGAGCCGCGACAGCCGCTTGTGGTTGACGACCTCGACGTGCTCGGCGTCGCGGACCAGCGGCTTGAGCACCAGGTAGGCCTCGGCGGCGGAGATCAGGTGCATGCTGCGGTACTCGCCGGTGAGCAGGAGACGCGCCCAGTGGTGCCCGCGGTCGGGGTCGGTGACCCAGTGCGCCTCGTCGAGCACGAGCATCTCGCCGCGGTCGGGGGCCTTCTCCACGGTGCAGCAGACGATGGGCGCGAAGGGGTCGATCTCCTCCTCGCCCGTGGACAGGCCCACCGTGCCCTCGGGCAGCTGGGCCGAGAGCTTGGCGTAGGCCTCGTGCGCGAGCTGCCGGAGCGGTGCGGCGTAGACGCCGGAGCCGGTCGCGGCCAGCGCCTGGAGGGACTCGTAGGTCTTGCCGGAGTTGGTCGGGCCGAGGTGGAAGACGACCTCCTCGGGACGGGTGGCGCGGGTGGGTAGCTCCGGTGCGGCGCCCTCCACCCAGCTCTGCTGGGCCCGCTTCTCCTCGTGCGCCGCGAGGCGGTCGGCCTCGCGGGCCGCGGTGCGCTTCTCCGCGCGCGCGGCGTCGCGGTCGTCGCCACGGCCGGCGGCGCGGCGGTCACGGCTGCGGTCGCGGCCGGCGGGGTGCTGCGCGTCGCGGGCGTCCGCTCGGTCGGCGCCGGGCGTGCCCGCGCTGTCCACGTCTCGGACGGCAGCGCGGTCGTTCTCGCGAGCCGTGCGGTCGGTGCCGTGGGTGGCTGCTGCGCGGGTGGCGGACCGGTTCCGCCGGCGGGCGGTGGTGGGCTGTGGGTGGTGCTCGGGCAAGCGTGATCCTCGAAGAGCTCGGGGGCAGGTGCGCGCCTCTGCCGAGCCGCGTCGTCCCCTGAGCCAACACCGAGGGTCACCGATCCATGCCCGCGGGGGGCGGTGGCCGTTCAGCCGGCGCGGATCCGGGCGGGTTCTGCGGTGGTGCGGGGGAGGATGAGGATCTCGGTGCCGTCGGGGCGCCAGGTGCGCCATCGGCCGTCGGGTTGGCGTTCGATCCGGAATCCGTGGTGGATCTTGGTGTGGTGGCGTTCGCACAGGAGCGCGCAGTTGGCCAGGTTGGTCTCGCCGCCGTCGATCCAGTGGACGAGGTGGTGGACGTCGCACCAGTGGGCGGGGGCGTGGCAGCCGGTGAAGACGCAGCCGCGGTCGCGGGCGTCCAGGGCGCGGCGTAGTCCGGGTGGGGAGACCCGTTGGCGGCGGCCGTGGTCGAGGACTTCGCCGTCGGGGCCGATGACGATGCGGCTGATGCCGCCGTCGCAGGCCAGCCAGCGGGCGCGGGCGGCCGAGAGGATGGTGCCGAAGCCGGTCTGGGCGGCGCCGGGGCCGGCGGTGGCGGGGTCGATGAGGTCGTCGAGGTCGACCCGGACGACGACGTGCGGTTTCTGGGTGCGCAGTGTCGGCAGGGTGCCGGCGGCGAGCTGGTTGTCGGCGAGCTGGACGAGGGCGTCACCCTGTTGCTGGGCGCGGGTGCGGGTGTCCCCGGCGGGCCGGTTGGCCTGCGCGATGGATTCCACGGCGGTCTGCAGTTTCTCCCCGCCGACGGCGTCGAGTTCGAAGCGGCCGCTGACGCTGCCGTCGGCGTGCTTGACCAGGGTGAACGACCGGCCCTCGGTGGGGTCGGGTTCGGGCCCGTCGGGATCGAGGCGGTCCTTGTAGTGGTCGACGAGCTGGCGCAGCTCCTCGTGCGGCCGGGTGGCGGCCACCTCGGCGAACGCCTCGCCCACACCCGCCAGGTCCACGCCCTGGGCTCGGGCGGCGGCCAGCTTGGCCGGCGTGATCGCCGGGGCGATCTCGGCGAGCGCGTCGAGTGCGACCGCGCCGGTGCCGGCCGCGGCGGCGACGGCGGGCAGGGCCTCCATCGCGCGCCCGGCGGCGACCAGCCGGGAGGCCGCGGCCGGGGCGAGGCGGGCGTGCCCGCGCAGCCAGGAGGCCATGGTCTTGTGCCCGTCGTGCTCGGCGGCTCCGGTGAGTTCGCTCTGGCGGACGGTGCGGGCGATCTCGGCGGTCAGCCGGTTCCCGGCGACCAGCAGCGGGGCCAGCCGGTCGATCAGCTGCGGCCCGAACCGGCCGGACAGCTCCTCGGCGGACAGGTCGTCCAGCGCGGCGACCAACCGGCCGATCGCGCCGTCCACGCCTGTCGAACGCATGTACGAATAGTATCGCCACCCGGCGGCGTTCGCGACATGAACGTGCAGGTCAACCGCCTGTCCACAGGTCCCGGCAAGGTCTTGACGGGGCCACCCGCCGAGGCTGCCGGCGCGCGGCTCGATGACCACCGGACCCCGCGGGCCGGAGTCGCACCCGGCGTCCTGGACGACGGACGGCCCGCCTGCGCGGGCAGGCGGGCCGTCCGGTGGGAGCGGTGGGTCAGCGCCGGGCGGCGGCGACCGTCTCCCGGTCGTGCGCGGGGGCGGACTTCTCCAGCGCGGCGCCCTCGACGTCGAGCACCGGCAGCCACTGCAGCCAGCGCGGCAGCCACCAGGCGCGGTGGCCCAGCAGCGCGAGGGCCGCGGGCACCAGCACCATGCGCACCACGAAGGCGTCGAACAGGATGCCCGCCGCCAGGGCGAACGCGATCGACTTGATCGTGGGCTCGCCCGCCGGCACGAACCCGGCGAAGACCGAGAACATGATCAGCGCGGCGGCGACGACGACCGGTGCCGCCTGGCGGAACCCGGTACGGATGGCCTCCAGGGGCGCGACGCCGTGGCTGTGCGCCTCGTGCATCCGGGACACCAGGAAGATCTGGTAGTCCATGGCCAGCCCGAACAGGATCCCGATCACCAGGATCGGCGTCAGGCTGATGAGCGGCCCGGTCACGTCCAGGGCCACCAGGTCGGTCAGCCAGCCCCACTGGAACACCGCGACGGTGGCGCCGAGCGACGCCCCCACGGTGAGGACGAAGCCCAGGACACCGACCAGCGGCACCAGCAGCGACCGGAAGACCAGCACCAGCAGGACCAGCGCCAGCCCGACGACGAGCAGCAGGTACACCGGCAGCGCCTCGTTGAGGCTCTCCGCGACGTCGACGCTGACCGCCGTCGCGCCGGTGACCGAGGCCTCGACCCCGTCCAGCTCGGCGAGCTCCGCCCGCAGGTCCTCGACGAGCTGCTCGGTCTCCGCCGTGGTCGGCCCCGACCCGGGGATGACGTTGAGCAGGGCCGCGGTGCCGTCGGCGTTGGGCGTCGGCGGCGTCACCAGGGCGACGTCCTCGACCTCGGCGACCGTCGCGCTGGCCGCGGCCGCGGCCTCCGGCGCGCCCTCGCCCTCGAACAGGATGACCAGCGGGCCGAGGAAGCCCTCGCCGAAGCCCTCGGCGAGCAGTTGGTCGGCGCGGGCGGCCGTGGAGTCCTCGGCCGGCTCCTGCACCAGCGTGGTGCGCATGGAGAAGACCGGGATGGCGATGAGGCCGAGCACCAGCACGGTGAGCAGCAGCGAGACGACCCGGTGGCGGGTCACCGTGGCGACCCAGCCGGCGAGGAAGCCGCGGTCGCCGGCGTCCACCGGCTCTCTCCAGGGAGCTTCGGCGGGGTCGATGACGGCGCGCTGCCGGCGGGGCAGCACCCGGCGGCCCAGGAGGCTGATCGCCGCAGGCACCAGGGTGATCGCCACGAGGACGGCGACGACGATGGTCGCGGCCGCGGCGATGCCCATCTGGGTCAGGAAGGGGATGCCGACGACCGAGAGCCCGAGCAGCGCGATCACGACGGTCAGCCCGGCCGTGACCACCGCCGAGCCCGCGGTGCCGACGGCGGTGCTGACCGCGGTGCCCACGGGCGCCCCGTGCCGCAGCTCCTGCCGGAAGCGGGTCACGATGAACAGCGCGTAGTCGATGCCGACGGCGAGGCCCAGCATCGCGGCGAGGATCGGCGTGGTCGACGAGAGCTCGACGAAGCCGGTGGCGATGGTGACGCCGAGGACGCCGATGCCGACGCCGACGACGGCGGTCAGCAGGTTCATGCCGGCCGTGACGAGCGAGCCGTAGGTGACCGCGAGCACGACGAGCGCCACCACGACGCCGATGACCTCCGCGGGGCCGCCGACGTGCGGCGGCTCCTGGATCGCCTGGCCGGTCACCTCGACGGTCAGCGCGCCGTCCCCGGCCGCCTCCACCGCCTCCAGCAGCGCGTCGCGCTCCTCCGGGGTGACCTCGCCCAGCCCGCTGGCGAAGGTCACGGTGCTGTAGGCGGTGGTCTGCTCGGCGTTGACCGCGGGCGCGGCGGGGTCCAGCGGGTTGCTCGCCGCCGCGACGCCGGGCAGGCCGCCCAGCTCGGCGACCAGCTGCTGGATCGCGCCCGCGTTCTCCGGCGTGGTCAGCGTCTCGCCCTCGGGTGCGGCGACCACGACCCGGGCCGAGGCCCCGCCGGCGCTGCCGAACTCCTCGTCGATCCGCTCGAGGGCGGTGGTCGACTCCTGGCCGGGGATGTTGAACGCGTCGGACGTCTCACCGGCCAGGGTGGCCGCGCCTGCTCCTCCGGCGACGAGCAGCACCAGCCAGACCAGGATCACCGGGAGCCGGCGCCGGTGCGCGAAGGCCCCGAGTCGGGACAACAAGACAGCCATGCGGGATCAGGCCTCCACCTGGTGGGGATCGGGAAGAGCAGCGCCGGGCCGGGTGTGGCCGAGCGCGTCGAAGCAGGTGGCGACGATCGCGGGGCGCCACGACGTCCCCTCGTCGCGCGAGCGGGCGGTGAGCGTGAGCACGGCCAGGGCGGACAGCGCGCCGATGGTGCGGACCGCCCGCTCGCCCGTGGGTTCCGCCGGGTCCACGCCGAACGCCTGCAGCGCCGGGGTGGCCGCTGCCCCCAGCTGGTCCGGGTCGCAGTCGCCGCCGGTCACCGGCGCGAGCAGCAGCGCGACCAGCCCGGGGTGCTCCAGCGCGATGTCGACCAGGACCTCGAGGGCCCGGCGGTCGCGGTCGGGGCCGACGGGCATATGGCCCACCAGCTCCAGCACCCGCTGGCCGAGCGCCCCGGCCTGGTCGAGGACCGCCTGGTGCAGTGCTTCCTTGCTCGGGAAGTGGTGCAGCAGGCCGGCCTTCGACAGCCCGACGGCCGCGGCGACGTCCTGGACCGAGGTCTTGGTGTACCCGCGCCGGGCGAAGAGGGTGGCGGCGGTGTCGAGAATCCCCTCGTCGACCTGCTGCCGGAACGGTCGTGCCACGGCGACCAGGGTACGACCCACCGACCGATCTGGTAGGTGATCCGACCGATCCCGTCGGTTAGCTGCGCCACACCGGGCGCGTCCGGGGGAGCCGGGTCAGCGCTCCAGGTGCTCGGCCAGCACGCTGGTGACCATCCGGTGGTCGGCCAGCTGCGGGAGCCCGGAGACGGCGACGACGCCCACCGGCCCGACGTCCCGCACGAGCAGGGGGAACGCCCCGCCGTGGGCGGCGTAGAGCTGCGGGTCCAGCCCGAACTCGGCCTCGAACGTGGTGCCGCGCTCGATGCTGTCCTGCCGGACGTGCAGCGAGCTGCGCCCGAACCGGTGCACCACCCGGGATTTCCGCTCGATCCAGGTCGCGTTGTCCGGCGTCGCGCCCGGCAGCGCGGCGGAGAACAGCCGGTGGCCGTTGCGCGCGATCTCGACGGCGACCGGGGCGTCCTCCCGCCGGGCGGCGGCCACCAGCGCGCAGCCGAGGGCCCAGGCGTCGTCGTTGGTGAACGGGGTCAGCTGGAGCTCCCGCTCCTGGGCGGCGAGCTCCGCGACGGTGGGGAAGGGCTGCGTCATGCGACCTTCCTACCCCGATGCTCCTGCGCCCCGACCCCGGTGGTGCGTGCCCGCAGCGGTTCCGGGTAGCCGCCGACCGGGGAGGAGGTGCACGCATGGCTGTAGCCGCACGGCTCGACGCGTTCCAGGCCAGGCACCCGGCGGTGGGGTTGCCGCTGGCGGTGGTCTACAAGTTCGTCGACGACCGCGGGCCGCACCTGGCCGCGCTGATCACCTACTACGGGTTCGTCTCGCTGTTCCCCCTGCTGCTGGTGCTCACCTCGGTGCTGGGCTTCCTGCTGGAGGACGACCCGGTGCTCCAGCAGCAGATCCTCGAGTCGGCGCTGTCGGACTTCCCGCTGCTGGGCCCGGCGCTGGTCGAGAACATCGGCACCTTCCGCGGCAGCGGCCCCGCCCTGGTCATCGGCGTGCTGGGCAGCGTCTACGGCGGGCTGGGCGTGATGCAGGCGGCCCAGGCGGCGCTCAACCGGATCTACGCCGTCCCGCGGTTCGCCCAGCCCAACCCGGTGCTCTCGCGGCTGCGCAGCCTGCTGCTCGTGCTGGTGCTCGGCCTGGCCGCGATCCTCTCGACGGCGCTCACCGCCTTCGTCTCCGCCGTCCCGGAGACCCTGCCGGTGCCCACCCCGCTGGTCACCGGGGTGGGCACGCTGACCGGGCTGGCTATCAACGTCGGCATCTTCCTGGTCCTCTACCAGGTGCTCACCGCCCGCCGGCTGGACTGGCGCAACGTCGCCGTCGGCGCGGTGATCGCCGCGGTGCTCTGGGAGCTGCTGCACCGGCTGGGCGCGTACTACTTCGGGACGTACGTGACCCGGTCGAGCGACGTCTACGGGGTCTTCGGCGTCATCCTCGGCCTGGTCGTGTGGATCTACCTGCAGGCGCTCGTCGTCGTGCTCGCCGCGGAGATCAACGTCGTCCGCCACCGCCGGCTCTACCCGCGGTCGCTGCTCACCCCGTTCACCGACGACGTCGACCTGACCCGGGCCGACGTCCGCGCCTACACCGGGTACGCGCGCAGCGAGCGGTACAAGGGGTTCCAGCGGGTGGAGGCCACCTTCCGCAAGGACGCCGCGCCGCGCCCGCGCGACGTCGAGGGGTTCCCCGGCGACGTCCCGCGGGACGAGGTGGGTGATCAGCGGTAGCCGAGGGTCTTTCCCGCGGTCAGGCCTTGGCAGGGATCCGCATCAGGTTCACGTAGCGGTCGGTGCGCGACTGCTCGTCGGCGTACATCCGCTCGTCCGCGCGGCGCACGAGATCGTCCACGGAGCACGGCCGGTGGGGGTCCCAGACCTCGGCGCCGATGGAGAAGCGGAGCTCGAAGGCCGCGGTGGACCCGGCGTTGAAGTCGCCGAGGGCCACCGCCAGCCGGCGCCGGACCTCCGCCTCGTCCGTGCCGTCACCCAGCAGGACGACGAACTCGTCACCGCCGAGCCGGCCGAGGACGTCGCCCGACCGGCAGGCGGCCCGGAGCACGGATGCCGCGGAGGCGATGGCGCGGTCGCCCTCCTCGTGCCCGAGGACGTCGTTGACCTGTTCGAGGCCGTCGAGGTCGACGAAGACGGCCAGGCGGCGCTCGCCGTTCCGGGCGGCCCGGGCCAGCTCCTGCTCGGCCAGCTCGAACCAGCCGCGCCGGTTGTGGATCCTGGTCAGCTCGTCGGTCGAGGCGATCACGGCCATGGCCTGCTCGCGGCGCCGGCCCAGGACGACGAGCGCGGTGCCGGTGATCAGCAGCATGGCCACGACCAGGAGCTCGGTCCGCAGGGCGGCGCGGTCGAGGTGCCCCTGGAAGGCGTCCCGGGTCTGGACGTTCACGGCCACCCACGTGGTCCCGGGGATCCGCTGCCAGCTCACGACGTGGTCGGTGCCGTCGTCGGTGGTGTCCGCGATGCCGCTGTCCCCGCCGGACCGCACCGCGGTGAGGGCGCGCGGGTACGGGAACGCCGAACCGATCGCCCGCGTGTCCGCGGAGCCGACCACGAGCCCGGCCTCGTCGACGATCCAGCCCTCGCCCTCGCTGCCGGTGAGGTGGTCGCCCGCGAACTCCCGGGCGGCCCAGGCGCACAGGAAGAGCCCGGTGGACCCGTCGGACAGCGTCACGAGGACCCCGAGCGCGAGGGCCGGCTCACCGGCGATGCTGACGACGCCGGACACCGGGAGGCGCTCCCCACCGGGCTCGGCGAGGGCCGCCAGCAGGGGGCCGAACCCGGGGTCGGAGGGGGACGCCGTCTCGCCCGTCGGCGCGTAGGACGCCACGACCTGCCCGAGAGCGTTGACCACGGCGGCACCGCGGTCCATTGCGTCGCCCGCGCTCACCACGAACTCCCGGATCCGCGCATCGTCCCGGTCGGCGGCGTCCGTCCCCGGCGTGGCGCTGAACGCCGGCACGCCCGCGTCCTCCTGCACCGCGAGGACCGAGGCCAGCTGGCCGAACCCGTCGCGGACGGCCTGCGCGGTCAGCTGGCCGACGACGTTCGTGTTCTGGACGCGGTCGGCCCGGTGCTGCTCGACGGCGAGCTCACCGGCCTGCTGCGTGGAGACGAGCCCCAGCGCGCCCATGACGGCGACGAGCACGCCGGAGACCACGAGGGGCCCCATCGCCGCTGCCCTGCCGTGGTCCTGGTCGGTGCACCGATCGCCACCGTGCCTCCTCCGGCCGTACCGGTCGGATCGGCAGCCGGAGGCGGAGCTTGAGGCCCGGTCCGATCGGGACCGGGCCGTCTCACCCGGGGTAGTGGGGGACCTCCCCGGTGGCGGGACCGGTCAGCGGTAGACGACGTCCACGCTGCGGAACGCGCCGAGGGCGTGGTCGGCGCGGAAGTGGGCGTGGTCCTGCCGCACCCGGTCGGCCGCCTCCTCCGCCCAGCGCAGAACGTCGTCGACGAACAGCTCCCGGTTGCCGACGGCGTCGAGGATCGCCGGCTCGACGTCGTAGTCGACGTTGCCGGTCTCGTCCGACATGGCGTGGGTGTGCGCCAGCACGCGGCCGCAGATCTCGGCGTAGCGCTTCCAGGCCCCGGGCGAGAGGGAACCCAGGCCCAGGTCGTCCCGGTAGGGCGCCCGCTCCCGCACCATGAAGCTCTGCCCGTCGATGTCGACGCTGCCGTAGAAGACGTCCCCGCTCACCAGGTGCACCCGCTGGGCGTGCCGGATCCGGTCGCCCTCGCCGTCCACCTCGTACCCCGACGGCGGCACGAGGCCCGACAGCGCCGAGCGGCGGGCGCGCTTGAACTCCAGGAGCAGGTCGTCGGTGCCGTCGTCCCGCACGCCGGCGACGAGCACGTAGTAGCGGGTGAGCCCCAGCGAGGCGGTGCCGGCGCCGCGCCGCTCCGCGACGTCCTTCACGCGCATCGCGCCGGCCCGCTCGGGCACCGGCACCTCGTTCTCGGCGACGTACCGGTTGACGACCTCCTGGAACTCCTCCCGGCGGCTGCTCACCGGCACCAGCTCCTCGTCGGTGCGGAAGCCGCGCCGGGTGCCCTCGAGCAGCCCGGCCAGCCAGTCGGCCCGGCTGGTCTCCAGCGTGCTCGCGATCAGGTCCCGGACGAGCCGCGGCGCGTTGTCCAGCCGGAGCTGCTCGGTCTCCTCCCGCCCCTCGGAGGCGTAGGCCGCGATGCCGGCGACGTAGCCGCGCACGAACCGCTCGGCGACGGCGCGCTGCTTCTTGCGGCCGTGGCCGCCCTTCTCGGCCGCGCCCAGCAGGAAGCCGACGGCGCCCCGCTTGAGGTCCCAGGTGAAGGGGGCGTAGTAGGCGTCGTCGAAGTCGTTGACGCCGAAGACCGGCACGTTGTCGGCGCTGGGCATCACCCCGAAGTTGCCGGGGTGGACGTCGCCGAGCGCGAGCACCGTGGGCAGCCGGGCGTCCTCGCCGGACAGGTCCCGGTAGAACAGCAGCGCGGTGCCGCGGAAGAAGTGGAAGACCGAGCCGGCGAGCTTGTCGAACTTCGCGCGCGCCTCCAGGTCACCGGAGGCGATCCGCGTCTCGTGGTCCTCGCGCACGGTCTCCCGCACGTGCACCCGGCGGTCGTTGCCGGTGAGCATGCGGGGGATGAGCACCATCTCACCGGCGGCGCGGGCCTCGGCGAGCCGGCGGAACGCCTCGATCCGCGAGCTGATCTGCCGGCGCCCCGCGGGCGGGTGCCCGGTCTCGTGCAGCGGCGCCTCCCGCTGCGGGCCGCGCAGCGCGGCGACCAGGTCGTCCTTGGACATGCGGCTGCGGCCGGGGATGCCGCGCTCGCGGGCCTGGCGCATCAGCTCGTCGCGGGTGGCGGTCGTCCGCTGTCGATCGGAGGGCATGCAGCCCGGCTACCCGCTCGGACCCGCCGCAGGCACACGACGATCGTGTGACGGTCAGCCGACCGCCGCGGCGTCCTCCGCCTCGAGGGCGGCGTTCCACTCGCGCTTGCCCGACTGCCAGCGGTCCTCGGTGTCGCCGCGGCGCCAGTAGCCGGAGATCGACGTCCACCCCGGGTCGAGCCCCCGCTCGGCGCGCAGGTGGCGCCGCAGGTCGCGGACGGCGTACGCCTCGCCGTGGACGAACACGTGCCCGTTGCCCGGTGGGAGCCGGATGGCCTCGACCGCCTGGACCAAGGCCACACCGGGCAGCGCGCCCCCTCGGTGCAACCAGCGCAGGTCGACGGTGGGGGAGAGAGCCAGGTCGGTCTGCTCCTCCTCGGGCCCGGCCACCTCCACGAACACCAGCGCCCGTGCGCCGGCCGGCAGCCGGTCGAGGGACGCGGCGATGGCGGGCAGCGCGCTCTCGTCGCCGGCGAGCAGGTGCCAGTCGGCGTCGGGGCGGGGGGCGTAGGCGCCGCCGGGACCCAGGAACTGGATGCGGTCGCCGGGCCGGGCCGCGGCCGCCCACGGCCCGGCCAGCCCCTCGTCGCCGTGGTGCACGAAGTCGATGGTCAGCTCCCCGGCGGCGGCGTCCCAGGCCCGCACCGTGTAGGTGCGCGTGACCGGCCACTGGTCGGCGGGCAGCTCGGCGCGGACCTGCTCGGGGTCGTAGGGCACGGCGTAGGGGGCGCCCGGGGGCGGGAAGAGCAGCTTGACGTAGCGGTCGGTGAGCTCGCTCGCGGGGAACCCGGCCAGGCCCTCGCCGCCGAGCACGACGCGGACCATGTGCGGGGTGATCCACGAGGACCGGACGACCTCGCCGACCCGCGGGGTGCGCTTGCGGGGCGGTCGGACCTCGCCGGTGGGTCGTGGCTCGCTCGTCATGACCGGCGACGGTACAGAGGGCACCCTAACCACTTCCGGGCACCCGGTTAGGGTCCCCTGCGTGGACACCGTGGCTGCCGATCCCGACCGACACCCGGCGGGGCCGACGGTCCTCGACGTGCTGGCGCTGGAGGAGATCGACCGCGACCTCTACCGCAGCACGTTGCTGTTCGCCGACCCCTTCCCCCTCTACGGCGGGCAGGTGGCGGCGCAGGCACTCCTGGCCGCGGGGCGCACGGTGGACCCCGACCGGCTGCCGCACTCGCTGCACGGCTACTTCCTGCGCAGCGGGGACGCCGCCCGCCCCACCGTCTTCCGCGTCGACCGCGACCGCGACGGCGGCAGCTTCTCGGCCCGGCGGGTCGTCGCCATCCAGGGGGGCGAGGTCGTGTTCAGCATGTCGGCGTCCTTCGCCCTGCCCGGCGCCGGCCCCGACCAGCAGGTGCAGGAGGTGCCCGCCGTCGACCACCCCGACGGGTTGCCGGTGTTCGAGCTGCCCCGGCTGTTCTCCGTGGAGGGGCGGCGCCCGCCGCAGCCGTTCCCGGACGCCCACTGGCCGACCCGCTTCTGGGCCCGGTCGACGGTGCCGCTGCCGGGGGACCGGCTCGTGCACGCCTGCGTGCTGACCTACCTGTCCGACATCGGCACCGGCCTCTCCGCCCTCCCGGAGGACGAGGCCGCGCCCGGCCCGAGCCTGGACCACGCCGTCTGGTTCCACCGGCACGCCCCGCTGGACGACTGGGTGCTCATGGACATGGTGCCGCGCACCGTCTCCGGCGGCCGGGGCTGGTACACCGGGTCGATCACCACGCCCGGCGGGCTGCTGGCCGCCAGCTTCACCCAGGAGACGCTCTTCCGGCCCGGCCGGAACCCGTTCCGCCCCGGTCGCTGACCGCCCGGGAGCGCCGCGCCGGAGCACCCGCTGCCTCCGCGGTCGTCTAGACGTCATGACGTATGGTCAGGCGGACCCGGCCCACGACCGCGAGGAGCCAGCCGGTGCGCATCGGAGTGCTGACCGGAGGCGGGGACTGCCCCGGCCTCAACGCCGTCATCCGATCGGTGGTGCGCACCGCCGGTGCCCACTACGGCAGCGAGGTGGTGGGCTTCCGCGACGGCTGGCGGGGGCTCCTGGAGAACCGCTCGACGCCGCTGGACATCGCCGCGGTCGACGGGCTGCTCACCCGCGGTGGCACGACCCTGGGCTCGGCCCGGGTGGCGCCGGAGAAGCTGCACGCGGGCATCGACGAGATGAAGTGCACGCTCGACGAGCACGGGATCGACGTGCTCATCCCCATCGGCGGTGAGGGCACGCTCACCGCGGCGCACCTGCTGTCGGAGGCCGGGGTGCCGGTGGTGGGCATCCCCAAGACGATCGACAACGACATCGACGGCACCGACCTCACCTTCGGGTTCGACACCGCGGTCAGCATCGCCACCGAGCTCATCGACCGGCTGCACACGACGGCGGAGTCCCACCAGCGGGTGCTGCTGGTCGAGGTGATGGGCCGGCACGCCGGCTGGATCGCCCTGCACGCCGGGCTGGCCGCCGGCGCCCACCTCACGCTGGTGCCGGAAGAGCCGTTCGACGTCGACGAGGTCGTCCGCCTGGTGTGCGAGCGGTTCGCCCGCGGGGACTCGCACGTCATCGGCGTCGTCGCCGAGGGGGCCGAGCCGCTGCCCGGTCAGATGGCGTTCCGGCGCGGCGGCATCGACGAGTTCGGCCACCGCCGCTTCACCGGCGTCACCCAGCAGCTGGGGGAGGAGCTGGAGCGGCGCACCGGCAAGGAGGTGCGAGCGACCGTCCTCGGCCACGTGCAGCGCGGCGGGACGCCGACGTCCTTCGACCGGGTGCTCGCCACCCGCTTCGGGCTGCACGCCACGATCGCCGCGCACGAGGGCCGCACCGGTCAGATGGTGGCGCTCCGCGGCACGGAGATCGAGCTGGTGCCGCTCGCGCGCGCGGTCGCCCGGCTGAAGACGGTGACCTCCGAGCGGCTCGGCGAGATCCGGGCGTTCACCGGCTGAGCCCCGGGCCCGGCTGGACGGCACCGGCCGGCGCGGGTCATCCTCCGGCGCGTGCCGCCGCGACAGGACGACGAGGACCGCTCGGTGCTCACCCGGGCGGCCGCCCCGCCCGACGAGGTGCTCCGGTACGGCCCGGCCGCGGAGCACGTGGCGGACGTGCGGGTCGCGCCGAGGGCGCCGCACGGGCGGCCGCTCGTGGTGCTGCTGCACGGCGGCTTCTGGCGGCCCGCCTACGACCGCGCCCACCTCGGCCCCGCGGCCGAGGCGCTGGCCCGGGCCGGCTGGCCGACCGTCGCGCCGGAGTACCGGCGGGTGCCCGGCCGGCCGGACCTGGCGGTGGACGACGTGCGCGCGGCGCTGCGGGCGGTCGCCGGTCGCCCGGAGCTCACCGGCGGCCGGCCGGTGCTGCTCGCCGGGCACTCGGCCGGCGGGCACCTCGCCCTGCTGGTCGCCGCGACCGCCGCGGGGGCCGACGCGCCGGGCGGCGTGCTGGCCCTGGCGCCGGTGGCCGACCTGCGGCAAGGGCAGGCGCTCGGCCTGGGCGACGGCGCGGTGCGGGCCTTCCTGGGGGAGGACGCCGCCGCGCGGCCCGACCTGGACCCCGCCCGGCTGCCGTCGCCGGCCCCGCCGGTGCGGATCGTGCACGGGACCGGCGACGCCGTGGTGCCCGTGGCGCTGAGCGAGGCCTACGTGCGGCGCCACCCCGCCGCCACGCTCGTCCCGGTCCCGGCCGGGCACTTCGCCGTCATCGACCCGGGCGCCGCCGCCTGGCCGGCGGTGCTCGCCGCGCTCGAGGAGCTCGGCCGCCCGCGGTGACCCGGCCGCCCGGGGTCACGGGTCAGAACGACCCGTCCAGCTGCGCCAGCAGCGTCGGGCCGTCCCAGGTCGGCGGCGGCATGATCCGCCGGATGGTCAGGAGCGGGGCGGCCGGGTCCTGCGGATCGGACAGCTGGAACGCCGCCCGGTAGCCCGCCGCCTCGACCCGGGGGAGCGCCTCGGGTGACCACACGCCGTGCGGGTAGGCCAGCAGGTCCACCGGGTGCCCCAGGATCTCGCCGAGCTCGGCGCGCGGCCGGTCCAGCTGCTCCACCCACTGGTCCCCGGCCAGCCGGTCGACGCGCTGGTGGTCCCACGTGTGCGCGCCGATGGTCATGCCCGCGGCGTCCATCTCCCGCAGCTGGTCGGCGCTCAACCAGTCCGCCTTCCCGAGGACCACGGTCATCGGGAAGAACGCCGCCGGGAAGCCGAGCTCGCGCAGCAGCGGCAGGGCCACCGAGTGGTGGGTCACCGATCCGTCGTCGAACGTCAGCAGCACCGGCCGCTCCGGCAGCGGCGCACCGAACTGCAGGTGGTCGACCAGCTGCGGGGCACCGACCGGGGTGCGGCCGCCGTCGCGCAGCGCCTCCAGCTGCGCCCGGAACGTCGCCGGCGGCGTGATCATCGTGCGGGCGTAGGCGCCGTCGTCGGCACGGAACTCACGCAGCTGGTGGAAGCAGAGCACCGGCACGGTCGAGCGGGCCAGCACCTCCGCGGCGGTCCCCGGGGTCGGGGGTGCGCTGGTCGGCGGCAGCGGCTCGGCGGTGGTCGAGGGCGTCGCCGTCGGCGGGCGGGTCGAGCGCGGGGCGCTCGTGCGCTCGGCCGCCGGGCTCGAGCAGGCGCCGAGCAGGGCCGCGCCGGCTGCGGCGAGGAGCGTCCGTCTGCGCACGGCCCCACCCTCGCGGTCCGCCGCCCCAGGGGCAAGCACCCCGCCCGGCGGTGGCCGGAGGTGGGGCCCTACGGTGCTCGGGGCGCTCCCGGGACCGGGCGCGCGACGAGGAGGTCGTGGCGGGGGTGGGGGACGTCTTCCCGGTCGACCTGCTGCCCGACGGGCTCCCCGGCAGCGTCCTGCTCCTCCTGCTGGTGGCCGCGCTGACCGCCGGGTGGATCGACGCCGTCGTCGGAGGTGGCGGGCTGGTGCAGCTGCCGGCGCTGCTGCTCGTGCCCGGGATCAGCCCAGTCGAGGCGCTGGCCACCAACAAGCTGGCGTCGATCTTCGGCACCACGACCAGCGCGATCACCTTCCAGCGGCGGGTCCGCCCCGACCTGCGCACCGCCCTCCCGATGGCCCTGGTCGCGCTGGCGGGCAGCTTCGCCGGGGCCTCGGTCGCCGCGGCGCTCCCGGCGGCGGTGTTCAAGCCGGTCATCGTCGTCGCGCTGGTGGCCATCGCGGCGTTCACCCTGCTGCGCCCCTCGCTGGGGGAGGTGACGGCGCTGCGGCACACCGGGCGGCGGCACCACGGGGTCGCCGCCGCGCTGGGGGCGGGCATCGGCTTCTACGACGGCATCCTCGGCCCCGGCACCGGGTCGTTCCTCGTGTTCGCCATGGTGTCGCTGCTGGGCTACGACTTCCTGCACGCGAGCGCCAAGGCGAAGATCGTCAACGTCGCCACGAACCTGGGGGCGCTGCTCTTCTTCGCCCCGATCGGCGCGGTGTTCTGGGGGCTGGGCCTGCTCATGGGCGCGGCCAACATGCTCGGCGGCTACCTCGGTTCCCGGACGGCGACGACCCGGGGCAGCGGGTTCATCCGCGTCGTCTTCCTCGTCGTCGTCACCGCGCTCATCGGCCGGCTCGGCTGGGACGTCTGGACGGAGAACCTGCGCCCGCTGCTGGGCTGATCCGGCATCCGCGCCGAGTCGCCGGTGGACACGGCGGCCGCCCACCGACAGACTGCCCGGACGACGCGGACGACGAGGTCAGCGGCCGGTAGCGGGAGGTCGTGGATGCCCAGCCCCTTCGACCGGAGCGGCACCGAGGTGGGGCCGGACGGCATCCGGCGCTACACCGGGCTGCCGCAGAACCTGGTGCACCTGCTGCGCGCCGCCGTCGACACCGCCCCGGACGCCGAGGCGCTGGCCGAGCTCGGCGGGGAACGGCTCACCTACCGGCAGCTCTGGGATCGCGCGGCGCGGGTCGCCGGTGGACTGCGGGCGGCCGGCGTGCAGCCGGGGGACCGCGTCGCCAACCGGCTGGGCAACGGCAACGACTGGGTGCTCGTCTTCTGGGGCACCCTGCTCGCCGGTGCCGTCGTCGTCCCGGTCAACACCCGGTTCGCCGAGCCCGAGGTGCGCTACGTCGTCGAGGACTCCGGCGCCGCCGTCGTCGTCGAGCCCGGCGCGCCCCTGCCCGACGGCGAGCCGCTGGAGGTGACCGACCAGGGGCACACCGACCTGGCCGGCATCTTCTACACCAGCGGCACGACCGGCTTCCCCAAGGGTGCGATGACCACCCACGAGAACTTCCTGTCCAACGTCGAGACCTGCCTGCGCTGCCTGGCCCTGCCGCGCGACGAGCGCCTGTCGACGCTGATCTCGGTGCCGCTGTTCCACGTCACCGGCTGCAACTCCCAGCTGCTGGTCGTCACCGCCGTCGCCGGGCGGGCGGTGGTCATGCCGGCGTTCGAGGTCGGCGCCTTCCTGCGCGCGATCGAGGACGAACGGATCTCGG
The DNA here is from genome assembly GCF_021698975.1 of Blastococcus sp. KM273128. Lineage (GTDB taxonomy): Bacteria > Actinomycetota > Actinomycetes > Mycobacteriales > Geodermatophilaceae > Blastococcus. Next base: position 23,364 of record NZ_SSXA01000025.1, on the reverse strand, counting down.
TGCTGACGACGGTGCCGGCGATCTACTGGCTGGCGCTGCAGCAGCCGGGCTTCGCCGACGTCGACACCTCCTCGGTGCGCGCGGTCAGCTACGGCGGTGCGCCGATCGCCCCGGACCTGGTGCACCGCATCAAGGCAGCCTTCCCGACCGCCCGGGTGGGCAACGGCTTCGGGCTGACCGAGACCTCCTCGGTGTCGACCTACCTGCCCGACGAGTACGCCGCGGAGCACGCCGACTCCGTCGGGTTCGCCGCGCCCGTCGTCGACCTGCGGGTGGAGGATCCCGACCCCGCCACCGGCGTGGGGGAGCTTCTCATCCGCGGCCCGAACGTGGTGGCCGGCTACTGGCGCAAGCCCGAGCAGGCGGCGGAGACCTTCGTCGACGGCTGGCTGCACAGCGGGGACCTCGCCCGCATCGACGACGAGGGCCTGGTCCACGTCGTCGACCGCAAGAAAGACATGATCAACCGCGGCGGCGAGAACGTGTACTGCGTCGAGGTGGAGAACGCCCTGGCCGCCCACCCCGCCGTCGGCGAGGTCGCGGTCGTCGGCGTGCCCGACCCGATGATGGGGGAGAAGGTCGGCGCCGTCGTCGTCCCGCTGCCCGGCCACGACCTGGACGAGGCCGACCTGCTCGCCTTCGCCCGCGACCGGCTGGCCGACTTCAAGGTGCCGCAGTTCGTCGCGGTGCGCACCGACCCCCTGCCGCGCAACCCCGGCGGCAAGGTGCTCAAGCCGCCGCTGCGCGAGCAGACCGACTGGCAGCCCGTTTCCTGAGAAAGGACCACCCTTCACCCCACGCCTCGCAGGCTCGGCGCGGGACCCTGAAGGGCGGCCGACCGACCGGAACACAACCACTTCTGGAGGCCCCGCAGTGCCCACCGTCGAGACCGTCCGTGGCCCGATCGACACCGCCGACCTCGGCGCGACGCTCATGCACGAGCACGTCTTCGTGCTCTCCACCGAGCACGTGCAGAACTACGGCACGGGCGACTGGTGGGACGAGGACGAGCGGGTCGCCGACGCCGTGCAGCAGCTCGACGAGCTCAAGGCGCTCGGCATCGACACCATCGTCGACCCGACGGTCTGGGGCCTGGGCCGCTACATCCCGCGGGTCCAGCGGGTCGCCGAGCAGACCGACATCAACATCGTCGTCGCCACCGGCCTCTACACCTACGACGAGATCCCGCACCAGTACGAGCACCGCGGCCCCGGCCTGCTGCTGGACCTGCCGCGCGACCCGATGGTCGACGACTTCACCGGCGACATCCGCGACGGCATCGCCGGCACCGGGGTGAAGGCGGCCTTCCTCAAGTGCGTCATCGAGGCGAAGGGGCTCACTCCCGGCGTCGAGCGCACCGTGCGGGCCGTCGCCGCGACCCACCGGGAGACCGGGGCGCCGATCACCGTGCACACCTCGTCGCACACCGGCGCCGGCCGGCTGGCGGTGCAGGTGTTCGGCGAGGAGGGCGTCGACCTGACGAAGGTCGTCATCGGCCACGCCGGCGACAGCAACGACCTCGACTACCTCAGCGAGCTCGCCGAGGCCGGCTGCCTGCTCGGCATGGACCGCTTCGGCCTGGACATCTACAACCCGACGTCCTCTCGGGTCGACACCATCGTGGCCTTGGCCGAGCGCGGCTACGCCGACCGGATGGTGCTCGCGCACGACGCCAGCTGCTACATCGACTACTTCCCGGGCGCCCACGCCCAGGAGGCCAAGCGGCAGATCGCGCCGAACTGGAACTACACGCACATCAGCAAGGACGTGCTGCCGATGCTGCGCGAGCGCGGGATGACCGAGGAGCAGATCCGGCAGATGCTGGTGGACACCCCGCGGCGGTACTTCGAGTAGCCGGCGCGGCTACCGTCCCGGTCATGGCCGACGACGGGCTGCGCCGCGTGCCGTGGAGCGCCGGGACCTGGACCGCCCCGCCGGCCGAGGCGCGGGAGGACGGCCCCGACCTGCTGGTCACCGCCGTCGAGGGCAGCGACGCGTGGCGGCACACCTCCTACGGGTTCGTCCACGACGACGCCCACGCGCTGCTGGCGCCGCTGCTGGCCCCCTGCGCGGTGGAGGTGACCTTCGACCTCGGCTGGGACGGGCAGTTCGACCAGGCCGGGCTGGTGCTGCGGGGCGGTCCGGAGACCTGGGTCAAGGCGGGGGTCGAGTTCTCCGACGGCGCCCCCCAGGTCGGGGCCGTGGTCACGCTGGGGCGCTCGGACTGGTCGGTGGCCCCGGTGCCCGGCTGGGCTGGGCGCCGGGTGACCGTGCGGGCGAGCCGGGCCGGGGACGCGGTGACCGTCCGCGCCCGGGTCGACGACGAGCCCTTCCGGCTGGTGCGGCTCTGCCCCTTCCCGGAGGACGTGCCGGTCGACGCCGGGCCGTACTGCTGCGCCCCCACCCGGGCCGGCCTGGTCGTCCGCTTCCGGCGGTGGGCCACCGGCCCGGCCGACCCCGCCCTGCACTGATCCCCGGCGACGCGCGGCGCTGCGGCACCCGGGCGCCCGCCGCGGCCGGCTCCGCCGCCGCTCCCTGCGCGCCGGTCACGACCTGCCCGCCCGGTGGAGCCGTGGCAGGCTCGGACCGTGACCCGGGTCGGCCTGGTGCTGGGCGGCGGTGGGGTGGTCGGGCAGGCGTACCACTCCGGCGTCCTGGCCGTCCTGCAACACGACGTCGGCTTCGACGCCCGGTCCGCCGACGTGGTCGTCGGCACCTCGGCCGGCTCGATCACCGGCGCGCTGCTGCGGTTAGGCGTCTCACCCGAGGACCTCGCCGCCTGGACGGTCAGGGCGCCGCTGTCCGCTGACGCCGAGGTGCTGCGGCAGATCACCGAGACACCGCTGCCGGAACTCGCCCCCTTCCGGCCGTGGGAGCTGCTGCGCCGCCCGCTGCGGCCGCCCGGTCCGCAGATGGTGCGGCGGGCCCTCACCCGCCCCCTGCTCTTCCGCCCGCTGGCCGCCGGCATGGCGCTCATGGCGCCCGGCCGGCACGACGTCCTCGAGCAGCTGTCGGCACTGGGGGAACTGGAGGGCCCGGACTGGCCCGCGCGTGACCTGTGGATCACCGCCGTCCGCCGCGGGGACGGCCGCCGGGTCGTGTTCGGGCGGCCGGGTGCGCCGCCGGCGCCCCTGCACCGGGCGATCGGCGCCTCCTGCGCGGTACCGGGGTACTTCGCGCCGGTGCCCATCGGCCGGCACGCGTACGTCGACGGGGGCGCCCACTCGCCCACCAACGCCGCGCTCCTGCGCGGGCAGGGGCTCGACGTCGTGGTCGTCGTCGCCCCGATGAGCGGGCCCACGGGCTGGCGCCCCGGCGTCTTCCCCGCAGCGCGCCGGTACGCCGACCGGCTGCTGCGCCGGGAGGTGCGGGCGCTGGAGGCCGAGGGGGTGCGCACCGTCGTCTTCACCCCCGGCCCGGAGGAGCAGGAGGTGATGGGCAACGACATGATGTCGCGCGCACGGCTCGACGACGTGGTCTCGCGGTCGTTCCTCGCCGCCGGCCGGCACGCGGCCCGGCCGGAGGTGACCGCCATGCTGCGTCCCGCCGCGTAGCCGCAGCCCCTACCCTCAGGCCCTCCCGTGCTGCGACAGGAAGGCGCCCCGTGTCCCAGGACCTGACCGGCCGGCCCGCGCCCCGCGGGCCGGCCCGCATCCCGCTGCTGCGCCCCGCCGAGCTCGACGGCGGGCGCGCCCGGCTGCACGCCGAGATCACGCAGGGCCCCCGGCAGGCGCAGGCAGCGGTCGTGCCGATCACCGACGACGCCGGCCGGCTGCTGGGGCCGTTCGCCGCCATGCTGCTGGCGCCCGGCATCGGCTCGGCGGTGCAGGCGGTGGGCGCGGCGCTGCGCGGGGAGCAGCTGCTGGGCCCGCGGTCGCGCGAGCTGGCGATCCTCGCCGTCGCCGCCCGGCGCCGGTCGCACTTCGAGTGGTTGGCCCACGAGCAGGCCGCCCGCGCGGCGGGCGTCACGGCCCAGCAGCTGCAGGCCCTCCTGGACGGCCGGCTCCCCGGCGGGCTCGAGCCGGTCGAGGAGGTCGTCGTCGCGACGACGTGGCAGCTGCTCGACGACGGCGAGCTGGACGACGAGGGCTACGCGCGGGCGGTGGACGCGCTGGACGTCGAGGCGCTGGCGACGCTGGTCTGGCTGGTCGGCTACTACGCGATGCTCGCCACCGCCCTGGCCACCTTCCGGCCCGACGGCGACCAGCCCGCCGGCTGAGGCGGCGCGGGGCTCAGACGAGGATGCGCCGGCCGTGCAGGCGGTCGGCGGCCTCGGCGGCGAGCAGGATCCGCCGGGCGGGCCGGTACCGCCCCTCCCGCAGGGTGCGCGCCTTGTCCGGGTCGGTGCCGGCCAGCGCCTCGCTGGCGGCGAGGTCGAGCGCGTTGCCGACGAGCATGACCAGCCGGCCGAGGGGGTCGGCGGCGGCGCGGCGGACCGAGCCGCCCATGTAGGGCTCGCCGGGCCGCGGCGTCACCGCGTCGACGGCGGTCACGACCACCTCCGGCACCCCCAGGGAGCGCAACCGGTCGACGTCGTACCGCCGGGCGGGATCGCGGTGGTCGCGGGTGAGCGCGAGCACGTCCCGCAGCACCCCCGCCATCTCCGCCTCGGGGCCGTGCGGGCGCAGCATCTCGGCGAGCGGCCGCAGGACGGCGAGGTAGTGGTCGTGGCCGTCCCGGTCCACCTGGCCCTCGTGCGCGGCCAGCGCCAGCAGGTGCGCGTCCGGGACGGTGAAGGCCACGCCTCGAGGCTAGGCGGTGCCCGCCCGCGGGGACCGGACGCGCCGGAGGCGGTCGCGCAGCCGGCCGGTGGCCGGCGGGCCGTCGGTCCGGTGCGGGACGGTGCCGGCCATCCGCTCGACCTCCGCGGCGAGCTCGGCCCGGCGGTGCTCCAGCTCGGCGACCTCCGCGAGCAGCGCCGCCCGCCGGTCGGCGGCCCGGACGTCGAGGCGGTCGCGGTGCGCCGCGGCCTCGTCGTCCGCACGTCGCCGCTCCTCCCGGCCGGCCTCGAGCATGCGCAGGACGTCCGCGCGGCCCTGCAGCCGGCCGCGGGCCACCTCGGCGGCGGCCTCCTCGGCCAGCCGGGCCGCCCGCTCGGCCGCGCGCCGCTCGACCTCCCGCGCCGCGGCCTCGCGGCGCCCGGCCTCGGCGACCGCGTCGGCGCGGATCTGCTCGGCGGCGTCCAGGGTCCGCCCGACGACGGTGAGCAGCGTCTCGGCCCGGGCGCTGGCGGCGGCGGCGGTCTCGCGGGCACCGGCCCGGGCGCGGGCCAGCTCCTCGGCGGCGCCGGCCCGCAGCTCGGCGGCCTCGGCGCGGGCTGCCGCGCGGAGCTGCTCCGCCTCGGCGGTCATGCCCTGCGCCTGGTCGGCCGCGGCGGCGAGCATCGAGCCGATCCGCTCGGACAGCCGCAGCAGCTCCCCGCCGCCGGCGGAGTGGTCCAGCATCCGGTGCGCCTCGTCCAGGGCGGTCCGCGTCTTCAGGCAGCGGTCCAGCAGGTGCTCGCGCTCGCGCTCCGCCGTCGCCAGCTCGTCCTCCGCCCACTGGACGTAGGTGTCGACCTGGAAGCGGTCGTAGCCGGCCAGCACCCGCCGGAACATCGGTGCCGCCCGGAACAGCGTCGGCAGGTCGCCGGAGACGTTCGGGCGCGGGGCGCCGTCGGTGACCTCGGCAGCGCCCTCGAGCTGGGTCGCGGTGCTCATCCGGCTGCCTCCTCCCGTGCGTGTCCGGCTCGCATCGGGCCGACGCTAGGTCGGTCGGGCATGGGTCCGCCCGCCGGCGCGGGACCGGCTCACCCGCCCGGGTGGGGTGCCCACCCGGTCTGGTCGGGGGCCCCGGGCGCCGTCGCGCTGCGTGACGTCGCCCGCTCGGGTGAGGTGGCCGCGACGGGGGTTCCCGGGCCGTTCGGCGGGGGCACACCGTGCCCCATGGCACCGCCCAGCCCCGCGCCGGTCCCCGGCAACCTGACCGTCCCCCCGCTGTTCCAGTGGGAGGTCGTGGCGATCGTCGTCCTGCTGGCGGCGGTCCTGGCGGTGGTCGCGGTGATCGCGCTCTCCGCCGCGCCGGGAACGGGTGAGCGCGCGGAGTGGCAGCGGTGGCTGGCCGGACGGTCGCACCGCGAGCCGGGGGAGCCGCGCGCGGACGGCTGACCGGCTGCCCGCGGTCACGCCGTGTCGAGCACGACCTTGTACTGGCCGGCCCGCGGCTGGATCGCGGCGGCGTAGGCGGCGGTGACGTCGTCGACGGGGTGGACGTCGCTGACGTAGACGTCGCGCAGCGCCGGGTGCTCGGCGAGGTAGGCGCCCGCGTCGCGCAGCACGCGGGCCCGTTCGAGGGTGACCCCGGCGCGCAGCGTCAGGTTCTTCCGCAGGAACGTGATCATGTCCAGCGGGTAGACCGGGTCGTCGGGGATGCCGAAGTAGAGGATCTCGCCCCCGGGCGCGACGGCGGTCAGGCAGTCCTGCAGCGTCGTCACCTGGTGGCCGACCGCCTCGACGACGACGGACGGCCGGTCGGCCTCCGGCAGGGTCGCGGCCCAGCGGCTCGCGCTCGCGGTGACGGTCTCGTCCACCCCGAAGACGCCGGCCGCCGCGCTGCGGTCGACCCGGTCGACCCCGGTGACGTGGCGGGCGCCGCGCTGCTTGAGCACGTGGCTGAAGAGCAGCCCGATCGGTCCCTGCCCGACGACGCCGACCGCCTTGCCGCGCACGTCGCCCAGCTGCTCGACGGCGTAGAGGACGCACGCGAGCGGCTGCAGCATGACGGCCGTGGTGGGCGGCAGCGCGGTGTCGTAGCCGGCCAGCCCCTCGCCGTCGGTGACCACCAGCTCGGCGATCCCGTCGAAGGCGGCCGCCCAGCCGACGACCAGGTCGCCGGGGGAGTGGGCCGGGTGCCGGCTGGCGACCACCTCGCCGACCACCTCGTGGAGGGGGAAGCCGGGTGCCGGCGTCGCCGCCCGGTCCGCCGGGTTCGGGGCGTGCAGGAACGGGGCGCCCTTGAAGAAGGGCAGGTCGCTGCCGCAGATGCCACCCGCCCGCGTGGCGAGCAGCACCTGGCCGGCGGCCAGGTCCTCCGCGCGTGGGGTGGCCACCTCCACCCGCTCGAACGCGAACGGTCCGCTCAGCCGGTGGGCCCACACGTCGCACCGCCTCCCTCCGGACCGCCCGCTGCGGCCGCCCGGGAAGTAGACCAGCGCCGCGCTCCCGGCGCAGCCGCGCCCCCGGGGGGAGCCCGTCGCAGGACGCCGCGGCGCCGCCGGGATACTGGTCGGCGTCGCGCACGCCCGGCGACACGCCGGTGCACCGGCCGGCGCCCCACGGTCGAGGAGGTCCTGGACGTGCCCAGAGCGCTGCTGCTGGAGAACATCGACCCGGTCGCGACCGAGATCCTCGGTGCCGCCGGCTACGAGGTCGAGTCCCGGCGCGGGGCGCTGGACGAGGCGGACCTCGTCGCCGCGCTCGACGGGGTGGACCTGCTCGGCATCCGGTCGAAGACCCAGGTGACCGCGGAGGTGCTGCGCAGCCGCCCCGGGCTGCAGGCGGTGGGCGCCTTCTGCATCGGCACCAATCAGATCGACCTCGCGGCGGCCGCGGCGGCGGGCGTCGCGGTGTTCAACGCGCCGTTCTCCAACACCCGCAGCGTGGTGGAGATGGCGATCGCCGACATCATCATCCTGGCCCGGCGGCTGGTCGACCGCGACCGCTCGCTGCACGCCGGCATCTGGGACAAGTCGGCCGCCGGCAGCCACGAGATCCGCGGGCGGACGCTGGGCATCATCGGCTACGGGAACATCGGCAGCCAGCTGTCGGTGCTCGCCGAGGCGCTGGGCATGCGGGTGCTCTTCTACGACCTCGAGGACAAGCTGGCACTCGGCAACGCCCAGCGCTGCGACAGCCTGGAGGAGCTGCTCGAGCGGGCGGAGACCGTCACGCTGCACGTGGACGGGCGGGCGGGCAACGCCGGCCTGTTCGGCGCCGAGCAGTTCGCCCGGATGCGCCCGCGCAGCCTGTTCCTCAACCTCTCCCGCGGCTTCGTCCTGGACCACGAGGCGCTGCGCGACAACATCCTCAGCGGCCACATCGCCGGGGCGGCGGTCGACGTCTTCCCGCACGAGCCCCGGGAGCAGGGCGACGAGTTCACCTCGGTGCTGCGCGGCCTGCCCAACGTCATCCTCACCCCGCACATCGGCGGCTCGACCCAGGAGGCGCAGCACGACATCGGGCGGTTCGTGGCCGGCAAGCTCGCCGACTACACCGGCACGGGGACGACGACGCTGAGCGTCAACCTGCCCACCGTCGTCCTGCACGGCTCCTCGACCGACCGCTTCGCGCTGCTGCACCGCAACGTGCCGGGCGTCCTGGCGCGGATCGACGCCCTCGTCGGCGAGCACGGGCTCAACGTGGACGCCCAGGTGCTGGCCACGCGCGGCGAGTACGGGTACGCGGTCACCGACGTCAGCGAGCCGCTGCCCGGGGACCTGCTCGCGGCGCTCGCCGCGCTGCCGGAGGCCGTCCGCCTCATGCGGTTCGGCCCCCGGGCCGGCTGACGGCGGCGCCCCCTCGCCGGGGCGGCGGCCCCTCGGTAGGTTCGCCTGCGTGCGGCTCCCGGACGGTCTCGTGGCCGTGGTCAAGCGCGACTGCCCCACCTGCGTGCTCGTCGAGCCGGTGCTGCGGCGGCTCGGTGCCGCCGTCTGGTGCCAGGACGACGCCGGGTGGTTCGAGGGCGACGACACCGACCTGGAGCTCTCCTACCGGCTGGGCGTGGAGACCGTGCCGACGCTGCTGCGGGTGGTCGACGGCGCCGAGACCGCCCGGGTGGTCGGGTGGAGCCGGGAGCAGTGGGCGGAGCTGACCGGGGTCCCCGACGTCGGCGAGGGGCTGCCCGAGCACCGGCCGGGCTGCGGCTCGCTGTCGGTGGACCCGTTCCGCGTCGACGCGCTGGAGGCGCGGTACGGCGGCAGCGGGCTGGCGAGCCGGCGGGTGGAGCTCGCCGAGCTCGAGGACGAGCACGAGGCGCTGTTCGACCGCGGCTGGACCGACGGCCTGCCGGTCGTGCCGCCGACGCCGGAGCGGGTGCTGCGGATGCTGCGCGGCACGACCCGCGCCCCGGCCGAGGTGGTGGCCGTCGTCCCGCCCGACCTGGTCGAGTGCACGGTCGAGAAGGTCGCGGTCAACGCGGTCATGGCCGGCTGCCTGCCCGAGCACCTCCCGGTGGTGCTGGCTGCGCTGGAGGCCGCCACCGCCGAGGAGTTCGCCCTGCACGGGTTGCTCGCGACCACGTACTTCGCCGGGCCCGTGGTGGTGGTCAACGGGCCGGTGGCAGCCCGGATCGGCATGAACAGCGGGGTCAACGCCCTGGGGCAGGGCAACCGCGCCAACGCAACGATCGGCCGGGCGCTGCAGCTGGTGGTGCGCAACGTCGGCGGCGGGCGCCCCGGCGAGGTGGACCGGGCCACCCTGGGCAACCCCGGCAAGTTCACCTTCTGCTTCGCCGAGCGCGAGCAGGGCAGCCCGTTCGCGCCGCTGGCCGCCGACCGCGGGGTGCCCGGCGACGCGGTGACGGTGTTCGCGGGGTCGGGCGTGCAGCCGGTGGTCGACCAGCTCAGCCGCGACCCGGCGTCGCTGGCGCGGACCTTCGCCGCCTGCCTGCGGGTCAACGCCCACCCCAAGCTGCCGATGGCCTTCGACGCGCTGCTCGTGGTCTCGCCCGAGCACGGCCGGGTGTTCCGCGAGGCCGGCTGGGACCGCGCCCGCCTGCTGGCCGAGCTCGAGGAGCTGCTGACCCTGCCCGGCGAGGAGCTGGTGCGTGGGGTCGGCGGCATGGCCGAGGGGGTGCCCGCCGGGCTGGCGGGGGCCCGGCTGCCCAAGTTCCGGCCCGGCGGTCTGCTGGTCGCGCACGCCGGTGGCGACGCCGGGCTGTTCAGCGCGATCGTGGGCGGCTGGGTGGCCGGAGAGACCGGGAGCGCCCCGGTGACGAGAGAGGTGCGCGCATGAGGACCGTCCTGGACCCGACCGGCGAGCGGCAGGCGGCCGCCCGGGAGCCGCTGCCCCGCCCGGCCTCGCTGCGCGGCCGGAGCGTCGGGCTGCTCGACATCAGCAAGGCCCGCGGCGACGTCGTCCTGGACCGGCTGGCCGAGCTGCTCGCCGCCGACGGCGCGGTCGTGCGCCGCTACCGCAAGCCGACCTTCGCCCGCACCGCGCCGGTGGACCTGCGGCACGAGATCGCCGAGCAGTGCGAGGTGGTCATCGAGGCGCTGGCCGATTAGGGCTCCTGCACGTCGTGCAGTGTGCACGACATCGCCGACCTCGAGCGCCGCGGCGTCGTCGGGGTGTTCCTCGCCAGCGAGGCCTTCGCCGAGGCCGCCCGGGCGCAGGGCGCCGCGCTGGGGTTCCCGGCGCCGTGCGTGCTCGTCCCGCACCCGGTGCAGGACCGCACCGACGCCGAGCTCCGGGCGGCCGCCGAGGATGCCTACCCGGCGGTGGTCGCCGCCGTGACCTCCGCGGGGTGACGGCGGGGCCGCGCGCTGCCAGGGTGGGCCGGTGACCGAGACGCCGATCAGCCGCTTCCCCCTCCGGCCCGCCGACGAGCTGCCCCCCGACCTGGCCCAGCGCTACGCGGAGGTCCAGGAGAAGTCGGGCTTCCTGCCCAACGTCTTCGCCGCGCTGGCCTGGCGGCCGGACGAGGCGCGGGCCTTCTTCGCGATGCACGACGCGCTCATGGACAAGGACACCCCGGGGCTGTCCAAGGCCGACCGGGAGCTGATCGTCGTCGCCACCAGCGCCGGCAACGACTGCCTGTACTGCGTCGTCGCGCACGGCGCGGTCGCCCGCATCCGCACGAAGGACCCGCACATCGCCGACCACGTCGCCGTCGACTGGCGCAAGGCCCCGCTGTCGCCGCGCATGCACGCGGTCCTGGCGGTGGCCACGCGGCTGTCCGCCGAGCCGGCCTCGGTCACCGCCGAGGACCTGGCGTCGCTGACCGAGCACGGGCTCACCGAGGACGACGTGTGGGACGTCGGCATGATCACCTCGTTCTTCGCGCTCTCCAACCGGCTGGCGCACTTCGCGGCGATCACGCCGAACCCGGAGTTCTTCCTGATGGGCCGGCTGCCGCGCGGCGCCGAGGTGCCGCCCGCCTGACGCCCGGCCGGCGCGCTACGGTCCGCCGGGTGACCGACCCGACGACGACGGTGCTCGCCGACGACCTGGGCTTCCCGGAGGCCCCGCGCTGGCACGGGGGCCGGCTGTGGTTCTCGGACTTCCACGACCGCGTGGTGCGCCGGATGCCGGCCGCGGGCGGCCCCGAGGTGGTGCTGGAGCTGGACGACAGCCCCTCGGGGCTGGGCTGGCTGCCGGACGGCGACCTGCTGGTCGTCTCGATGGTGCGGCGCGCCCTGCTGCGGGTGGGCGAGCGCGGCACGCGGGTGCACGCCGACCTCTCGGCCGCCACCCGGTTCCGCGCCAACGACCTGGTGGTCGACACCGCGGGGAGGGCCTACGTCAGCAGCTTCGGCTTCGACCTGGAGTCCGGCGCCGAGCCGGTGGCGACCGACCTGGTGCGGGTCGACCCCGACGGCTCGGTCTCCGTGGCCGCGCCGGACGTCGTCTTCCCCAACGGCATGGTGCTCGGCCCCGACGGCCGCACGCTGGTCGTGGCCGAGACCTACGGGGCGCGGCTCACCGCCTTCGACGTCGCGGCGGACGGGTCGCTCTCCGGACGCCGGGTCTTCGCCGAGCTGCCCGGCGTCGCGCCCGACGGCATCTGCCTGGACGCCGAGGGGCAGGTGTGGGTGGCGACGGCGCGCACGCCTGAGGTGCTCCGCGTCCGCGACGGCGGCGAGGTGACCGCCCGGGTCGCGGTCGGCAGCGGATCGCTCTCCTACGCCTGCGCGCTCGGCGGGGACGACGGCCGGACGCTGTTCGTCTGCACCGCGCCGAGCTGGCGCCCGGGGCCGCGCGCCGGCCGCATCGAGGCCGCGCAGGTGGAGGTCCCCGCCGCCTGAACCCGGGCCGTCGGTCGCGCGCGGGAGGCCGCTCGCGCAGGATCGGACCGGTCCAGGGACGACGACGGAGGAGGCACCGGATGGCCGACGAGGCGGAGCTGCGGCAGCGGTGGTCGGCGGGCCGGCCCTGCCACGGGCTGTGGAGCCTGCTGCCCGGGGCGGTGACCGCTGAGGTGCTCGCCCGGACCGGCGCCGACTACGTCGTCGTCGACCTGCAGCACGGTGCCACCGCCGAGGCCGACCTCCCGGGCACCTGCGCGGCGATCACGGCGGCGGGTTCCGTGCCGCTGGTGCGCACCCGCAGCTCGCTGTTCCCCGACCTCGGGCGGCCGCTCGACCTCGGCGCCCGGGGCGTGATCGTGCCCAACGTCCGCGACGCCGGGCACGCCCGCGAGATCGTCGCCGCCTGCCGGTACGCCCCCGCCGGTGGGCGGTCGATCGGCCGGCTCTCCGGCGGGGCCGACGAGCCGCTGGTGCTGGTGATGGTGGAGGCGGCGTCGATGCTCGCCGACCTCGACGCCGTCCTCGAGGTGCCGGGGCTGGACGGGATCTACGTCGGCCCGGCCGACCTCGCGCTCTCGCTCGAGCTGACCGGCGCGGGGCAGCGGGAGGAGCTCCGCGGGGTGCTCTCCTCGATCATCGCCCGGGCGCGGGCGGCCGGGGTGCCGGTCGGGGTGCACGCGCGCAGCGGGGAGGAGGCGGCCGGCTTCGCCGCGGAGGGCGCCACCGTGCTGACGGTGGCCGTCGACGCCGGCTCCCTCGCCGAGGCGGCCACCCACCACCTCGGAGTCGCGCGGGCCGCCGGCTGACGCGGCCGGTTCAGTCGAACGCGGCCACGGTCCGGTCCAGGTAGTCGTTGCGGAAGGCCCCCCGGGGGTCGAAGCGGCGGACGAGCTCGCGGAACTCCGCCATCCGCGGGTAGAGGGCGGCGAGCTCGTCGGCGCCGGTCGTGAAGAGCTTGCCCCAGTGGGGGCGGGCGCCGTACGGGCGCAGCGCGGCCTCGATCGCGGGCAGCAGCGCGCGCACCCGCTCCTCCTCGGGGCGCCAGGTGAAGTGCAGCGCCAGCACGTCGTCGCCGTACGCGGGGCTCAGCCACAGGTCGTCGGCCGCCACGGTGCGCAGCTCGCTCACCTGCAGCAGCGGGGTGATCCGGTGCGCCAGCGCGCGCAGCGCCTCGCACGCTGCCCGCCCGTGCCGCCGCGGGACGAAGTACTCGGTCTGCAGCTCCTCGCCGCTGCTCGGGGTGAACTCGGCGCGGAAGTGCGGCAGCCGCTCGTGCCACTCGCCGGGCAGCCCCAGCTGGTCGGTGAGGTTCTCGACAGGGGTGCCCGGCAGCATGTGGGTCGGCTCGGTCGCGGCGCGGGCCCCGAAGAACTCCTCCGGCACGACGTCGTGCTCGTCCGTGCGGGCCTTGACCCACACCTGCGTCACCTCGCGCCAGTCGGTGAACACGCTGACGCTGTAGGCGGCGTCGGCGACGGCGTCGAGGTCGGCGAACAGCCGCTCCCAGGTGAGGCCGACGAAGACGTCGGTGCGCACCTGGAAGGCCGGCTGGTACCGCAGGGCGACCCGGGTGACGACGCCGAGCGCGCCGAGGTGGACGACGGCGCCGGCGAAGCCGGGGTCCGCGGGGGACAGCCGCACCAGCTCCCCGTCGGAGCGGACCAGCTCCAGGCCGACGACGGCGGTGCTGAGCGAGCCGTTCCGGTTGCCCGAGCCGTGGGTGCCGGTGGCCGTGGCGCCCGCGACGGTGATGTGCGGCAGTGAGGCGAGGTTGTGCAGGGCGGAGCCGCGCGCGGCCAGCCGGGGGACCACCTCGCTGTAGCGGGCCCCGCCGGGGACCCAGGCGGTGCCACCGAGGCCGTCGGGGTCGGGCTCGAGCTCGACCTCGCCGGGCAGCCGGTCGAGGGACACCAGGTCGGCCGGGGTGTCGGCGATGTCGTTGAAGCAGTGCCGGGAGCCCAGGGCCTTGACCCGCTCGCGGCCGGCCACGACCGCCTGGAGCTCGGCGAGGCCGGCCGGGCGGTGCAGCCGCGCGGCCCGGTAGGCGACGTTGCCCGCCCAGTTGGTCCCCGGCTCGGCGGGGGCGGCGGTCGACGTCTCGGGCATGCTGGCTCGCGATCTGCTCGGGGCCGGCGGCCGGGTGACCTGCCGGGAGGTCCGATGATCCCCGACCGGGCCGGGAGCCGCCGGGCCCTCGCCCCGGCCCCGCCGGGCCGTTAGCGTGCGACGGGTGGCGATCTCGGTGGACGAGCGGCCCGGTGCGGGCCGGACAGGACCCCTGACCGACGACGAACTGCACGCCCTGGACGCCTGGTGGCGGGCGGCCAACTACCTCTCCGTGGGCCAGATCTACCTGATGGGCAACCCACTGCTGCGCGAGCCGCTGCGCCCGGAGCACGTCAAGCCGCGGCTGCTCGGCCACTGGGGCACCACCCCGGGCCTGAACTTCGTGTACGCCCACCTCAACCGGGCGATCCGGGCGCGCGACCTCTCGATGATGTACCTGATGGGGCCGGGTCACGGCGGCCCCGGCCCGGTCGCGGCGGCGTGGCTCGAGGGCACCTACAGCGAGGTCTACCCGGACGTCTCGCAGGACGAGGCGGGCCTGCGCCGGCTGTTCACCCAGTTCTCCTTCCCGGGCGGCATCCCCAGCCACGTGGCGCCGGAGACGCCGGGCTCGATCCACGAGGGCGGGGAGCTCGGGTACGTGCTCTCCCACGCCTACGGGGCGGCGTTCGACAACCCCGACCTCGTCGTGGCGGCGGTCGTCGGCGACGGCGAGGCCGAGACCGGCCCGCTGGCCACCAGCTGGCACTCCAACAAGTTCCTCGACCCCGCCCGCGACGGCGCGGTGCTGCCGATCCTGCACCTCAACGGCTACAAGATCGCCAACCCGACGGTGCTGGCGCGCATCGGCGACGAGGAGCTGCTGGAGCTGCTGCGCGGCTACGGCCACGCCCCGCGGCTGGTGGCCGGCGACGACCCCGCGGTGATGCACCAGCAGTTCGCCGCGGCGCTGGACGGGTGCCTCGACGAGATCGCCGCGATCCGGCGGCGGGCCCGCGAGGACGGCGTCGTCGAGCGCCCGCGCTGGCCGGTGATCGTGCTGCGCTCGCCGAAGGGCTGGACCGGCCCGGCCGAGGTCGACGGCGTCCGCGTCGAGGGGTCCTGGCGGTCGCACCAGGTGCCCTTCGCCGACGCACGGGGCGACGACGGGCACCGCCGGGTGCTGGAGGAGTGGCTGCGCAGCTACCGCCCCGAGGAGCTGTTCGACGCCGACGGCGCCCCGGTGCCCGCCGTCCGGGACCTGCACCCGTCGGGGGAGCGGCGGATGAGCGCGACCCCGCACGCGAACGGCGGGCTGCTGCTGCAGCCGCTGCGGCTGCCCGACTTCCGCGACTACGCCGTCGACGTCCCCGAGCCCGGGACCGGGGCGGTGGAGGCCACCCGGGTGCTCGGCACGTTCCTGCGCGATGTGATGCGGCGGAACGGGTCCACCTTCCGCGTCTTCTCGCCGGACGAGAACAACTCGAACCGGCTGGGCGCGGTGCTGGAGGCGACCGACCGCACGTGGGTGGCGGAGCGCCACCCCGACGACGACCACCTCGCGCCCGACGGCCGGGTCATGGAGATCCTCTCCGAGCACACCTGCCAGGGGTGGCTGGAGGGGTACCTGCTCACCGGCCGGCACGGGTTTTTCTCCTGCTACGAGGCGTTCGTCCACATCGTCGACTCGATGGTCAACCAGCACGCCAAGTGGCTGAAGACGACCAACGGCATCCCGTGGCGGCGGCCGATCGCCTCGCTGAACTACCTGCTCACCTCGCACGTGTGGCGGCAGGACCACAACGGGTTCTCCCACCAGGACCCGGGCTTCATCGACCACGTGGTGAACAAGAAGGCCGAGGTCGTGCGGGTGTACCTGCCGCCGGACGCCAACACCCTGCTCTCGGTCGCCGACCACTGCCTGCGCAGCCGGCAGTACGTCAACGTGGTGGTCGCCGGCAAGCAGCCGGCGCTGCAGTACCTGGACATGGACGCCGCCGTCGAGCACTGCACCAAGGGCATCGGCATCTGGCAGTGGGCGAGCACCGACGCCGGCGCCGAGCCCGACGTCGTCCTCTCCTGCGCCGGGGACGTGCCGACCATGGAGACGCTCGCCGCGGCGGAGATCCTCCGCGGCCTCTTCCCCGACCTGCGGGTGCGGGTGGTCAACGTCGTCGACCTCATGCGGCTGCAGGACGACCGGGAGCACCCGCACGGGCTGTCCGACGCCGAGTTCGACTCCTACTTCACGGCGGACAAGCCGGTGATCTTCGCCTACCACGGCTACCCCTGGCTGATCCACCGGCTCACCTATCGGCGGACCAACCACGAGAACCTGCACGTGCGCGGCTACGTGGAGGAGGGGACGACGACCACCCCGTTCGACATGTGCGTGATGAACCGGATCGACCGCTTCGACCTGGCCATCGACGTCATCGACCGGGTGCCCCGGCTGCGCGACGTGGGCGCCCACGCCCGCGACCGGCTGCGGAACACGCTGATCGAGCACCGCCGGTACGTGCGCACCCACGGCGAGGACCTGCCGGAGGTGCGTCACTGGCAGTGGGGCGCCGGGGCCGGCCCCGTCACCGGCGGCGCCTCGCCCCTCCGAGAGCCGGAGGCGTGAGGGTCCTCGTCGTCAACGCCGGCTCCAGCAGCCTGAAGCTCGCCGTCGTCGACGACGACGGCACGGTGCCCGCGGCGACGACGGTGGAGGGCTGGCGGGGCGAGGGCGACCTGTTCCCGCTGACCGGGTTCCTCGAGGGGTGCGGCCCGGTGGACGCCGTCGGGCACCGCGTGGTCCACGGCGGCCCGCGGCACACCGGCCCGGCCGTGGTGGACGACGTGCTGGTGCCCTACCTCTGGTCGATCAGCCACCTCGCGCCGCTGCACAACCCGCGGGCACTGGCCGGTGTGCGGGCCACCGGCGAGCTGCTCCCCGGCGTCCCGGCGGTGGCCTGCTTCGACACGACGTTCCACGCCACCCTGCCGCCGGCCGCGGCGACGTACGCGGTGCCCCGGGAGTGGAACGAACGCTGGCACCTGCGCCGGTACGGCTTCCACGGGCTCTCCCACGCCTGGGCCGTGCGGCGCGGTGCGGAGCTGGTCGGGCGACCGGCCGGGGAGCTGCGGATCGTCTCCTGCCACCTGGGCGCGGGCGCCTCGCTGGCCGCCGTCCGGGGCGGGGTCTCGGTCGACACGACGATGGGCTTCACCCCGCTGGCGGGGCTGGTCATGAACACCCGCCCCGGCACGCTGGATCCCGGCCTGCTGCTGTGGCTGCTGGAGCACGGCGGCGTCCCGGTGACCGAGCTCTCGGACGTGCTGGAGCACCACGCGGGCCTCCGGGGGCTGTCCGGCACCTCCGGCGACCTGCGCGCGGTGCTGGACGGGGTGGCCGCCGGCGACGCCGCCTGCGCACTCGCCCTGGACGTCTACCTGCACCGGCTGGTGCGCGAGGTCGCGGCGATGACGGCGGCCGCGGGCGGGCTGGACCTGCTGGTGATGACCGGCGGGGTGGGGGAGCACGCACCCCGGGTGCGGGCCGCCGTCGCCGGGGCCCTGCCGTTCCTGGGGCTGGCAGTGGATCCCGGCCGCAACGAGGCCGCCACCGCCGACGCCGACGTCAGCGCCGACGGGGCGGCGGCGCGGACGGTCGTGGTCACCGCCCGGGAGGACCTGGAGATCCACCGGCAGGTGCGCGAGGTGCTCGGCGGCTGACCTCACCCGCCGGGCGGGAAGTCGGGACTCGCACGGCATCCTGGCGATCACGTCGGCAGGAAGCGAGGCTTCTCTCCGTCCGCTCGGTCTGCGCCTCCGCGGATGCGCGGGCGGTGGGCGCCATGGCGGGACCGCGGCACGGAGCCGCCTTGCCCCCGGCTCCGCCCGGCGGCACCATGTCGTCCGGTGACGCGGTCCGCGGCGCGGGGCGACACCGACGACGGGGGGACGGATGCTCGAGCTCGGGGACGGCAGGCAGCGGATCTACCGCAGCGCCCTGTACCTCGACTTCGACAATCTCTTCTCCGGTCTGCGGCAGGTGGACCCCGATGCTGCCACGGTCTTCGCCAACGATCCCGGTCGGCTGGTGAGCTGGCTCGCCGAGGGCACCGACGAGGAAGGCGACTTCCGGCGCCGCTTCCTCGTTCGCGACTGCTACCTCAACCCACAGGTCTACGCCGGCTTCCGGGCGCAGTTCGTGGCGGCGGGTTTCCGCGTCATCGACTGCCCGTCCCTCACGCAGCGGGGCAAGAGCAGCGCGGACACCCACATCGTCCTCGACGTCGTGGACGCGCTCAACCACGCAACCCGGTATGACGAGTTCGTCATCTGCTCCGCGGACGCGGACTTCAGCCCGCTCATGACCAAGTTGCGCCGACACGACCGGCGGACGCTGATGGTGGCAGCCGGCCCGTACGCCGCCGCCTACGAGGCCGTGTGCGACTCCACGGTGGGCCCGATGCAGCTGCTGGAGGCGTTCCAGGCCCCGGTGCCGAAGGTCGCCGTTCCCGAGCGGACCGCCCCCGCTCCCGACGCGCTGACCGACGACCAGCTGGCCGGGGCGGCATCGGCGATCCGCGCGCTCGTGGAGGCCTCGCCGGGGCCGGTCGCGGGAGCGACCGCGGCCTCCGCCGGCATGCGCGCCGTTCCGCAGATCGCCGCCGCGGGTTGGGGCCAGGCGAGAGACGGCTTCGGCGGATTCATCCGGGACCACCTCGGGGAGCTGGAATTCCGTCGCAACAGCTCGGGCGGGTGGCTGCTCGACCCGGCCCGTCACGACGAGGTCCCGGGCGACGACGCCGACTCCGACGACGTCGTGGCGCGCGTGTGCCGGGTCACCCACGCGCCACAGCTCACGGCCGAGCAGTACGCGGCTCTCTTCGAGCACCTCGCTGCAGCGTCCCGAGACGGGCTGCCGCTCAACCGGCTCGGCTTGGAGGTGCGGGAACGGGCCACTGCGACGGGTGAACCGGTGAGTCGGCGCGCGGTCAACTTCGTGATCCAGGGGCTCGTGTACGGGGGGATCGAGCTCCGGAACGGCACTCTGGGGCCCTGGGAGCTGGCCGAGGCGTGGCGGAAGAACCTGCGCAACCTGTGCGACCAGGCCGGTCTCGAACTCAGCGAGGCGGACGATGCGGCGCTGGACCAGTGGGTGCTCGGCGCCTTGCCGGGCGGGACCTGACCCGTCCGGATCCCGTCGCGGTAGCCCCGGGTCGGGACCTTCGGCCCTGCGCCGCCGGGCCGGCCGGTCCCTAGCGTGGCCGGGACGGGGGCATCGGCCGGTGCCGCCCGCCGCCGTGCCCGGGGACGGGCGGACACCCCGCAGGATGGTCGCGTGAGCACCGAGCAGCCCAACCCGGTCAGGGTCTTCCTGGTGGACGACCACGAGATCGTCCGCCGGGGCGTCGCCGACGTCCTGGAGAGCTCCGGCGAGATCACCGTGGTCGGCGAGGCGAAGAACGCCTCGGAGGCGCTCGCCCGCGTCCCGGCGCTCCGGCCCGACGTCGCCGTCCTGGATGTGCGGTTGCCCGACGGCGACGGCGTGACGGTCTGCCGCGAGCTGCGCTCCCGGATGCCCGACCTCAAGGTCGTCATGCTGACCAGCTACAGCGACGACGAGGCGCTCTTCGACGCGATCATGGCCGGTGCCTCGGGCTACCTGCTCAAGCAGATCCTCGGGCAGGACCTGGTCACCGCCGTCCGGACCGTCGCCGCGGGCGGGTCGCTGCTCGACCCCACCGCCACGACGGCGGTGCTCGAGCGGATGCGCCGTGCCGCCGAACCCGCCGGACCGCTGGCCAGGCTCAGCGACCAGGAGCGCACGGTGCTGGAGCTGATCGGTGAAGGGATGACCAACCGGCAGATCGGGGAGCGGATGTTCCTGGCCGAGAAGACGGTGAAGAACTACGTGTCCCACCTGCTGGCCAAGCTGGGCCTGGAGCGCCGCACCCAGGCCGCGGTGCTCGCCACGCAGCTGCGCGGCGCGCGATCGGGCGACCGCCCGCGCTGACCGCGAGGGCGCTCAGCGGACCGGGGCGCTCCAGCGCAACCGGCTCCCGCCGTCGGGCAGCGCGGTGACCAGCGCTACGCCACCGCGCCGCTGCGCCCGGTCGGCCAGGTTGCGCAGCCCGCTGCGCGCCGCGCCCTCGTCGATGCCGCGCCCGTCGTCCACCACCTCGACCACCACGTCGTCGGTGACGTCGAGCGTCACGGTGACGTGCCGGCCGCCGGAGTGCCGCGCCGCGTTGCTGACCGCCTCCCGCACCACGGCCAGCACGTCCGCGGCGAGCTCGCCGGAGACCAGGCTGTCGACCGCCCCCGACATCCGCACCGTGGACCGCAGCGCGTCGCCCGCGGTCTCGGTGACCACGTCGAGGACCTGCCGGCGCAGGCCGGCCTCCGGCGAGTCCGTCGAGTGCAGGTCGAAGATCGTCGTCCGGATGTCCCGGACCGTGCCGTCGAGCTGCTCGACCACGCCCTGGATGCGGCGGCGCGCCTCGGAGTCGGCGACGCGCGGCATCACCGACTGCAGGGCCAGCCCGGCGGCGAAGACCCGCTGGATGACCAGGTCGTGCAGGTCCCGCGCGATGCGGTCGCGGTCCTCGTAGACGTCCAGCCGCCGGGAGAGCCGCTGCCGGGCGGCCATGTCCAGGGCGACGACGACCTGGTCGGCGAAGGTGCCGACCAGCGGGCGCAGCGCGTCGGGGAACGGCGGCGCGCCGACCCGCCGGGCGACCACGACCACCGCCGGGCCCGCCTCCGAACCGTGCAGCGGGATGCCCAGGCACGGCCCCCAGCGGACGTGCGCGTCCGGCCCGGCGCAGGCCTCCGAGGTGAGGTCCACGGCGGAGACGGTGCCGGTGGCGTCGACCGCGCCGAGGACGGGGCTGTCCGCGGGTCGGATGCGCTCGCCGACGGTGTCCTCCAGCTCCAGGACGCTGCACTGGCTGGTCACCGTGTACCGGCCGTCGGTCGGGTCGGGGCCGCTCAGCACCCAGGTCGCCTCCGCGCCGGTGAGCCCGGTGAGCCGGTCGGCCACGAGGCCCAGCGCATCCTCCGGTGTCGCGGCGCCCAGCAGCGATTCCCGGATGTCGGAGATCGCCGTCGTCCAGCGGCGCCGCGTCTCGGCCTCCTCGAAGAGCCGGGCGTTGTCGATCGCGATACCGGCGGCGCCGGCCAGCGCGGTGAGCACCGCCTCGTCCTCGGCCGTGAACTCCCCGGTGGACTTCTCGGTCATGTAGAGGTTGCCGAAGACCTCCCCCCGGACGAGCACCGGGACCCCGAGGAAGGTGCGCATCTCGGGGTGGTGATCCGGGAAGCCCACCGACGACGGGTGTTGCCGGAGGTCGGCGATCCGCAGGGGGCGGGGCTCGGTGATCAGCTCGCCGAGGACGCCCTTGCCCTCGGGGAGGTGCCCCATCCGGGCGGCGAGCGCGTCGTCGATGCCGACGTGGAGGAAGGAGGCCAGGCCGCCGTCGCGGCCCAGGACGCCCAGCGCGCCGTAGCGGGCGTCGACCAGGCCGGTCGCGGCCTCCACGATCCTCCGCAGCGTCGCGTCCAGGTCCAGCCCCGTCGACACGCTGAGGAAGGCGTCGAGCAGGTGCTGCACCCGCGCCTGGGTGCGGGCGACGACGGAGAGCCGCTCCTGCACCTCGTCGAGCAGCTCCGTGAGGCGCATCCCGGACAACGCCTGGGCGGTCTCCGGGGACGTCGATCCATCGCGGCGGGCCGGCGGCACGGCGTCGGGGTGAGCCATGCCCGGCCCGGTCTCAGGCATGCGCCCAGCCTGCCACCGGCCACCGGCGGGCGGAAGACGCCACGGGTCGCGCCGGTACCGGAGCGGTCACCGCGGCCCGTCGCCGCCGACGCGCCAGCCCGCCAGGAGGCCGATGCGGACGCTCAGGAAGCAGCACCCGGTGGTGAGCGCCTCCGGGAACAGGCGGGAACCCGCCAGCACGTCGGCCTCGGCGGGATCGGCGACCAGGCGTGCCGGGCCGACCACGTTGACCGCCCAGCCGCCGAGGTCCCCCGGCCGGTAGGAGTCCGCGGCGAAGGCGACGACCGCACCGCGCACCGCAGGGAGCAGGGGCGATCCCGTGCGCGTGGGGATGACCACCGCACCTCCGTGCAGTGCGAAGGGCACCGGGACGATGGCGGGCAGGGCGCCCGCCGTGAGGCCGAGCCGGCCGACGGACACGGTGCCCAGCAGCGACCGGCACTCCGCGTCGTCGAGCGCCCGGGACCCGTCGAGGAGCGCCCCCGAGGGCAGCTGGACCTCACCCACCGTCCGACCTCCGATGCCTCGGCCGGAGGCCCTCAGGTCCGCACCGCGGCGGGGGACGCCAGCTCGGCGGCGATGCCGTCCGCCCAGGCGTGGACGGCCGGCCAGTCGCGGAAGTCACCGAGGGGGGCGCGCATGGCGGTGACCATCGCCCGCTCCCCGAGGGTGAGGTGGGCCTTGTCGAGGCGACCGGGGAACGTCGCGTGGCCGCGCGCCCCGGTCAGGGCGGTCAGCGGGTCCACGTCGTGCGGGAGATCCGGGGGGAAGGGCGGCTCGCCGATCGGCCCGCTCGAGAAGAGCCACACCGCCTTCGTGCGCAGCACCGGCGCGTGCGCGGCGGCGTACTCGCGGGCCGCCTCCAGCCAGCGGCCGGCGTACACGGCGCTGCCCAGGACCACCGCGTCGAAGGCGGCGGGGTCGGGGCGCTGCGTCACCGGCACCGGGACGGCGACCAGGCCGGCCGCGTTCCCGGCCAGGCGGCGGGCGATCTCGGCACCGATTTCCGCGGTGGCGCCGTGCCGGCTGCCCACCGTCACCAGCACCCGGAGCGGGGCGCCGCTCACCGGTCGGCCCCGTCGCGGGAGGGCACGACGGCGACGGGGCAGGTGGCCCGCCGGAGGACCGCCCGCGTGGTGGCTCCCGGCCGGCGCCGTCGCCGGTGCCCGATGACGAGGAGCTCGGCGACCGCGCCGGCGGCCTCCAGCGCGCGCGCCGCCTGGGCCAGGACGACGACCTCGCGCACCGGCACGTCCGGCTCCTCGGCCCGCCAGCCGGCCAGCGCCTCGGTGAGCACGCGCTGCTCGGCGTCCGCCGGGTCGGCGAGCCGGCCGGGGGACCGGGGAGCCGCCTCGAGGACGACGTCCTGCCAGGCGTGCACCGCCACGAGGTCGGTGTCGCGCGCAGCCGCCTCGGCGAAGGCGAAGCCGAGCACCTCGTCGGCGTCGGAACCACCGCGGAGGCCGACGACGACGGACCGGCGCGGCCGGTCGGGGGCGGCCAGCGGGGCGGGCAGCGGGGCGGGCACGACCACGAC
>NZ_SSXA01000237.1 GCF_021698975.1 Blastococcus sp. KM273128 | reverse complement strand
TGTGGCGTCCACGGCTGGATCACTCCGCCGCTTCCACCGCCACACGACGCTCCCCTACCCATCCACACACCTGGCCGGCCCTGCAAGAGGACCGGCGGGCTACGTGTGAATGCCACGGCTTCGGCGGTGTGCTTGAGCCCCGCTACATTGTCGGCGCGGAACCACTTGACCAGTGAGCTATTACGCACTCTTTCAAGGGTGG
>NZ_SSXA01000236.1 GCF_021698975.1 Blastococcus sp. KM273128 | reverse complement strand
GGGGTGCGGGAGCAGGGCGCGCAGCTCGCTCATCCCGTCCCCGACCGGGCGCACGGTCACATCGGCGGCCCGCTGCCGCACCTTCCGCCGCCGCTCGGCGGCCTCGGCGTCGCGGGCCAGCAGCTCGGCGCGCAGCGCCTCCCGCAGCCGGCCCAGCCCCAGCCCGGCCGCGCCGGGCAGCACCGCGGCCTCGGCGGCGGCGA
>NZ_SSXA01000235.1 GCF_021698975.1 Blastococcus sp. KM273128 | reverse complement strand
CCGCGTTCGGCGCGGACACCGATCCGGCGGTGATCGCCGCCGCCGAGGCCGCGGTGCTGCCCGGCGCGGCCGGGCTGGGGCTGGGCCGGCTGCGGGAGGCGCTGCGCGCCCAGCTGCTGGCCCGCGACGCCGCCGCGGCCGAGCGGCGGCGGAAGGTGCGGCAGCGGGCCGCCGATGTGACCGTGCGCCCGGTCGGGGACGGGATGAGCG
>NZ_SSXA01000234.1 GCF_021698975.1 Blastococcus sp. KM273128 | reverse complement strand
CCACACCCTTGCACCGGTACTACCACTCACCGGTAGGACTACCTTCCTGCGTCACCCCATCGCTTGCCTACTACCAGTCCGGGTCCCCAGCTAGTCCGGTCCGCCCCACAAGTGGGGTGAACCGGCGTCGGTGGGTTAGCATCGCTGGGTTCAGCATGGGCGTTCCTTCGCGGGTACGGGAATATCAACCCGTTGTCCATCGACTACGCCTGTCGGCCT
>NZ_SSXA01000233.1 GCF_021698975.1 Blastococcus sp. KM273128 | reverse complement strand
AGGCCGACAGGCGTAGTCGATGGACAACGGGTTGATATTCCCGTACCCGCGAAGGAACGCCCATGCTGAACCCAGCGATGCTAACCCACCGACGCCGGTGAGCCCCACTTGTGGGGCGATCCGGACTAGCTGGGGACCCGGACTGGTAGTAGGCAAGCGATGGGGTGACGCAGGAAGGTAGTCCTACCGGTGAGTGGTAGTACCGGTGCAAGGGTGTGG
>NZ_SSXA01000232.1 GCF_021698975.1 Blastococcus sp. KM273128 | reverse complement strand
GCGTGGCTGCCCGCCCAGCGCAGCGCGGCGGAGGCGGTGGATCTGCTGGGGCAGATCGTGGCCGCCGAGGCGCGGTTGGCGGCGCTGCGGGTGGAGCTGGTGATGGACCTGGCCGCCGCCCGACCCGCGCCGGCCGATCCGCTGCCCGGTGGGGAGCGGGCCGGGGAGCGCGGCCCGGCCGGTACCAGTGAGTTCGTGCCCGATGAGCTGGCGATGGCGCAC
>NZ_SSXA01000231.1 GCF_021698975.1 Blastococcus sp. KM273128 | reverse complement strand
GTCCAGGCGTTCACCAGCACGCCGGCGCTCATCACCAGGGCGGGGACCAGCGCGCCGTCGTACGCAGCACCGAACAGCGTCGGGAGCACCACCGGACCGCCGCTGGAATCGTCCTGCTGGGCGCGGCCGGTCCGGTGGTGCTCCCGACGCTGTTCGGTGCTGCGTACGACGGCGCGCTGGTCCCCGCCCTGGTGATGAGCGCCGGCGTGCTGGTGAACGCCTGGAC
>NZ_SSXA01000230.1 GCF_021698975.1 Blastococcus sp. KM273128 | reverse complement strand
GAAACCGTTGACCGTCGCCACCGACTTCAACCACTCACTCGTGCCGCCATCGGCCGCCGTCTTCACATACGTCAGGCGCACTGCATCACCGGCGGCATCGCGCACCGTCGTCGGGCCCCGGGCAGCTTCCCTTAGCCCGGGGCTTTCACGGGAGAGCGGCGTGACCGGGTGTTGATCAACTGAAAAGTGCTCCTGACCAGCAAGGATGGGTCTTGTCGAGGGACCTATC
>NZ_SSXA01000229.1 GCF_021698975.1 Blastococcus sp. KM273128 | reverse complement strand
GACCAACGTGCGCGGCGGCAGCTTCAGCCTGTTCACCGGTGGGGCGATCTACTGGTCGCCGTCCACCGGCGCGCACTTCGTGAAGGGCGCCATCTACGACACCTGGGCGAAGTCGGGCTACGAGACCGGGGTGCTGGGCTTCCCGGTGCGCAACGAGACCAACGTGCGCGGCGGCAGCTTCAGCCTGTTCACCGGTGGGGCGATCTACTGGTCGCCGTCCACCGGCGCGCACTTCGTGAAGGGCGCCATCTA
>NZ_SSXA01000024.1 GCF_021698975.1 Blastococcus sp. KM273128 | reverse complement strand
CAGCTCCACCCGCAGCGCCGCCAACCGCGCCTCGGCGGCCACGATCTGCCCCAGCAGATCCACCGCCTCCGCCGCGCTGCGCTGGGCGGGCAGCCACGCGCTGAGTGGCTCGTCCCACCGCTGCGGATCGGGGTCGGCGAGCTCCCATTCCGAGGGCAGCGGGTCCACGAAGGACACCCCGACCCCCACCTGGAAACCCGCCGCCGACGACATAACCGCAGGCTAGGCCGGGGGTATGACAATTACGGCCCCCCGGAGAAGGGGTGCCGGCGAGGGCGGGTTGTCGAGAGGACGCGTTCCGATCAGGACGCACGGCGGAGCCGGGCCGACGACCGGGCGGGTGACGGATCGGCCCGTCCGCCTCAGCGGCGGCGGCGCCTGACCACGAGGGCGATGACCAGCACCAGCGCTGCGACCCCGGCCGCCGGGGCGGCGTAGCGGGTCAGCGCCGCCCCGCCGGCCACCTCGAGAAGGTCGATCGGCTCCGGCTCGGACGGCGCGGGACGCGACCGCTCCGCCGGGCCGGTGCCGGGCACGCTGCGCAGCGGGGCACCGGTCGAGGGCCGTCCGGGCGGGGCGGTGTTCCCGTTGGGCGGCGTGCTGGGCGCCTTGCCGGCGGGCGCGGTGTCGGTCGGGCCGGTACCGGCGGCCTTCTCGGCGGTGACCTTGGCCGCGGTCTCCTTGGCCGGGGTCTCCGTCGTCGCCGTCTCCTTGCCGGTGGCTGCCTCGGCGGGAGCTGCCTTCGCCGCGGCGGCCTTCTTCGCCGGCGCCTTGGCGGGAGCGGCCTTCTTCGCCGCGGCCCCCTCCGCCGGTGCCACCTTGTCGGTGGCGGAGGCGGCGGCCTTCTTCGTCGTCGCCGCCGCCTTCTTGGCCGCCGTGCCGTCGCCGGCGGCCTGCTCGGCGGAGGCGGCGACCTCCTCGACCACGCCGGTCGCCGTCGCCGCCGCCTTCGCCGCGGGACCCGGCTCCGCTGCGGCGGCGGCCCGGTCGGCGTCGCCCTGCGCGTCACCCTCGCCGAGCTGGGCGGCGAGCTTGTCGGCGAACTGCCCGAGCAGCTTGTTGCCGACGTCGGTCATCACCCCGCGGCCGAACTGCGCCGGGCGACCGGTGATGTTCAGGTCGGTGAGCACGTCCACCCGCGTGACCGAGCCCTCGGCCCTCAGCTGCGCGGTGACCGTCGCCGCCGCCGTCCCGTTGCCGCGCTGGTCCTTCCCGCGGGCGTCGATGACCGCCCGGTGCGCCGCCTCGTCCTTCTCGATGAACGACGCCTTGCCCTGGTAGGTCAGGTTGATCGGCCCGAGCTTGACCTTCACCCGGCCGGTGAAGTCGTCGCCGTCGACGGAATCAAGGGCCGCGCCGGGCATGCAGGGCGCGATCCGCTCGATGTCGAGCAGCACCCGCCACGCCTCGTCGACGGGCACCGGCACGGTGAACGAGTTCTCCAGCTGCACGGGATGACCTCCTGGTGACGTACTGGAACGGCCCCCGTGCCCCGGCACGAGCGCGCCGGAGGCACGGGGGTCCTCGTCAAGCTACAGCCCGGCGGCGGCGGTCACCGCCCGGCGCGTGAGGACGGTCGCCAGGTGCTGCCGGTAGTCGGCCTGGGCGTTGAGGTCGCTGCTGGGCTCGGTGCCCTCGGCGGCGTGCGCGGCGGCCGCGGCGATCGCCTCGGGTGTCGCCTCGGCCCCGGAGAGCGCCGCCTCGACCGCACCGGCCCTCAGCGGGGTCGGCCCCATGTTGGTCAACCCGACCCGCGCCTCGGTGATGTGCCCGTTCTCGCGGCGCACCGCGGCGGCCACGGCGACGATCGACCACGCCTGGGCGACGCGGTTGAACTTCTCGTACCGCATGCCCCACTGCCCGTCGAGCTTGGGGACCCGCACCTCGACGAGCAGCTCGCCCTCGTCGACCGCGGTCGTGAGGTAGTCGACGAAGAAGTCCCGCGCCGGCACCGTGCGGCGCCCCTCGGGCCCGGCGATGACGAACTCGGCGTCCAGCGCCAGCGCCACCGCGGGCAGGTCGCCGGCGGGGTCGGCGTGCACCAGCGCCCCGCCGAAGGTGCCCCGGTGGCGCACCTGGCGGTCGGCCACCGTCTCGGTGGCCTGCGCGATCAGCGGCGCGTGCTGCCGGATCAGCGGGTCGGCGAGGACGTCGGAGTGCGTGGTCATCGCCCCGATGACCAGCGCGTCGCCGTCCTCCCGCACCCCCCGCAGCTCGGTGACCCGGCCCAGGTCGACGACGGTCTCCGGCGCGGCCAGCCGCAGCCGCATGACCGGGATCAGCGACTGCCCGCCGGCGAGGACCTTCACGTCCTCACCACCGGCGGCCATCGCCTGCAGCGCCTCGTCGACCGTGGTCGGGCGCGCGTACTCGAACGGTGCGGGAATCATCGGTCCCCTCCCAGCGACGAGGCCTCGGTCGACACGCCGGCGGTGGTCTCGGTCTGCGCCCCGCCGTAGGCGTTGGAGCCGGCGGTGGCGCGGTCGCCGCCGTCCCCTCCTGCGTGGATGGCCCGCCAGACGCGCTCGGGCGTCAGCGGCATGCGGATGTCGGTGACGCCCAGGTGCCGGACGGCGTCCAGCGCGGCGTTGACGACCGCCGGCGTCGAGGCGATGCAGCCGGCCTCGCCCACGCCCTTGGCACCGATCGGGTTCCCCGGCGCGGTGTGCACCGTGTTGCCGGTGTCGAAGTGCGGCAGGTCCGCGGCCGAGGGCACCAGGTAGTCCACGAAGGTGCCGGTGGTCAGGTTGCCGTCGGCGTCGTAGATCGCCTCCTCGTAGAGGGCCTGCGCGATGCCCTGGGCGAGGCCGCCGTGCACCTGCCCCTCGACGATCAGCGGGTTCACGATCGTGCCGACGTCGTCCACGCACGCGTACTTGCGGATCTTGACGAACCCGGTCTCGGTGTCGACCTCCATGGCACACAGGTGCGTCCCGTGCGGGAAGGAGAAGTTCTCCGGGTCGAAGGTCGCCTCCGCGTCGATGGAGGGCTCGATCCCCTCCGGGTAGTCGTGCGCGGCGAAGATCGCGAGGGCGATCTCCTGGATGCCGAGGCCGGCGCCGGGCGTGCCCCGCACGGAGAACCGCCCGCCGCTGAACTCCAGGTCGTCCTCGCTGGCCTCGAGCAGGTGCGCGGCGACCTTCCGGGCCTTGGCGATCACCTTGTCCGCCGCCTTGACCACCGCCGAGCCGCCGACGACCAGCGACCGCGACCCGTAGGTGTCCAGGCCGCGGGAGGCGATGGCGGTGTCGCCGTGGAGCACCTCGACGTCCTCGAACGGCACCCCGAGCGCGTCGGCGACCAGCTGGCTCCACGCCGTCTCGTGGCCCTGCCCGTGCGGCGTCGAGCCGGTGACGACCTCCACCTTCCCGGTGGGCAGCATGCGGATCGCGGCGTGCTCCCAGCCACCGGCGCCGAAGGAGAGCGAGCCGAGCACCCGCGAGGGGGCCAGGCCGCACATCTCGGTGAACGTGGAGACGCCGATGCCGAGCTGCACCGGGTCACCGGACTCGCGCCGCCGCTGCTGCTCGGCGCGCAGCTCGTCGTAGCCGAGCAGCTGCAGCGCCTGCTGCGTCGCGGCGTCGTAGTCACCGCTGTCGTAGGCGAGCCCTGCCACCGTGGTGAACGGGAACTCCTCCGCGCGGATCCAGTTCTTCCGCCGCAGCTCCAGCGGGTCCATGCCGAGCTCGACGGCGAGCTCGTCCATGATCCGCTCGATGGCGAAGGTGGCCTCCGGGCGCCCGGCGCCGCGGTAGGCGTCGGTGGGCACCTTGTTGGTGAACACCCCGTCGCACTCGAAGCGGTAGGCCGGGAACTTGTAGATGCCGGGGAACATGAACGCGCC
The DNA here is from genome assembly GCF_021698975.1 of Blastococcus sp. KM273128. Lineage (GTDB taxonomy): Bacteria > Actinomycetota > Actinomycetes > Mycobacteriales > Geodermatophilaceae > Blastococcus. Next base: position 43,537 of record NZ_SSXA01000024.1, on the reverse strand, counting down.
CAGCGCCGGGATGCCTGGCGTGATCAGCCGCAGGTAGGCCCCCATGTCGGCCAGCAGCCGCACCCGCAGCCCCTTGACGTTGCCCTCCCGGTCCGCGGCGACGTCCACGAACTGGATCTGGTCGCGGCCGTGGTGGGCGGTCATCAGCGACTCGCTGCGCGTCTCGGTCCACTTCACCGGCTTGCCCAGCCGGCGGGCGATCAGCAGGCAGAGGATCTCCTCCGGGTTCACCTGCAGCTTCCCGCCGAACCCGCCGCCGACGTCGGGGGCCACCACCCGCAGCTTGTGCTCGGGGATGCCGGTGACCATCGCCGCCATCACCCGCAGGATGTGCGGCACCTGGGTGGCCGACCACATCGTGTAGTTGTCGCCCTGCGGCTGGACGACGACCGAGCGCGGCTCCATGAACGCCGGGATCAGCCGCTGCTGGACGAACCGCCGGCTGACCACGACGTCGGCGTCGGCGAACGCCTGCTCGGTGTCCGCCCCGGTGCCGGCCTCCCCGGCGTCGAACACGAAGTGGTAGCTGGTGTTGGACTCGAGGTGGTCGTGGACGAGGTCGGCGCCGTCCTTGACGGCCTCCTCCATGTCCAGCACGACCGGCAGCGGCTCGTAGTCGACGTCGACCAGCTCGACGGCGTCCTGGGCCGCGGCCTTGCTGCGGGCCACGATCACCGCGACCGCCTCACCGACGTGGTTGACCTCGGTCACCGCGATCGACGGGTGGCCGGGGTTGACCATGTCCGGCGTCACCGGCCAGGCGCACGGCAGCGAGCCCTGCTCCTCGGCCAGGTCGGCGCCGGTGAAGACGGCGACGACGCCGGGCGCGTCCGCGGCCGCGGAGACGTCGACGGAGCTGATCTTCGCGTGCGCGACCGGGCTGCGGACGACGGCGAGGTGCAGCATCCCCGGCAGCACCATGTTGTCGGTCCAGGTGGTGCGGCCGGTGATGAGCCGCGCGTCCTCCTTGCGCCGCCGCGCCTTGCCGATCTCGGCGGCCGGCGCCTCGGTCCGGTCCTCGACGGCGGTCATGCCTGCCCCACCACGTGCGGGGCGGCGGCGGTGTCGACGGCGGCCGGGGCGACGTGCCCGTCGCCCGCGGGAGCACCGCGCATCTCGCCGGCGGCGTGCTGCACGGCCCGGACGATGTTCTGGTAGCCGGTGCAGCGGCAGAGGTTGCCCTCGATGCCCTCGCGCACCTCGTCGTCGCTGGGGTCGGGGTTGTCCGCCAGCAGGTCGATCGAGGCCATGATCATGCCGGGGGTGCAGAAGCCGCACTGGAGGCCGTGCATCTCGTGGAAGGCCTTCTGCACCGGGTGCAGCTCGCCGCCGCGGGAGACGCCCTCGATGGTGGTCACCTCGGCGCCGTCGGCCTGGACGGCGAGCACGGTGCAGCTCTTCACGGCCTCGCCGTCGAGGTGCACGGTGCAGGCGCCGCAGTTGCTGGTGTCGCAACCGACCACGGTCCCGACCTTGCCGAGCTGCTCGCGCAGGTAGTGGACGAGCAGGGTCCGCGGTTCGACGTCGTCCTGGTAGGACGCCCCGTCCACCCGCACGTTGATCCGGGTCATCAGTCCTCCGCCTCGTTGCAGGGGTCGCTGCGCCCGCGGTCGCCCGCGGGCCCGAGCGGAGTCTGGCCTGAAAGCTGTGACTTAGGCCACGCTTACCTGCGTCCCTTCTCGTGCCGATCCCGCTGGTCGGGCGGCGGAGCGGGCGCGGAGGACGTTGCACGGCCGTTGCAGGCCGGATCCGCGCGCTTCCTGGCAGGCCGGGCCCTGGTGCCGCGCCCGGCGGTCGGCGACGGTCGTCGCGTGCCGACGACCGCCCCGCCCCACAGCCCCGGCGACGCCCTGGCCGCCCAGCAGCGGCGGGTGGCCGGGCTGCTCGCGGCCGCCCCTGCCGCCGCGCTGCCGACCCGGCGCCTGCCGGCCGCCGAGCACGCGCGGCTGGTCGGCTCCGGCCACTTCCCCGCCTACGCCGCCGAGCTCGCCTGGACCCCGCACCAGGTGGCGGGGCACCTCCGGGACAGCGCCCGCGTGTTCACCGCCCGCATCACGCGCCTGCGCACCGAGGAGGACCCGCTGCTGGCCGACTTCGACCCCACCGCCGCCGACCGCGTGGCCGGCTACGCCGCCGTCCCGCCGCTCCGCCTGCTCGACGAGCTGCAGGAGGCCCAGGCCGGGCTGCTGGCGGCGGTCCGCGGCGTGCCGGAGGCCGAGCGGGCGCGCACCGGCCGGCACGCCACCGACGGGGCGCTGACGCTGGGCGACGTCCTGGACTTCCTCCCCGGCCACCAGCGCGACCACGCCGAGCAGCTGGCCGCCCTCCTCCGCTGAGCGGGGTCAGCGCGCGACGGCCGGCTCCGCGTGCGGGGCGACCAGCCCGCCCGCGGCGGCGGCGCGCAGCTCGCGGCGGCGCAGCACCGCCGAGGCGGTGAGCGCCAGCAGGCCCAGCACGGCGAGCCCGGCCCCGACCCAGCCGGGCGCGGTGTAGCCCAGGCCCGCGGCGATGACCAGCCCGCCCAGCCAGGCGCCGAGCGCGTTGGCCGCGTTCAGCGCCGAGTGGTTCAGCGCCGCCCCCAGCATCTGCGCCTCACCGGCGACCTCCATCAGCCGCAGCTGCAGGCACACCACGAGCGTCGAGGCGCTGGCGGCGAGCAGGAAGATCGCGAGGACGATCGTGAGCGGGGTGCGGGCGGCCACCGGCACCAGCGCGAGCAGGACGCCGGTGACGACGTTGGCGCCGACCAGCGAGGGGAACAGGGCCAGGTCCGCGAGCCGGCCGCCCACGGCCGTCCCGAGCACACCGCCGACGCCGAACGCCAGCAGCACCAGCGGGATCGCGGCGCGGGACATGCCGGTGACCTCGGTGATCAGCGGCGCGATGTAGCTGTAGACGGCGAACATGCCGCCGAAGCCGACCACGCCGACCAGCAGCGTCAGCAGCACCTGCGGGCGGCGAAGCGCCCCGAGCTCGGTACGCATCGTGGCCTCGCGGTTGCCCGGCGCGGAGGGCACCACCCAGGCGGTCGCGGCGATGGTGAGCAGCGCGAGCACCGCGACGGCCCAGTAGGCGGTGCGCCAGCCGAACTGCTGCCCGAGCCAGGTCGCCGAGGGCACCCCGGCGACGTTGGCCAGCGCCAGGCCCAGCATCACCGAGCTCACCGCCCGCCCGCGCAGGTGCGGCGCCACCAGCGACGCCGCGACCAGCGAGGCGACGCCGAAGTACGCCCCGTGCGGCAGCCCGGCCAGGAAGCGCGAGGCCAGCAGCGACCCGTAGCCCGGCGCCACCGCGGTGAGGACGTTGCCGGCGATGAAGGCCCCCATGAGCCCGAGCAGCACCGCCCGGCGGGGCAGCTTGGTGGCCAGGGCGGCGATCACCGGCGCCCCGACGACGACCCCGAGCGCGTAGGCCGAGATGAGGTGACCGGCGGTGGGGATGGTGATCCCCACGCCCTCGGCCAGGTCGGGCAGCAGCCCCATGGTCACGAACTCGGTGGTGCCGATGGCGAACCCGCCGAGCCCCAGGGCGACGACCGCGGCGACGAGCCGGCCGGTGCGCAGGGGCGGGCGGTCGGCGAGGGGCGGTGCGGTCACTCCAGGAGCGAAGTCGTGAGCCGCCCTCAGCATTCCCGCGCCGGGCGGGTCACCGGACGCGGCCGGCCAGCCGCAGGCGGTGCAGGTGCGCGGTGACCGCGGCCCGGCGCGGCGACCCGGCCGGCAGCGCCTCGCCCAGCGCCTGCCAGACGCCGGCGTCCTCCCGCAGCTCGGGCAGCTGGGCCAGGCGCAGCAGCAGGTCGGGGCGGCGCGCGGTGAGCACCGCCCGCCGGAGCAGACCGAGCAGCCGGTCGCGGGCCTGCCGGACGCCGGGTGCCTGCGACCCGGGCAGCACCGGCCCCGCGTAGCGCTCGAGGGCGGCGGCGAGCTCCCCGCGGGCGACGAGCCGGCGCACCTCCTCGGCGTCGGTGCGCACCCGGCCGACCAGCCGGTAGGGGCGGGACTCCAGCAGGTCGCCGCCGACCAGCCGCCGCAGCCGGGAGAGCTCGGCCCGCACGGTGACGGTGGCCGCCGCGCCGGCGTGCACCTCGGCGGCGAGCTGGGCGGCGTCCCGTCCGTGACCGGAGACGGCGGCCTCGGCCAGCAGGAACAGCAGCTCCGAGTGCCGCACCGAGAGCTCCAGCGGCCCGCCCGGCAGCGTCAGCCGCGCCCGCTCGCGGCCGAGCACCTCCAGCCGCGCCTCCACCGGCGCCGGCCCCGCCGCGCCCGGGCCGGCCGCGAGCCGCTCCCGGTGCAGCCAGCGCAGCTCCGACTCCACCGCGGCCACCGTCGCGCGCACCAGGGTGAGCACGTGCGGGCTGGCGACGTGGTCGCCACCGGTGACGTCGATCGCGCCCAGCAGCGCCCCGGACACCGGGTCGTGCACCGGCGCGGCCGAGCAGCTCCACGGCTGGACGGAGCGGCGGAAGTGCTCGCTGCCGTAGATCTGCACCGCGGCGTCGACCGCCAGCGCCGTACCGGGGGCGTTGGTGCCGGCGACCTCCTCGGACCACCGGGCGCCCTCGACGAAGTTCATCGCGGCCGCCCGCCCGCGCAGCCCGCGGTCGCCCTCCACCCACAGCATGCGGCCGGCGGCGTCGCTGACCGCCACGACCATGCGGTCGGCCTCGGCGTCCTGGACCAGCAGCCGGCGGATCACCGGCAGCACCGGGGCCAGCGGGTGGGCGTCGCGGTAGGCCCGCAGCTCGGCGTCGAGGAGCTCGACCGGGGGCGACCCGCCGTCCGGGTCGACGCCGCTGCCCAGGGAGCGCCGCCACGAGTCGAGCACGACCGGCCGCACCGCGTCGCCCGTGGGCAGCGCGCCGGCCGTGACGAGCCGCTCGTGCGCCGCGCGCAGCCCGCGGGAGCGGGCGGCCGACGGCGGCCCGTCCGGCAGCGCCAGCCACGGGTTGACCGCGGTCGTCAACGGCCGGGCCACGGGGAGTCGCTCATCTCCCGGCCATCGTGGCCGCTACCGGCAATTTCCACCAGAGCGGCGGCTGCGGGTCAGCGCGCGGCGGCCGCCGCCCCGTCGCCGGTCGGCAGCTGCCAGGGCCGCACGACCGTCCCCAGGACGACCAGCGCCAGCGCCAGCGCCGCGACGACCACCAGGCCGACCGCCGTCGAGTCGTTGCCCAGCAGGCCCACCACCGGGGAGACGACGGCGCCGACGCCGAACTGGACCGCGCCGAGCAGGGCGGCGGCGCTGCCGGCGGCCTCGCCGTGCCGGGAGAGCGCCAGCGCGGGGGCGTTGGGCAGCGCCAGACCGCAGGCGAACAGCACGACCCACAGCGCGCCGGTGACCGCGGGGAGGCCGCCGGTGCCGGTGCCGGCGAGGCCGACCAGCGCCGCCCCGGCGAGCGCGCCGAGCACCGTGCCGGCGACGAGCAGCCGCTGCGGGGACCAGCGGCGCAGCAGGAGGGGGTTGAGCTGGGTGGCCGCGATGAGCCAGAACGCCCCGGCGCCGAACAGCAGGCCGAACTGCTGCTCGTCGAGGCCGAACTCCTCCTGGTAGACGAAGGAGGACCCCGACACGTAGCTGAACAGGCCCGCCATGGTCAGGCCGGCGACGAGCACCAGCCCGACGTAGACCCGGTCGTGCAGCAGGCCGCGGTAGATGCGCAGCGTGCCGCGCACCCCGTTGCTGCTCCGCCGCTCCGGCGGCAGCGTCTCGCGCAGCGTCAGCCACCCGACGACCACCATCACCAGCCCGTAGGCGGCGAGGGCGGCGAAGACGCCGCGCCAGCTGGTGAAGCGCAGCAGCTCCCCGCCGAGGGTGGGCGCCAGCACCGGCGCGGCGCCGAGCACCAGGAACAGGCGGGAGAGCATCGTCGCCGCGGCCCGGCCGTCGTAGAGGTCGCGCACCACGGCCAGCGCGATGACCGAGCCCGCGGCGGCGCCGACGCCCTGCAGGAAGCGCAGCCCGCCGAGCACGGCGATCGTGGGGGCGACCAGCACCAGCAGCGAGGCCAGCACGTGCAGCGCCGTCCCGGCGATCAGCGGGCGGCGCCTTCCCCAGGCGTCCGACAGCGGGCCGATGACCAGCTGGCCGAGGGCCAGGCCGACGAGCGTGCCGGTGAGCGTGAGCTGCACCGTGGCCGACGTCGTCAGCAGGTCGTCGGTGATGCTCGGCAGCGCCGGCAGGTACATGTCGATGGTCAGCGGACCGAGGGCGACGAACGCGCCCAGGGTCAGCGCGGTGCGCGCGGCACCGGGGCGGGCGGGTGCGGGTGCCGGTGCGGCCGCCGCGGGCGCGGTGCGGTCCTGGGTGATGGTCACGGGTCCCCCGTCGATCGGTGCTGAGCGGGACCCACGCTGGTCGGACCGCAGTACGACCCCCTCCAAGGCGCCGGGACCGCCGGGCATTCCGGCACCCGCGCATCTCGTCAGCGGGGCGGGCGCACCGGCAGCAGGGCCCGGAGGTCGCGGGCCCGCACCGCGCCGGCCCACAGCCCGGCGCCGTAGGCGAGGTCGTCCAGCCGCCGGGCCAGGCCGTGGCGGACCGGTCCGATCCGCCGCCGGTGCGGCCACCAGCCCACGAGCGCATCCCCCACGGCGACGGCGAGCACCCCCCGGCGGGCCCGGCGCGAGCCCACGGCCACCGCCGCGGCCAGCGGCCAGTGGTGCCGGGTCACCGACCGGGCCAGCGCCTGCCCCGAGGCCGCCAGGCCCCGCGCCACCAGGCCGGCGGCGAGCGCGGCCGGGACGGGTTCCCCCGGGCGGGCCAGCCGGCGGGCGAGGCGGGCGGTGGTCCAGCCGAGCAGCCCGACGCCGGCCACCCGGCCCCACCGGCCGCCCGCCACCAGCAGCGCCCAGGTGGCCGCCGTCTCCGGGGCGATCACCAGCGGCGAGACGGCGGGGCCGTGCCGGGCGGCCAGCAGCGCGGCGCCGGTGCCGTAGAAGGCGCGGCGGCGCAGCCACCCGGCGGTGCGCGCCGGGTGCTCGTGCGCGACGGCGGCCGCCGGCTCGTACCGCACCCGCCAGCCCGCGGCGGTCAGCCGCCAGACCAGGTCGACGTCCTCGGCGACCCGCATCGCCTCGTCGAACCCCTCCCCCAGCGCCGCCCGGCGCACCAGCAGCGCCGCGCTCGGCAGGTAGGGGACCGCCGACATCGGCCGCACCGGCGCCGGCTGCGGGCCCATGTCCAGGGCGCCCGCGACCTCCTCGTAGGGGCTCGTCCAGCCGCGCGCCGCGCCGGCCAGCGGCACGATCCGCGGGCCGGCCACGGCCACCCGCGGGTCGGCCAGGTGGGGGCGGAGCCGGGCCAGCCACCCCGGCAGCGGCACGCAGTCGGAGTCGAGGAAGGCGACGAGCTCCGTCGTCGCCACCGCCAGCCCGGCGTTTCGGGCGGCGGCCGGCCCCCGCGCGGCCGGGTGCCGCAGCACCCGGACGCCCTGGGGCGCCGTGACCGGCACCGCGGAGCCGTCGTCGACGACGACGACCGGCAGGTCCGCGGTCGCCGGGTCGGCGCGCAGCGCCGCCAGCAGGCGGGCCAGCCCCTCCGGGCGGTCCTTCACGGGGACGACAACGGTGACCCCGGCCGGGTCGGGGTCCGCGGGCAGGTCCGGGTGGGCCAGGCCCGCGTCGAGCAGGCGCCCGGCGAGCTCGGCGCCGGCCGGCTCGGCGACCACCAGGCGGTCGGCGGCCAGCAGCCGTGCCGCGCGGGGGGCGAGCCGCACCAGGCGCAGCGGCGACCCGCCGAGCAGGGTGCTGCCGCCGTCGCGGCGGCGGGTGCGCGGGTCCAGCGCGACGGCGAAGCCGTCGGGGAGCCGGCTCCCGGGCGGGGCGGGGATCACCCGTCCGCCAGGACCTCGTCGGTCGTCGCGAAGGAGACCAGCGGGGCGTAGCCGGCCATCACCTGCAGCGCCCGCTCGTGCTCCTCGTCGCCCGCCCCGGCGCACGCGTCGGTGACGACGCGCACGTGCACGCCGGCGTCGGCGGCCGGCAGGACGGTGGAGACGACGCAGCAGTCGGTGGCGACCCCGGCGACGGTGATCGGACCCTCCCCGACCACCGCGGCCAGCTCCGGCCCCCACTTGCCGAACGTGGTGGCGTCGACGACCGGGTGGCCGCCCGGGTCCTCGACGAGCTGGTAGCAGTGCGCGTCGGGCGGCTGCAGGGCGAAGTCGTACTGCGCGTAGTACTCCTTCCACGCCCCGGTCGGCTCCGCGGGGGCGACGAAGCGGGTCCAGACGACGCGCTCGCCGAAGGCGGCGACCAGCCGGCGGATGCGCGGGCGGACCTCCTCGAACCGCGGGGCGGTCCAGGGCGAGTCCTCCTCGCCGAACACGTGCTGCAGGTCGACCACGACCAGCCAGCCCTCGTGGCCCGCGCTCACGCCGTCCATGCCCGCTCTCCTCGTGCCCTCCCGCCCGCTGCCCGCGGGGTCCCCGACAGTAGCGATCGGGCCCCGGGCACCGGATTGCCGGATCCGTGTGCTTAGGTCACCCTTACCTGACCGTCGGAGGAGTTCCCATGTTCGTCCGCCCAGCCCTCCGGGGCGCCGCCGCGCTCGCGGCCACCGCCCTCGTCGTCACCGGCTGCGGCGCCGGCGACGAGCCTGCCCCGGCCGGGAGCGAGGCGGCCGGCGGCCCGTCGTCGACGGGCTTCCCCGTCACGGTGGAGACCGCCTTCGGCGACGTCACGGTGGATGAGGAGCCCACCCGCGTGGTCGCGCTGGGCTGGTCCGACGCCGAGACGGCGCTCGCCCTGGGCGTGGAGCCGGTCGGCGCGAGCGACTGGCTCGCCGTCGGCGGCGACGACGGCCTCGGCGACTGGGTCGAGCAGGGCTACGAGGAGCCGCCGGTGCTCATCGAGACCCTCGAGCCCAGCTTCGAGGCGATCGCCGCCCTGGAGCCCGACCTGATCCTGGACACCCGCTCCTCCGGTGAGCAGGACCGCTACGAGCTGCTGAGCCAGATCGCCCCCACGATCGGCCCGCCCGCGGGCGTGGGCCCGTACCAGACCACCTGGCAGCAGCAGCTGGAGATGGTCGGCCAGGCGCTGGGCCGGGACGAGGAGGCCGACGAGCTCGCCGCGGAGGTGGAGCAGGCGTTCACCGAGGCCGCCGCAGAGCACCCCGAGTTCGACGGCACCGAGGTCGCCGTCGGCGCCTACACCTCCGAGGGCTTCGGCGCCTACGTGAGCGGCGACTCCCGCGTGCAGTTCATGGAGCAGCTCGGCTTCGAGAACAAGGCCGAGATCGAGGCGCTGGCGACCGAGAACTTCTTCGTGCCGGTCAGCGAGGAGCAGCTGTCGCTGCTCGACGCCGAGCTCACGGTGGTCTTCCCGATCTTCGTGGAGGCCTCGGAGTTCACCGGCAACCCGCTGTGGCAGGCGCTGCCCGCCGTCCAGGAGGGGCGCGCCGTCGTCCTGGACGACCTCACGGTGCTGAACGCGTTCTCCAGCGCCTCGGCCCCGGGGCTGCTGTACGCCATCGACGCGACCGTCCCGCAGTTCGCCGACGCGCTGGACTAGGCGCTCAGCGGCTCACCGCAGCCGCCCGGCGTCGTCCACGTGCCAGGTGCCGACGGCGGCGGTGAGCCGGCCGACCAGCCCGTCGAGCAGCCGGGCCCCCTCCTCGGCGCCGGCGCCGGACGGGTCGCCCAGCACGCCGGTGGGGCTGACGGCCCGCACGCCCTCGGCCCGCAACCGAGGTAGCAGCGCGCGGATCGGCGTGGTCTCGCCGGTCACGGCGCGGTCCCGCCGGACCTGATCCGGTTCCACGTGCAACATCAGCGACGTCTCGGTCCGGCCGGCGTGCGCGTCGCCGTCCGGGAAGCCGCAGGGGAACCACGCCACGTCGCGGCCCTCGGCCCGCACGCGCGGCACCGCCGTCCGCAGCGCGTCGAGGTTGCCGCCGTGCCCGTTGACGATCAGCACGCGCCCCGCCCACCGGCAGGCGGAGCGCCCGTACTCGACCAGCAGCCCGGTCAGCGCCTCGGTGCCCAGCGACACCGTCCCGGGGAAGCCCTCGTGCTCGCCGCTGGCCCCGTAGGCCAGCGCGGGCGCCAGCAGCGCCCCGGGCAACCGGTCGACGGCGCCGTCGGCGACCGCCGTGGCGACGGCGGTGTCCGTCGTCAGCGGCAGGTGCGGGCCGTGCTGCTCCACCGCACCCAGCGGGACGACCAGCAGCGGGCGTTCGGGCAGCTCCGGCCAGGTGGCGGTGCCGAGGGAGGTCACCGCCGCACCCTAGGCCCCGGTCAGGTCGCCGGGACCGCGCCTTCCACGGGCACGTCCTCCACGGGCACGTCCTCCACGAGCACGTCCTCCTCGAGCTCCTCGGCGAGCCCGGTGAACACCTCGCAGACCTGCGCGAGCTGGTCGACCAGCACGGCGACCGTGGCGTCGGCGCCGTCGAGCTCGCCGTCGTGCGCCCGCTCCTCCAGCGTCCGGCAGACGGCGGCCAGCGCGTCGGCGCCGAGCGTGCCGGCCGCGCCGGCCAGGCGGTGGGCCGCCGCCTCCAGCGCCGCGGCGTCCGCCGTCCGCAGCGCCTGCTCCACGGCGGCGCGGTTCGCCGGCGCGGTGACCAGGAAGGTGCGCAGCAGCCGGGCGGTGAGCGCCCGCTCGGCCTCCTCCTCGACGCCGGCGACGTCGCCGAGCCGGCGGCGGACCACGTCCTCGAGCTCGTCGGCGCTGGTGCCGGTGGCCGCGTCGATCGCCGCCGCCAGGTCGGCGAGCGTGCACGGCTTGGGCAGGTAGGTCGCCCCGAGGCGGCGGCCGGCCGCGACGTCGCCCGGCAGCGCGCGCCCGCTGAGGAAGACGACCGGGACGTCGCCGCAGGTCGGGTGCCCGCGCAACGCCCCGGCCAGGGCGAGACCGCTCCCGCCCGGCATGAACATGTCGGTGACGACGACGTCGGGCGCGAAGACCCCGTCGAGCAGGTCGGTCGCCTCGTCGGCCGAGGCCGCCGCGCGCACCCGGTGACCCGCCCAGGTCAGCCGCCGCTCGAGCATCAGCCGGGTGGTGTCCTCGTCCTCGACCACCAGCACCTTCGCCACGCCGTCCTCCTGCCTCGTCGCGCACCGCCGTCTGGGACTGTCTTCGGCAGCCGCCCGCCCGGCGTGAGTCGAGCGGACGACGGCACCGGGCAGGATCCGGGGCGTGCCCCCTCGTCGCTGCCCCTGCGGGACCGGCCTGCCCTACGCGGAGTGCTGCGGCCCGCGCCACGACGGCTCGGCGCCCGCGGCGACCGCCGAGCAGCTCATGCGCTCGCGGTACAGCGCCTTCGCCCTCGGCGACGCCGGCTACCTGCTGCGCACCTGGCACCCCACCACCCGGCCGCCGGCGCTCGACCTCGACCCCGCGGTGCGCTGGACCGGCCTGGAGGTGCTCGCCACCACCGGCGGCGGGCTGCTCGCCGCCGAGGGGACCGTGGAGTTCGTCGCCCGCTACCGGCACGGCGGGGTGGACGGCGAGCAGCGCGAGCTCAGCCGCTTCGCCCGCGAGGACGGCGCCTGGCGCTACGTCGACGGCCGCTGACGCGTGTCGCGGGCCGCCGCCGTGGGCACCTGCGGGGGCATGAGCGCAGAGGACACCCGCAAGGTCGCCGAGCTGATCAAGGGACAGCGCTTCGGCTTCCTCACCACCATCGCCCCCGGCGGCAAGCTGACCAGCCGCCCGATGACGCTGCAGGAGGTCGAGTTCGACGGCGACCTGTGGTTCTACGCCGAGCGCGGCTCCCACCCGGTCGCCCACGTCACCGCTCAGCCCCAGGTGAACGTCGGCATCGGCTCCGGCGGCACCTGGGTGTCGCTCACCGGCACCGCGCGCGTCGTCGACGACCTCGCGAAGAAGAAGGAGCTCTGGAACGGCGGCGTCGAGGCGTGGTTCCCGAACGGCCCCGAGGACCCCGACGTCGTGCTGATCAAGGTCGAGGGGGACTCCGCGGAGTACTGGGACAGCCCGGGCGGCCGGCTGGCCACCGCCTTCAGCTTCGTGAAGGCCAAGGCCACCGGCGAGCGGATCGACGCCGGGGAGAACGAGAAGGTCGACCTCTAGGACGCCGGCACGCCGAGCCGGGCGCCCGCGCGCTCGGCCGGCTCCGGCCGCGCGAAGAAGTAGCCCTGGGCCGAGCCGCACTCCATTGCCCGCAGCACCAGCCGCTGCTCCTCGGTCTCCACACCCTCGGCGACGACGTCGAGGCCCAGGCTGCGCGCGAGCTCGACGATCGAGCTGACCAGCGTGGTCGCCGCCCCGCCGGTGGGCAGGTCGTTGATGAAGCTGCGGTCGATCTTCAGGGCGTCGGCCGGCAGCCGGCGCAGGTAGGACAGCCCCGAGAAGCCGGTGCCGAAGTCGTCGATCGCGATGCGCACGCCCAGGGCCCGCAGGCTCTCCAGCTGGCCGACGGTGCGGTCCACGTCGCGGACGAGCATCCCCTCGGTGACCTCGAGGGTGAGCTGCTCCGCCGGGAACCCGCTCTCGGCCAGGGCCGCCGCCACGTCGGCGCGGACGTCGGTGTCGGCGAGCTGGCGCGGGGAGAGGTTGACCGCCATGCGCAGCGGGGCCCCGTGCTCGGCCGACCACGCGGCCCCCTGCCGGACGGCCTGCCGGAGCACCCAGCGGCCGATCTCCACGACCGCGCCCGACTCCTCGGCCAGCGGGATGAACTCCGCGGGCGGGACGGTGCCGTGCTCGGGGTGGTGCCAGCGCACCAGCGCCTCGAACCCGGTGGTGCGGCCGTCGGCGAGCGCGATCGTGGGCTGGTAGTGGACCGCCAGCTGCCCGGCGGCGATCGCGCCGGCGAGGTCCTGCTGCAGGGCGGCGCGGCGGTGCGCGGCGTCCCCCATGCCGGTCGCGTAGACCACCAGCCGGTTCTTGCCCTGGGCCTTGGCCAGGTACATCGCCAGGTCCGCCCGGTGCAGCAGCGTCGCGGCGTCCGGCCGGTCGGCGGCGGTGACCGAGGCGGTGGCGGTGGCGATCCCGATGCTGCCGTGCACCGTGGTGGCGCCGTGGTCCAGCGGGACGGGGAGGGCGAAGGAGAGCAGCACCCGCTCGCCGACGGCCCGGGCGACGTCCTCCCCGCCGTGGACGACGACGGCGAACTCGTCGCCGCCGAGCCGGGCCACGAGGTCCTCGGGCCGGACGCAGTCGCGCAGCCGCTCGGCGACGGTCTGCAGCAGCACGTCGCCGGCGGCGTGGCCCCGGCTGTCGTTGACGTCCTTGAAGTCGTCGAGGTCGATGAAGAGCACGCTCAGGGCGCCACCGCGCTGGAGCACCCGGTGGGTGATGTCCTCGAGCAGCGTGCGGTTGGCCAGCCCGGTGAGCGGGTCGCTGAGCACCTGGTCCTCGTTGAGCCGCCACGCGGCCAGGTGGGCCGCGCTCGCCGCGAGCACGAACGCGGCGTGCACCGCGGCCCACAGCCACGGGTCGCCGGCGCCGTGGTGGCCGAACACCTCGTGCGGGAACAGCGTGCCGACCAGCCCGTGGTGGGCGCCCACGACGACGAGCGCCAGACCGTAGGGGACCCAGTCCTGGTACAGCGAGACGACGCCGACCATGACGAAGAAGGCGAAGTGCGACTCGGTGACGCCGCCCCACAGGTGCACCAGCGCGACGCAGGCGGCCAGCAGGCTGACCGTCGTCGCCGCCGTGCGCGCCGTCCGCCCGGCGGTGGGCACGAGTTCGACGGCCAGCGGCCCGGCGACGGCGAGCAGCACGGCCACGGCGGCCGGCTGCCCGTGGCCCCAGGACCAGGAGAGCAGCACCAGCACGCCCGCCACCGCGAGGCACAACCGGACGATCGCGCGGTGCCGCCGCTGCCACACCGGCTCGGGCAGGAGACGGCCCTGGGGCAGCAGCCGGAGCAGGCGGGCACGCGGTGCGTTGATCACCTCGCAGGCATCGGCACGGCCCGCCCGGCGCTGGAGCGGCCGGGCAGGCTCCCCCCTCCGAGGGGGTGGGGTCAGCGGAGGTCGAGGCCCGCCAGCGGCGACTCGTCGCAGGCCTTCGCCGGCGGCAGGGCGGGCATGCCCAGCAGGGTGGGCTGGCCGCGCACCGGGCCGGTGTGCGAGTGGTCCAGGTGGCTGCGCGGCATCACCGTCGCGGCGTCGCGGGCGGCCAGCGCCGTCTCCCCGTAGCCCTGCACGCACTCCGGGTCGGGGCCGTCCAGCGGCAGGCCGGTGAAGAACTTCGCCGCCATGCAGCCGCCGCGACAGGCGTCGAAGTGGGCGCACCTGGTGCACGCGCCACCGGTCTGCGGGCTGCGCAGCTCCTGGAACAGGTCGGAGGTCTGCCAGACCCGCTGGAAGCCGCCCTCGTCGCGCACGTTGCCGGCGAGGAAGTTCTCGTGGATGGCGAACGGGCAGGCGTAGACGTCGCCCACCGGGTCGATCAGGCACACCACGCGGCCGGCGCCGCAGAGGTTGAGCCCTGGCAGCGCCTCGCCGAACGCCGACAGGTGGAAGAACGAGTCGCCGGTGAGCACCTGCTCCCCGTTGGCGAGCAGCCAGGAGTACAGCTCGCGCTGCTGGGCCTGGGTGGGGTGCAGCTGGTCCCAGACGTCCGCGCCGCGGCCCGAGGGGCGCAGCCGGGTGATCCGCAGCTGGGCGCCGTAGCGGTCGGTGAGCGCCTTGAACTCGTCGAGCTGCCCGGCGTTCTCCCGGGTGACCACGACCGAGACCTTGAAGTCCTTCATCCCGGCCTCGGCCAGGTTCTCCAGCGCCCGGGTGGCGGTGGCGAACGACCCGGTGCCGCGGACCCGGTCGTTGACCTCGGCGGTGGCGCCGTCCAGGGAGATCTGCACGTCGACGTAGTCGGTCGCCGCCAGCTGCGCGGCGCGCGCCTTGTCCAGCTTCACGCCGTTGGTGGAGAACTTGACGCCGACGTCGTGGCCGATGGCGTAGTCGAGCAGGTGCCAGAAGTCCGGCCGCACCGTCGGCTCGCCGCCGCCGACGTTGACGTAGAAGACCTGCATCCGCTGCAGCTCGTCGATGACCGCCTCGGCCTCGGCGGTCGAGAGCTCCCGCGGGTCCCGCCGTCCGGACGACGACAGGCAGTGCACGCAGGCCAGGTTGCAGGCGTAGGTGAGCTCCCAGGTCAGGCAGATCGGCGCGTCCAGCCCGTACTCGAACTGGTCGACCAGCCGCCCGCCGGTGGGGCGCTGGGGCTTCGCAGGAAGGACGGCGGTCACTCGGGCTCCCGGGGGGTGATCATCTGCGAGCGGGCCAGGTCAGCCAGCGCCTTCACGTAGGCGCCGCGCTGGGCCTCGGTCACGCCGCACGCGTCGAGCGCGGCCTCGGCGCTGGGGTGGTCGGCCAGCGCCTCCACCACCGCCACCAGCTGCTTCGACTTCAGGAAGGACAGCTTGCGGTTGCCGAAGTGGTAGACCAGCGCGCCGAACGGCTCCGGCCGCAACGCGACCGAGCGGGCCTTCTGCCAGGGCAGCGCCGGGTCGAAGTCGGCCGTCACCGCGGGCCCGGCCGGGGCGGTCATCGGGGGCGGCGGCTCAGTAGACGCCGCACATGCCGTCGATGGAGACCTCCTCGACCAGCGACTCCTCGACGAGGGCCTCCTCGGTCGCGGGGGCCTCGGGCGCCCGGAACTCCACAGCGGGGACGTCGGCGGGGGTGGTCTCGGGCATGTCGGCCTCCGTGAACGCGGTCACATGGACGGGCCGGACGTTAGTGACACCCGGTGCCAGGAGCAACACCGGGGTCGGCCGGGTCCGCGGGGGCCGGCCGGCGGGCACAATGCCGGCGTGGCGGAGACGAGGGCGGCGGTCGCGGCCGTCCCGGACGGGCGCGCCCGGGCGGAGCGCGCGGCGCTCGACCTGTTCACCACCCGCGGGTTCGAGCGGGTGACCAGCGACGAGGTCGCCGACTCCGCGGGCATCAGCCGCCGGACCTTCTTCCGCTACTTCCCCACCAAGGCCGACGCCGTCTGGGGCGACTTCGCCGGGCACGTCGCGCGGCTCGAGCGGCTGCTCGCCGACGCCGACCCGGCGCAGCCGGTGCTCACCTCGGTCTGCGCCGCCTACGTCGAGGTGAACGACTACCCGGACGCCGAGCTGCCGCTGCTGCGGGAGCGCATGCGGCTGATCCTCGCCGAGCCGGCCCTCCTCGCGCACAGCCAGCTGCGCTTCGCCGAGGTCGACCGGGTGGTCGCCCGGCACGTCGCGGCGCGGACCGGCGGAGCGCCCACGGGGCTGCTGCCGCGGCTGGTCGCGGCGAGCACCCGCGCCGCCGCGACGACGGCGTTCGAGACGTGGCTCGCCGAGCCGGGCACGCCTCTGACCGGGCACCTGCACCTGGCGTTCGGCGAGATCGCGGCCGGCTTCCCCGGCCTGCGCGGCTGACCCCCGCGGGCGACCCGGTGTGGCCGCCGTCTCATCTTCGGCGCTAGCCTGGCACTCAGTGCCACCGGCCGCCGCGCCGGCCCACCGCCCGGTCGACCGGGCCGGACGAAGGAGAGCCCCATGGCCAGCGCGTGGTTCGAGTCGGTCGCCGAGGCCCAGCGCCGGGCGAAGCGGCGGCTGCCCAAGGGCGTCTACGGCGCGCTGGTCGCGGGCTCCGAGCGCGGGCTGACCCTCGAGGACAACCTCGCCGCCTTCGCCGAGCTCGGCTTCTCCCCGCACACCGCCGGGCTGGCCAACGAGCGCAACACCGCCGTCACGGTCATGGGCCAGCAGGTGTCGATGCCGGTGCTGATCAGCCCGACCGGCGTGCAGGCCGTGCACCCCGACGGCGAGGTCGCCGTCGCCCGCGCCGCCGCCGCCCGGGGGGTGGCGATGGGGCTCTCCTCGTTCGCCAGCAAGCCGATCGAGGAGGTCACGGCGGCCAACCCGCAGACCTTCTTCCAGGTGTACTGGGTGGGCACCCGCGAGGAGATGCTCGCCCGCATGGAGCGGGCGCGGAAGGCCGGCGCCGTCGGCCTGATCGCCACGCTGGACTGGTCGTTCGCCTACGGCCGCGACTGGGGCAGCCCGTTCATCCCGGAGAAGATCGACCTCGAGGCGGTGCGCCGGTACGCGCCGCAGGTGGCCCTCAAGCCGCGCTGGCTGCTCGACTTCGCCCGCACCCGCAAGCTCCCCGACCTGACGGTGCCCAACATGGTGGCCACCCCGGGCGATCCGGCGCCGACCTTCTTCGGCGCCTACGGCATGTGGCAGCAGTCGCCGATGCCCACCTGGGAGGACGTCGCCTGGCTGCGCGAGCAGTGGGACGGCCCGTTCATGCTCAAGGGCGTCATGCGGGTCGACGACGCCAAGCGCGCCGTCGACGCCGGCGTCACCGCCATCTCGGTCTCCAACCACGGCGGCAACAACCTCGACGGGACGCCTGCCTCGGTGCGGGCGCTCCCCGCGGTGGCCGAGGCCGTGGGCGACCAGATCGAGGTGCTGCTCGACGGCGGCATCCGGCGCGGTGGCGACGTCGCCAAGGCGCTGGCCCTGGGCGCGAAGGCGGTCATGATCGGCCGGGCGTACCTGTGGGGGCTCGCGGCCAACGGCCAGGCCGGCGTGGAGAACGTGCTGGACCTGCTGCGGGACGGGCTGGGCGCGGCCATGGTCGGCCTGGGGCGGTCCGACGTCGCGGACCTCAGCCGCGACGACCTCGTCGTCCCGCCCGGCTTCGAGCGGGCGCTCGGCGACACGGCGGTGGAGAACGCGCTGCTGGCCACCTCCCCGGCGCGCCGCCGCCGCGAGGCCTGATCCGCGGAGCCGGTCCCCCTGCGAGGATGGCCCGCGTGAGCGAGCCGGTCCGGTCCCAGGACCTCCGCATCTCCGACGCCGAGCGCGCGGACGTCGCGGCGGGGCTGCAGCGCGCCCACGACGCCGGCCAGCTCGACCTCGCGGAGTTCGACGAGCGGGTCCGGGCCACCTGGGCCGCCCGCACCCGCGGCGAGCTGGTTCGGGTGACCGCCGACCTGCCGGCGCTGCCGCCCCCGCCCGGTCCGCGGCGGGTGTTCCGCGACGACGCCGCCGGCACCGCGATGAAGGTGCTCACCACCGTCTGGCTCTGCCTGACCCTGGTGAACCTCGCCGTCTGGGGGATCCTCGAGCTCACCGTGGGCGGCATCCACCCGTGGTGGCTCTACGTGGCGGTGCCCCCGGGGGCCGTGCTGGGTGCGCTCTACGCGATCGGCATCGGCCGGCCCGACCGCGGCTGAGGCCGGGCCGGCCGTGGGCGTCAGCGGCCGAGCAGGCCGCCCAGCCCTCCCCCGCCGCCGAGCTTCTTGACCAGGTCCATCGGGTCGATGCCGAACTTCTGCAGCAGGCCGGCGTCGCGCTCGGTGTCGACCTGACCGGGCAGCTCCTGGTCGGCCTGCTGGGCCTTGCCGTCCTCGCCCTGGGAACGCAGCAGCTGCAGGATCTGGTCCTTGTCGATGTTCATGGGTGGGGCGGTACCCCGGCGCGGGCGCTCACACCCGCACCGAGCGGACGATGCGGTCGGGGCGGACGCGCACCAGCGCGGCACCCCCCAGCCAGCGCCGGAGCGTGCCGGTCGGGTCCTGGATCGGCACGGTGGTCCCGTCCGGCCGCCGGATGCGCAGGTCCGCGGTGATCTCGACGTAGCCGTCGCCGAGGACGTCGTCCAGCCGGCGGACGGCGCCGTCGACGACCACGTCGGGCTGCGGGAGGAGCGTCCCGGCCAGCCGCCGGCCGGCCCGGCCACGGCGCGCCACCAGCGGGCCGCGGCGCAGCGGCGGGGTGCGGCTGTCGGTGGCCAGCTGGGCGACGGCGGGGATCCGGCGGACGGCGGCCAGCACCACCCGCCGCAGCGCCGCGCCGCCGCGCCCGCCCCCGGTCATCAGCCGCCCGAGCAGCAGGGCCACCCGGATCAGCTCGCGGGCGTGCGGCTCGCGCTCGGCGCGGTAGGTGTCCAGCAGCGCGTCCGGCGCCTCCCCGCGGAGGACGGCGGCGAGCTTCCAGGCCAGCTGGTGGACGTCGCGCAGCCCGAGCCCCAGCCCCTGGCCGACGAACGGCGGGGTGAGGTGCGCGGCGTCGCCCGCCAGCAGCACCCGCCCGTCCCGCCAGCGGTCGGCGACCTGCGCCCGGAACGTGTACTCCACCGCCCGCAGCACCTCGACGTCGGCCGCACCCGTGACCGGCGTGAGCAGGGCGGCCAGCCGCTCCGGGGCCGCGAGCTCCTCGGCGGTCTCCCCCGGTCCCAGCCGGAACTCCCAGCGGTACCGGTCGCCGGTGACCGGCATGAAGGTGGCCGCCCGGCGCGGGTCGCAGACCTGGTGCACGCCGGGCCAGACGGGCAGCGGCGCCCGCGCCCGCGCGTCGACGACCAGCCACCGGTCGGCGGGGGCGAGGTCGACCATCCGGGCGCCGATCAGCTCCCGCACCGTGCTGTTGGCGCCGTCGCAGCCCAGCACCGCCGCGGCCCGGACGGACCGCTCCGCCCCGGTCTCCCGCTCGGCCAGCCGCACGGTGATCCCGCCGCGCTCCTGGGCCAGGCCGGTCACCTCGCAGCCGCGCCGCACCTCGATGCCGGGCGCCGCCGCCGCGGCGGCCGCCAGCACCTCCTCCAGGTCGGGCTGGTGGACGAACGAGCCCTGCGGCCAGCCGTGGGCGCCCGCGTCCGGGGCCCGGCGGAACTCGGCGAGCACCCGGTGGCCGCCGTCGAGGAGCCGCAGCCCGGCCATCGGCCGGCAGCGCGCGGCGACGTCGTCGGCCACGCCCGCGGCCTGCAGCGCCCGGAACACCTCGTCGTCGAGGTGCACCGCCCGCGGCAGCGGGTAGGGCGCGGCGTGCCGCTCGAGGACGAGGACCTCCAGCCCGCGGCGGGCCAGCAGCAGCGCCGCGGTGAGCCCCACGGGACCGGCGCCCACCACGACCACCGGCCCGCCCGTCACGGCGCCAGTCTGGCCGACGAGGGGCCGCGAGGGTGCAGCACGTTGCACGCGGCACCGGGTGCCTTGACGCGGCGGCCTGCTGCTCAGCAGTCTGTGACGCACTGCACACGCCGCTCCGACGTGTGCGCGGGCCACCCGCGACGACGCGGGTCGACGGAAGGAACAGCCGGGTGAAGACCAAGGGCGCGATCCTGTGGGGCGTGGGCGAGGAGTGGTCGATCGAGGAGATCGAGCTCGGTGATCCGCGGGAGGGCGAGGTCCAGGTCCAGCTCGCCGCCTCGGGGTTGTGCCACAGCGACGAGCACCTGGTCACCGGCGGCACCCCGGTGGCGTCCTACCCGGTCATCGGCGGCCACGAGGGCTCCGGCGTCGTCACCAAGGTCGGTCCCGGCGTCACCGGTCTGCAGGAGGGCGACCACGTCGTCACCGCCTTCATCCCGGCGTGCGGCACCTGCCCGCCCTGCTCGCGCGGGCAGCAGAACCTCTGCGACCTCGGCGCCAACCTGCTGGCCGGCACGTCGATCTCCGACGGCAGCTACCGCGTGCAGGCCCGCGGCAAGGACGTCATCCCGATGTGCCTGCTGGGCACCTTCTCGCCGTACATGACGGTGCACCAGGCCTCTGTCGTGAAGATCGAGCCCGACATCCCGCTCGAGGTCGCCGCCCTCGTCGGCTGCGGCGTCACCACCGGCTGGGGCTCGGCCACCAAGGTCGCCGACGTGCGGCCGGGCGAGAACGTCGTCGTCATGGGCGTCGGCGGCGTCGGGATGAACGCCGTCCAGGGCGCGGCCGCCGCCGGCGCGAAGCGGGTCATGGTGATCGAGCCGGTCGCGCAGAAGCGCGAGTGGGCCATGCAGATGGGGGCCACGCACGCCTTCGCGAACATCGAAGAGGCCACCCCGGCGATCAACGAGCTGACCTGGGGCCGCATGGCCGAGAAGACGATCATCACCGTCGGTGACATCCAGGGCGAGGACATCGCCGCCGCGCTCAGCGTCACGGGCAAGGGCGGCCGCGCCGTCGTCACCGGCATGGGCAACGCCGCCAACGTCGACGTCAAGCTCAGCCTGTTCGAACTCACGCTGCTGCAGAAGGACCTGCAGGGCGCGATCTTCGGCGGGCTGGCGCCGCGCAACGCGATCCCCGAGCTGCTCTCCCTCTACCAGGAGGGCCAGCTCAAGCTCGACGAGCTGGTGACCACGAAGTACCAGCTCGAGGACATCAACCAGGGCTACCAGGACATGCGCGACGGCAAGAACATCCGCGGGATGATCGTCTACGGCGACTCCGACCGTTGAGCCCGCGGGGCCACCGGCCCCGGTAGGTCCTCCATCCGCGCCGGTCGGTCTCTGCCCACTCCCCGTGGGCAGAGACCGACTGGCGCAGGGATGACTACCCCAGCAGCCGGGTGAGCGCCGGGCCCAGGTCGGCCAGCGAGCGCACCGGGGCGACCGAGCCCCCGCCGCGGGCCGCCAGCGCCCGCGACGCGGCGAGCGCCTCCTCCTCCGCCGTCCCGCCGGGCAGCGGGCACAGCACGTCCAGCCGGTCGATGCCGCCCAGGGCCGAGGCGGCGTCGTCCCCGGCGGTGGCCAGGCAGTCCGACAACAGCACGACCAGCCGCTCGTCGGCGTGCGCCGCCGTCCGCAGCTGCGCGGCCGCCGCCCGGAGCGCCGCCGCGAGGTCGGTCGTGCCGTGCCCGCGCAGGCCCACCAGCGCCAGCACCAGGTCCTCGGCCGAGCGGTGCCGGCCGTGCTGCTGCAGCACCTCGACCCGGTCGGCGAACGCCAGCACGCTCGTGCCCAGCCGCTCCCCGGCGGCCAGGACGACGCCCGCGGCGGCGACCGCGGCGATCGCCACCCCGAGCCCGCTCATCGAGCCCGACCGGTCGACGACGAGGCACACCGCACGGCGGGCACCGGTCCACCGCCGGGTCGCGACGTCCTCGGGGGCCGGCGGCCACGGGCCGGTCCACCGCTCCAGCGTGCGGTCCAGGTCCAGCTCGCCGTCGCCGCCGCGGGCGGTGACCAGCCGCCGGGTGCCCCGGGCGCGGGCCGCCCCCACCCGGCCCACCTGCACGAACACGCGGGCGGCGAGCCGGCGTGCGGCCGCGCGCAGCTCGCGGTCGGTGGCCGTCGCGAGGTCGGCGAGCAGCGCCGCCGCCGCGTCGGGGTCGGCGCCCATCAGCCCGGCGAACGCCTCCTCGTCGAGCTCGCCCACCTCGGGGCTGACCTCGTCGAAGGCGGCGTGCCGCAGCTGCAGCTCCCGGCGCGCGGTCTGCCGCGGGCCCCGCCGGGCCGGCCGCTCGCGCCGCGCGCCCCCGCTGTCCGGGCCTGCCGCCTCAGGCGGCAGGCCCCCCGCTTTTCCCGGGCCGTCCCCGGCGGGCGGCGGCGGCGCCCCGGGCGACGGGTCGGGGGGCGCACCGGCCGCGGCGGGCCACACCTGGTCGAGGATCTCGTCCAGCACGGACTCCGGGGTGCGCTCGACGCCCTCGGTCACCCGGATCCGGCCGGAGAGCGCCGCGTGCAGGGCGTCCCGCGCCGCCTCCCGTGCGCCGTCGTCGTCGAGACCGGCCAGGCCGCGGAGCCGCAGCAGCCCGTCGAGCAGCAGCACCAGGTCGACCGCGCCGCGCACCGAGGAGCCCGTGCGCAGGTCGCGGTGCCCGCGGGTGCCCCGCACCAGCGCCACCGCGAGGGCGACCGGCCGCGGCCGCGCACCGGTCACGGAGGCGACGATCTCCCGCTCCGCGGGCTCGTCCTGGTAGCCGAGCACCACCCGGCACATGCGGTCGGCGATCGCCTGGCCCACCCGCGCGGTGCCGATCGCGTCGAAGGGGTTCATCGCCGCGATCAGCCGGAAGCCCGCGGCCGCGCGCACCGTGCCCAGCCGGGGGACGGCGATCTCGCCCTCGGTCAGCACCGTGATGAGGACGTTGAGCGTCTCCTCGGGGATGCGGTTGAGCTCCTCCAGGTAGAGCAGCCCCGAGCCGCGCATCGCGGTGAGCAGCGGGCCGTCGGTGAAGCTCCCGGGCACGTACCCCTCGGCCATCACCGCCGCCGGGTCGTACGAGCCGACCAGCCGGGCCGGGGTCAGCTCGGCGTTGCCCTCGACGAAGACGACGTCGCGCCCCACCTCGCCGGCGACCGCTCGCAGCAGTGTCGACTTCCCCGTGCCGGGCGGCCCCTCCAGGACGACGTGCCGGTGGGTCTGCAGCGCGACCGTGAGCACCTCGCGCTCGCGCTGCAGCCCGATGACCGGGAGACCCTCGCTCACCGGCCGGACGCTACGGCAGATCAGCCGCCGAGGGTGTTCAGGTCGACCGGGTTCTCCGGCGCCGTGATCTCGACGGTCTCGCCGAACTCGCTGAACCGCACCGTGGCCGGGGCGTCGCCCTCGTCCTCGATGAGCAGCGGGTAGGGGGCGTCCTCGTCGTCGGCGACGGTGAGGGTGCTGCCGTCGTCCTGGGTGACGACGACGACCGGCTCGCCGTCGAGCTCGCCGGTGGTCACCTCGCCGGTGATCTCGCTGCCGCCGGAGGCGCGCAGCTCCTGCACGAGCCCGGAGAGGGTCAGCGTGCTGAACGAGCCCGCCGCCTCCTCGGGCATGAGCACCCACTGGCCCTCGAGCTGCCCGGCGAACTCGGCGGGCATGCCGAAGGAGGCCCAGAAGGCGGCCGGGGCCCGGACGTAGGCGGTGCCCGCGGTGTAGACCAGCTCGACGGTCGCGCCGTCCATCGTGATCGTGCCCTGGGCGTCCTCGCCCTGCAGCCGCAGGTCGAGCTCCTGCGTCGAGCCGCTCTCCTCGATCGACCCGACGACGTGCGCCGCACCGGCCTCCTCCAGGGCGCTGAAGGCGGTGTCGACCACCTCGGCGGCGTCCTGGTCGGCCAGCGAGCTCCCGCTCTCCTCGGCGGCGGTCGTCGTGGCCGGTGCTGCCGTGCCGGCGTCCTCGGAGCCGCCGCAACCGGCGAGCAGCAGGACGGCGGCGCCCGCCGTGGCGAGACGTTGGATGCGCATGGTTCCCCCCGGGTCCGGCGGCGCCGGTCGGCCCCGCCCGGCGCCATGGTGCCCGGCGGCGGCCCCCGCGGCGCCCACCGGGGTCGGCGTGGTCACCCCTCAGAGGGCCGGGCGCCGCCGGGGGAGCAGGGTCCGGGAGCGCCCGGCGGCCGCCGCGTCCAGCGGTACCGGGCTGCTCAGCACGGCCGGGCCCAGCCCCAGCACGCCGTCGGAGAGCGCCGCGCAGCGCACGCCCCCGCGCCCCCGCAGGCCGCGGTGCGCGCCGGGCGCGAGCACCAGGTCCATCCAGGCGCAGGGGTTGGCCGGCCGCCCCCCGCCCAGCAGCACCGGGCCCTCCCCGCAGTCGAGGGCGAACTCCCGGCCGCGCAGCGCCTCCACCTCCGCGCCGCGCAGCACCACGTTCCGCCGGGCGAGCAACGGGTCGAACGGACCGGCACCGAGCTCCGCGGCGAGCTCCTCCAGCGACTCCACCGCCAGCACGGTCACCTGCGCGTCGCGGTGGGCGGCCTTCCCGGCGTACCGGTCACCGACGATGCCCACGCCGGCCCGGACCTCCAGCCGCTCCCGCCGGTCGGCCGCCTGCCCGGGCACCGCCGTCCCCGGCCGGCCGTCGTACCGGTGCACCGGCGAGGCGAGCAGCCCCACGACCTCGACGTCGTAGCGGTGCCTCAGCGTTCCGCCGTCCCGTGGATGGGACCCTCGACCTCGGCCAGCCGCCGGCCGCTCCCGCCCCACCGGCCCTGGATGATCTCCGCCGCGATCGACACCGCCGTCTCCTCGGGCGTACGAGCGCCGAGGTCCAGGCC
Source organism: Blastococcus sp. KM273128 (assembly GCF_021698975.1). Lineage (GTDB taxonomy): Bacteria > Actinomycetota > Actinomycetes > Mycobacteriales > Geodermatophilaceae > Blastococcus. The sequence continues at coordinate 18,883 of NZ_SSXA01000024.1, read as the reverse complement.
GATCGGCGAGGCGAGCCGGGCGAGCTCCCCGTCGGTCAGGCCCGCTTCGGACAGCCGGGCGAGCCGTTCGTCGTGCGTGCGGCGCGAGCCCATGGCCCCGACGTAGGCGACCGGGGTGCGCAGCGCGACCTCCAGCAGCGGGACGTCGAACTTCGGGTCGTGGGTGAGCACGCAGAGCACGGTGCGCTCGTCGATCCGCCCGGCGTCGACCTCGGCCTGCAGGTAGCGGTGCGGCCACTCGACGACGACCTCGTGCGCCTCCGGGAACCGCTTCGGCGTCGCGAACACCGGCCGGGCGTCGCAGACGGTCACCCGGTAGCCGAGGAAGGCCCCGACGCGGGCGACGGCGGCGGCGAAGTCGATGGCACCGAACACCACCATCCGGGCCGCCGGGGCGAAGGAGTTCACGAACAGCGTCAGGTCGTCGCCGCGCCGCTCGCCGTCGTGACCCACGTGCAGCAGGGCGGTGCGGCCGGCGGCCAGCATGCCGCGGGCGTCGTCGGCGACGGCGTCGTCCAGCCGCCGGGAGCCCAGCGTGCCGGAGGTGCGGTCGGGCCAGAGCACCAGCCGGCGGCCCAGCCGGTCCTCCGGCCCGGCCACCACGGTGACGACGGCGACCGGCTCGTGCCGGCCCACCGACTCCGCGACCTCACCCAGCTCCGGGAAGGACTCGCGGGACACCGGCTCGACGAAGACGTCGAGGATGCCGCCGCAGGTCAGCCCGACGGCGAAGGCGTCGTCGTCGCTGACGCCGTAGCGGCGGAGCACCGGCTCGCCGGTCTCGACCGCGTCCTTGGCCTCCTCGTACACCGCACCCTCGACGCAGCCGCCCGAGACGCTGCCGACCGCGGTGCCGTCGGGCCCGACGAGCATCGAGGCGCCGGCCGGCCGCGGCGCCGAGCGCCAGGTGCCCACGACCGTGCCCACGCCGACGGTCTCCCCCGCCTGCCACCAGCCGACGAGGTCGTCCAGCACGTCACGCATGGGCTCGCCCTCCCGCACCGCGATGTTCCACGTGCAACGCCTCAAGCACGGGCGATCACTCCCGACAGCTCCTCGAACGCGGCCATGCTGTGCCCGGCCACGAAGTGGTCGACCGACGGCAGCGCCGCCTGCATCCCGCCGGTGAGGGGTTCGTACCCCACGCGGCCCTTGTGCGGGTTGACCCAGACCACGGTGTGCGCCAGCCGCTTGAGCCGCGCCATCTGCTCGGCCAGCAGCGCGGCGTCCCCGCGTTCCCAGCCGTCGCTGCAGACGACGACGACCGCCCCCCGCGCGGTGCCGCGCTGCCCCCACCGGTCGAGGAACGCCTTGAGCACCTCGCCCAGCCGCGTGCCGCCGGACCAGTCGGGGATCGCCTCGCCCCCGGCGGCCAGCGCCCGGTCGGGGTCGCGCAGCCGCAGCTCGCGGGTGACGCGGGTCAGCCGGGTGCCGATCGTGAACACCTCGGTGGACGCCGGCCGAGCCCGCACGGCCGCGTGCGCGAAGCGCAGCAGCGCATCGGCGTAGGGGGTCATCGACCCCGAGACGTCGACGAGCAGCACCACGCGTCGCGGCCGGGGCCGGGCCCGGCGGTGCACCAGCCGGCTGACCTCCCCGCCGTCGCGCAGCGCCCGCCGCACCGTGCGGGCGGGGTGCACCGAGCCGTGGGCGGCCGGCCGGCGGCGCCGGGCGGGGCGCATCGGCGCCGCCGGGACCAGCAGCGCGAACAGCCGCCGCAGGTGGGCCTTCTCCGCATCGGTCAGCCCGGCGACGTCGCGGTGGCGCAGCACCTCGTCGGCGCTGGCCCGGGCCGCGAGATCGGGGGCGTCGGGGTCCTCGTCGCCCTCGCCGGTGCCGGCGTCCAGCGGCGCGCTCGCGGCCAGCCGCGGCCGCACCTGCGCCGCCGCGGGGGCGGGCCGGGGGCGGCGGCCCGAGAACCAGGCGAGGAAGGCGGCGTCGTAGCGGTCCAGGTCGTCCGGCCCGGCGCAGAGGGTGAGCCGGCCGGCCCAGTAGACCGCCGAGGGCCGCAGGACGTCGAGGTGGCCGAGCGCGGCGAGCATGGCCTGGACCCGGTCCGGGGAGGCGGTCACGCCCGCGTGCCGCAGCGTCCGGGCGAAGCCCAGCACCGTGTCCACCACATCCCGCTCAGCCACCGAGCAGCGCCTCCGGCGTCAGCGACCGCACCCGCTCGGTGTCCTCCCGGTACTTGAGCACCGCGCCGAGGGTGCGCGCCGCCAGGTCCGGGTCGAGGTCCCGCGCCCCCAGGGTGTGCAGCGCCGTCGCCCAGTCCATGGCCTCGGCGACACCGGGCGGCTTGAGCAGGTCGAGGGTGCGCAGCGTCGCCGTCGCCCGGGCCACCTGGCGGGCCAGCTGCTCGGTGACCTGCGGCAGCCGGCGGCGCAGGATCGCCACCTCGCGGTCGAAGTCGGGGTGGGCGAGCCAGTGGTAGAGGCAGCGGCGCTTGAGGGCGTCGTGCACCTCGCGCGTGCGGTTGGAGGTGAGGACCACCAGCGGGGGCACCTCCGCCCGCACGGTGCCGAGCTCGGGGATGGAGATGGTGAAGTCGGAGAGGATCTCGAGCAGGAACGCCTCGAACTCGTCGTCGGCGCGGTCCACCTCGTCGACGAGCAGCACGCTCGGCGCATCCTCCAGCGCCTGCAGCAGCGGGCGGGCCAGCAGGAAGCGGCGGTCGTAGAGCGAGGCCTCGAGCCGGGCGGGGTCGTCGGCGGCGTGCGCGGCCTCGGCGGCGCGCAGGTGCAGCAGCTGGCGGCCGAAGTCCCAGTCGTAGAGCGCCTGGCTGGCCTCCAGCCCCTCGTAGCACTGCAGCCGGTAGAGCGGCCGGCCGGTGATCTGCGCCAGCGCCTGGGCCAGGGCCGTCTTGCCGACGCCGGCCTCGCCCTCGAGGAACAGCGGCCGGTGCATGGCCAGCGCCAGGTGCGCGGCGGTGGCCAGCCCCTCGTCGGCCAGGTAGCCGGTGCCCTCGAGCGCGGCAGCCAGCTCTACGGGGTTCCCGGGGACCGTGCGCTCGCTCACACGCAGCAGCATCCCACCCGGCCACCGGCGACCGCGCCCGCACCGCCTCCCGGCGTCGGGCACGATGACCGCATGCCGACCGCCGCCCCCGACGCGCTCGCCCTCGGCGACGACCTGCGCGCCTTCGTCGACGCCTCGCCCTCCCCCGCCCACGCGGTCGCCGAGCTCGTGCGCCGGCTGCGCGAGGCCGGCTTCACCGAGCTCGCCGAGGCCGACTCGTGGGCGCCCGCCCCCGGCGGGCAGCACTTCGTCGTCCGGCACGGCAGCGTCATCGCCTTCCGCCTGGGCAGCGGCCCGCTCGCCGAGACCGGCATGCGGCTGGTCGGCGCGCACACCGACTCCCCCACGTTCAAGGTCCGCCCGCGCTGGGAGGTCCGGCAGTCCGGCTACCGCCTCGTCGGCGTGGAGCCCTACGGCGGCGGCCTCTGGCACACCTGGCTGGACCGCGAGCTCACCGTGGCCGGCCGGCTGGTGCTCCGTGGTGGGCGCACCACCCTGGTCCGGCTGCACGGGGCACCGCTGCGGCTGCCCTCGCTCGCCATCCACCTGGACCGGAGCGTCCGGGAGGGGCTGACGCTCGACCCGCAGCAGCACCTGGTACCGGTGTGGGACCGCGACCTCGGCACCGGGCCCGGCCTGGCCGAGGCGCTGGCCGACGCGGCGGGCGTCGAGCTCGGCGACGTCGTCGGCACCGACCTGGTGCTGGCCGACACCCAGCCCTCGGCGCGCGCCGGGGCGGACGGCACCTGGGTGGCGGCGCCGCGGCTGGACGACCTCGCCTGCTGCCACTCCGGGCTGCTCGCGCTGCTGGCCGCCCCCGCCGGGGCGCGCACGCAGGTGCTGGTCTGCAACGACCACGAGGAGGTGGGCAGCGGCTCGATGTCCGGCGCCCGCGGCAGCTTCCTCGAGGACGTCGTCCGCCGGCTCGCCGCCGCGACCGATGCCGGCGACCCGCAGGCCGCGCAGCGGGCGCTGGCGCGCTCGGTGCTGGTGTCGGCCGACATGGCCCACGCCGTGCACCCGACCCGCGCCGAGCGGCACGAGCCCGCGCACCGGCCCGAGCTCGGCGGTGGGCCGGTGCTCAAGGTCAACGCGAACCAGGCCTACGCGACCGACGCGGCGTCGGGCGGCTGGTTCACCGAGCGCTGCGACGAGGCGGGCGTGCCCGTGCAGACCTTCGTCACCCGGGCGGACCTGCCCTGCGGCAGCACGATCGGGCCGCTGACGGCGACCCGGCTCGGCGTCACCACCGTCGACATCGGCGCCCCGATGCTCGGCATGCACTCCTGCCGCGAGCTCGCCTCGGCCCGCGACGTCCCGCTGATGGTCGGCGCCCTGACGGCCTGCTTCGCCGACTGACCGCGCCCGGGCGCGACGACCCCGGCGTCCGGGAACGACGACGGCGGCCGACCGGAGTCTCGTCTCGGTCGGCCGCCGCGCGTCAGGGGTTCCCCGGCCGTGGCCGGGGGGCGCTCACATGCGCCGGTTGGTGTCGTCCGCGCCGTCGACCTCGATCTCCTCCTTGCGGAGGGTCTCGTCGACCTGCACGTTGTCGGTGACGGTCTCCTTGTCCAGGCGGACCCGCTCGACCGGCGTGGCCTCCTTGGAGACGACCGGCTTCTCGGCGCGGAGGGTGACCTCGTGCTCCTCCTCGCTGATCGCCGGCCCGTCCATGGCGTTGCCGGCGTTGGCGTCCGTGATCGGCTCGCGCTCGACCCGGACCTCCTCGTGCGAGACGGGGACGGTCTCGGTGACGTTCTCGCTCACGACGTACTTGCGCAGCCGGGCGCGGCCGACCTCCTCGGAGCGGGTGCCGACCTCCAGCCGCTCCTCGGAGCGGGTCATGGCGTTGTCGGTGGTCGGGCCGGAGGTGTCGTGGCCGACCGTGCCGCGGGCGTCGGTGCGCTCCGTGTCGGTGTACCCGGCGTCGGTGCGGCCGGTACCGGCCATGCCCGCGGTCCCGGCCATGCCGGTGGTGTCGGTCGTCGTCGTGGTCTCGGTCCGACCGGTGGTCCCCGTGCCGAGGCCGTAGTACCGGTACAGCTCCTCCTCCTCCTGCGGGGAGAGGTGACCGTCGGTGTCGATCTTGGGTGCGTCCTTGACGCGGTCCTTGCTGACCGGTACGCGCAGGCCGTCGTCGGTCAGGTCGGCGTCACGGATCGGGACGAAGGACTCCTTGGTCCCGAACAGCCCGGTGCGGACGGTCACCCACTCCGGCTGGCCGGTCTCGTCGTCGAGGTAGACCTCGGAGGCCGACCCGATCTTCTGACCCTCGGTGTCGTAGACGTCCTGGCCGATCACGCGGCTGATGGTCTCGGTGCCGATCATCGTCGTTGTCGCTCCTATCTGAGCTCGGGTGACGTTCGTCGCTCCGATGGGTGACCGGCACGATCCCGGCGAAACGAGCGGATCGAGATCAACAGCCGCAGCCACCCGCTCCCGGTGCCGCATGCGCCGCCGCCGGACGGTGGCGCTCCGCGCCGGATCCACCATTCCCGCAGGTCACGAGCGGGGTCTGTGCGGTCAGCGGGCAGCAGCACCGCGCCCGCCGACCGCCCGACGATTCGTGACTCTGCGTCATGCCCGGTTGCCCGGGCGTGTCGTGCGGGATCGGTCCGGCACGACCTCCCCGGCGCGTCGTCCACGACCGCGCGCGAGGCGTGCCTAGCGTCGTCGCGTGCCTCCCCGTTCGCCGTACGACGACCTGGTCCACCCCCGCACCGTGAAGAAGCCGGTGCCGCAGGTCGAGGCCGAGCGCGACCTCGTGGTGGAAGACCCGAGCTCCGGGTTCGTGGGTGCCGTGGTGCGCTGCGAGAAGGACGTCGTCCACCTCGAGGACCGCCACGGGCGCGTCCGCGCCTACCCGCTGGGCCCCGGCTTCTGGGTCGACGGCCGGCCGGTGGTGCTGGTGCGCCCCAAGCCGGTGACGCCGGCCGGGCCGGCCCGCAGCGCCTCGGGCTCCACCTACGTCGCCGGCGCCCGCGCCCGGGTCGCCCGCGAGGGGCGCATCTACGTGGAGGGCAAGCACGACGCGGAGCTGGTCGAGAAGGTGTGGGGCCACGACCTGCGCATCGAGGGCGTCGTCGTCGAGCCGCTGCACGGCGTGGACGACCTGCCCGGGATCGTGCGGGACTTCCGGCCGGCGTCGGGGCGGCGGCTCGGCGTGCTGGTCGACCACCTGGTGCGCGGCTCCAAGGAGTCGCGCATCGCCGAGCAGGTGACCGGGCAGCACGCCCTGGTCGTCGGCCACCCGTTCATCGACATCTGGCAGGCGGTGAAGCCGTCGGTCGTCGGGATCAAGGCGTGGCCGACCGTGCCGAAGGGCGAGGACTGGAAGACCGGCGTCTGCCGCCGGCTGGGCTGGGAGGACGACACCGGCTACGTCTGGGCCCAGCGCATCCTGGCCCGCGTGCGCACCTGGACCGACCTGGAGCCCGCCCTCATCGGCCGGGTCGAGGAGCTCATCGACTTCGTGACGACGGACTGACCCCGGCCACGATCAGGTGACCTGACCCCCGAGCGTCCTCCCTCACCGTCTGCGCCGAGGGAGGACCCCCTGCGGCGCGGGAGGACGTCGACCGAGGTCACCCCCGGCAGGCGCGACACCTCGGCAGGCGGGACCGGACGACGAGCCCGGTGGCGACGACGGCGAGCAGCGGCACCACGACCGCGAGGCCGGTGAGCAGCAGCCACGGGACGTCGACCACCGGGTTCACGCCGGCCCCGTAGTCGATGCTGGTCAGCGGGTAGGCGACCGCGACCCCCGGCGCGAGCCCCATCAGGACTCCCAGCAGCGCTCCCCCGCCGGCCATCACCGCCGCCGACCCCATCGCCACGAACCGGCGGGTCCGCGGGGCGGCTCCGAGAGCGGCGAGGGTGGCGAAGTCCGGTCGCGCAACGGTCAGCGCCAGCCCGGTCGCGGTACCGGTGGCCACCAGGACCCTTGACGACCGGCCGCCGCTGACCCATTGTGCTAATCGCTTGAGTCAATGGAGGAGTGGAGGGCCGCGTGGCCGGGATCCCATTGCTGGTGCTCACCGCTCTGCTGGCGACCGTCGCCGTCGGCACCGCGCTCGCGCACCGCTCGCCACCGAGCCGGGAGCGCGCCGTCGCCGCCGCCCGGGTGCACGCGGCCCGGTCCACCGCCGCCGCCTACCTCCTCGGCGCGGCGGCGGCCGTCGTCGTCGGCGAGGCGGAGGTGGGCAACTCCGCACCGGGCGGGCTCGGCGTCACGGTGCTCCTCGTGCCGATCACCTTCGGGGTCGTGCACGTCGCCGTCCTGGCGGCGGGCGAGCTGACCTGGCCGCGGCCGCGCGGGGAGGTGCGCCGGGCCCGGCTGGTCCGGCGCGGGCTGCTCGACGCCGCACCGCGGTGGCTGGTCCGCACGACGGCGGTGGCCGCCGCGCTGGCCGTGGTCGTCGTGGTGGCCGGGGCGCTGACGGCCGAACCGGACGGCCGGAGCTTCCGCTTCCAGCCCGACCCCACGCGGGCCACGGGTGGCAGCCCGTTCCCGGGGCTGTTCTACGGCCGTCCGGCGGCGCTGGGCCTCCTGGTGCTGGCGGTCGTCGCCGGGGTGGCGCTGTGGGTCGTCGCGAACCGGCCGGCCGTGGCCACCGAGGACGAGCGAATCGAGGCGGCGCTGCGCCGGGCCTCGGCGCACCGGGTGCTGCGGGCCACCGCCGCCGTGACCGCCGTCGTGGCGGGCGGCCTGGTGCTCATCGCGGGGATGCGCCTGCACTCGGCCGGGGCGAACACCGGGACGGCGCTGCTCGCCACCGCCGGCACCGCCGTGGCCCTGCTCGGCCTGCTGGCCGTCCTCGCCGGCGTGGTCCTCTGCGCTCTGCGGGCGCCCGGCGTCCCGGCCGACGAACCGGCGCCGCTGCGGTGAGCTCCCCGCCCGGCATCACCGTCGACCTCGCCAGCCCGGTCCCGCCCTACGAGCAGATCCGCGGCCAGGTCGCCGCGCTCGTGGGCGCCGGGGAGCTCCCGGACGGGGCGCGGCTGCCCACGATCCGCGCGCTCGCCGCCGACCTCGGGGTGGCCGCTGGCACCGTGGCGCGGGCCTACGCCGAGCTGGAGCAGGCCGGGCTGGTGGCCAGCCGCCGCCGGACGGGCACCGTCGTGACCGCCGGGAGCAGCGGACGGCCCGCACCCGAACGGGTGCGGGCCGTCGCCGAGTCGCTGGCGCGGGCGGCGCGCGAGGACGGCGTGGACGACGCAACCGTGCTGGCCGTCGTCCGCGCCGCCCTGCTGCGCGCCGCGACCGGGGCTCAGCCGGGGATGTAGTTGAAGTTGTCCGGGTCGGGGCCGGTGCGCTCGCCGCGGTCCAGGCCGGTCAGCGTGGCCATGTCGTCGCGGTCCAGCTCGAAGTCGAACAGCGCGAAGTTCTCCTCCATGCGCTCGCGGGAGGAGGACTTGGGGAAGACGACGTCGCCGCGCTGCACGTGCCAGCGGAGGACCACCTGGGCCGGGGTGCGGCCGAGGCGCTCGGCGATCCCGGTGATGGCCGGGTCGCCCAGCACCTTGCCCTGGGCGATCGGCGACCACGCCTCGGTCACGATCTGGTGCTCGGCGTCGAACGCGCGGACGTCGTCCTGCGCCAGGTAGGGGTGCACCTCGATCTGGTTGACGGCGGGGACGACCTCGGTCTCGTCGAAGAGCCGCTGCAGGTGGTGCGGCTTGAAGTTCGAGACGCCGATCGCGCGGCAGCGGCCGTCGCGGTAGATCTCCTCCATGGCCTTCCAGGTCTCGACGTAGTCGACGTCGATGCCCGGCAGCGGCCAGTGGATGAGGAAGAGGTCGAGCTGGTCGAGGCCGAGGTCGGCGAGGGTCCGGTCGAAGGCGCGCAGCGCGTCGTCGCGGCGGTGGAAGCCGTTGTTCAGCTTGCTGGTCACGAAGATCTCGCCGCGGTCGATGCCGGAGCGGGCCACGGCCTCGCCGACACCCTTCTCGTTGCCGTACATCTCGGCGGTGTCGATGTGCCGGTACCCCACCTCGAGCGCCGTCGCGACGGTCTCGGCGGTCTCCTCCGGCGGAACCTGGTACACGCCGAACCCCAGCTGCGGGATCTCGACGCCGTTGTTCAGGGCGATGGAGGGCACGGTGGCCACAGGCTGATCCTTCCGGTTCGGGGGAGGGCCGCGAGCCGCACGGTCGGTCGTGCGCGATCGGCCCGTCACCCGCCTACCCGGTGGTGCGGTCCTCAACCAGGTCTGCTCGTGCGGGCCGGTCGCCGACGAGCGCCGCCCCGCCCAGCGCGAGCAGCGCCACGAACGCGGCGGCGACCGCGGGCACGGCGAACGCCGTCTCGGCCCCCCAGGCGTCCACCGCGGCCCCGGCGACCGCCGAGCCGACGGTGACGCCCAGCGTGAGCCCCGAGATCGTCCAGGCCAGCGACTCGGTGAGCAGGCCGGGCGCGGTGCGGGACTCCACCAGCGAGGTGCCCGAGACCAGCACCGGCGCGATGGTCAGCCCGGCGAGGAAGCCGCCGCCGACGAGCACGGCCAGCGACCCGACGCCCCACAGGAGCTGCGCGGCCAGCCCGAAGGCGACCGCCGTCGCCACGAACCGCGAGGCCAGCGTGCCCGGCAGCCGCGCGAGGCCGTACACCAGCCCGGCCACCAGGCTGCCCGCGGCGAAGACGGCGAGCGCCACCCCGGAGAACGCGGGGGCGCCCTCGGCCTCGGCGAAGCCGACCACCACGACGTCGATCGCGCCGAACACCGTGCCCACCGCCAGGTAGGTGACGGTGACGACCAGCAGGGTCGGAGTCAGCACCGCCCACCAGCGCGCGGTGGCCGACCCCGCAACGGGGTGCGGCGGCGGGTCCGTGTCGCGCAGACCGGCCAGCCAGAGCCCGCCGACCGCCCCCAGGACGACGCCGGTGAGGAATCCCACGGGCGGGGCGACGAGGGTGGCCAGGAAGGTGACCAGCGGCGGGCCGACGACGAACACCACCTCGTCGACGACGGCCTCGAAGGCGAACGCCGTCTGCCGCCCGGCCGGGTCGAGGGCCGCGGCCCACCGTGCGCGCACCAGCGACCCGATGTTCGGGCTGCTGCCCCCGACCGCCGCCGCGAGCACGAACCAGCTCCAGCGGGGCGCCCCGCCGACCACCGCGGCGACGAACGCGACGCCCGTGAGGCCGAAGCAGACCATCGCCAGGCGGAGCACCGGCCCCTGCCCGCGGCGGTCCATGGCCCGGGCCCACTGCGGCCCGGCGATGCCGTAGCTCAGCGCGAGGGCGCCGGCGACGGCCCCGGCCAGGCCGTAGCTGCCGGTCTCCTGCGAGATCAGCAGCACCGCCCCCAGGCCGAGCATGGGTGCGGGCAGCCGCCCCACCCACCCGGCCAGGGAGAAGGCCACGGACCCGGGGACGGCGAACAGGCGGCTGTACGGGCTGAAGACGGTGCGGGCCGACACGGTTCTCTCGCGCTTCCTGGCCACGGGCGAGTGCGGGACGTCCTCCGCCGGTCTCTCGGGTGGCGAGGGCACGGTAGCAACGGCGACCCGGCGGCGCCCGCGCGATTCCGCCCCGCCACGTGTCGCCCGGCGCGGCTACATTCGGCCCATGACCGGCGCAGACCTCCCCGACCCCGTGGTCCGCCGCGGCGTGGGCGCGGTGGCCTCCGGCTCCGGCGGCCTGGTCGACCGGTACGGCCGCACCGCCACCGACCTGCGGGTGTCGCTCACCGACCGGTGCAACCTGCGCTGCACGTACTGCATGCCGCCCGAGGGCCTGCAGTGGCTGCCCAAGGTCGAGCAGCTCACCGACGAGGAGGTCGCCCGCCTCGTCCGCATCGGGGTGGAGCACCTGGGCATCCGCGAGGTGCGCTTCACCGGGGGTGAGCCGCTGCTGCGCCCGGGCCTGGTCGGCATCGTCGCCGCCGCCACCGCGCTCCGCCCGCGGCCCGAGGTCAGCCTCACGACCAACGCCATCGGGCTGTCCCGCACGGCGCCCGCGCTGGCCGAGGCCGGGCTGGACCGCATCAACGTCAGCCTCGACACCCTCGACCGGGAGCGGTTCAAGCAGCTCACGCACCGCGACCGGCTCGACGACGTCCTCGCCGGGCTCGCCGCCGCGCGCGACGCCGGGCTCACCCCGGTGAAGGTCAACGCCGTCCTGCTGCACGGCATCAACGACGTCGACGCCGTCCCGCTGCTCGACTACTGCCTCGAGCAGGGCTACGAGCTGCGCTTCATCGAGCAGATGCCGCTGGACGCCCACCACGCCTGGACGCGGGGGCGCATGGTCACCGCGGAGGACATCCTCGAGCGGCTGACGGCGGCCCACGAGCTCACCCCCGACAGCGAGGAGCGGGGCTCCGCGCCGGCCGAGCGCTGGCTCGTCGACGGCGGCCCGGCGACGGTCGGGGTGATCGCCTCGGTCACCCGCTCCTTCTGCGGCGCCTGCGACCGCACCCGGCTCACCGCCGACGGGCAGGTCCGCAACTGCCTGTTCGCCCGCGAGGAGTCCGACCTGCGCACGCCGCTGCGCGAGGGCGCCACCGACGCCGAGCTGGCCGACCGCTGGCGGATCGCCACGCTGGGGAAGCTGCCCGGCCACGGCATCGACGACCCGTCCTTCCTGCAGCCCAGCCGCCCGATGTCGGCGATCGGCGGCTGAGGTGCCCGCCGTCACCGTCCGCTACTTCGCCGGCGCCCGCGCCGCGGCCGGCGTCGACACCGAGCCCTGCGAGGCCGACACCCTCGACGAGCTCGTCGTGCGCATCTCCGGCACGCACGGGGCGCGGCTGGAGCGGGTCCTCACCGCCTGCTCGTTCCTGGTCGACGGCGCGCAGCCCCGCGACCGGGCGGCGCCGCTGCCCGCCGGTGCGGTGGTCGACGTCCTCCCGCCCTTCGCCGGGGGCTGAACCACTCGGCCACGGGCCGGACGGCTCTCCTCCGGGGCCGCACGGCCTTTGCCGCGGGCCGCGTGCACCGGGAGGATGTCCTCCATGAGCATCTTCGACAAGGCGAAGGCGAAGGCCGAGGAGCTGTTCGGCCGGGCCGAGGAGCTGTACGGGGAGTCCCACGGCGACGCCGCGGCGAAGGTCGACGGGGAGGCCCACCGGCTGGAGGCCGAGGCCGAGGAGGCCGAGCTCGAGCGCGACGAGCGGACCGACGACGACGGGCTCGCCGGGGCCCGCTGATCCTGCTGCGGGCGGTTGGCGCCGCCCGCCCCGGGTAATACGGTCGCCATGGTTCCGGTAGGAATCGCAGACGTCGCCCCGTGGCCGGACTGGCGAGCGGCCGCGGAGGGAGCGCTCGCCTTCCTGGCCGAGCACGTCGGCTGGGACGTCTGGATGGTCACCCAGGTGGTGGACGACCGGCAGATCGTCCTCCTGGCCCATCCCGACCGCGCCGTGCGTCCCGGCACGGAACTGCCCTGGGAACGCAGCTTCTGCCGCCAGATGATCGAGGGCAACGCCCCCCGCCTCGCCACGGTGACGGCCGCCGTCCCCGAGTACGCCTCGCGCACGACCGGCCCGCTGCGCGACATCGCCGCCTACGTCGGCATCCCGCTCCTCACCCGCGACCTGCAGCTGTTCGGCACCCTGTGCGGGGTGGCCTACCGGGCGAAGCCGCGCAGCGCCGCCCGGGAGCTCTCCGTCGTCGAGGCCGCCGCCCGCATGCTCAGCACCCTCATGGCCGCCGGCTGGGACCCGCCACCCCTGCCGGGCGAGCCCGGCCGGGAGGTGGTGAGCTGAGCCGGTGCGCGCCCACCAGCTGACCGGTCCCGTCTGCCACCACGGGGAGGGTCCGGTGTGGTCGCCGGCGTGGGGCGGCCTGCGCTGCGTCGACATGCTCGCCGGTGACGTGCTCGCGGTCGGGGAGGACGGCGCGGTCACCCGCCGGCACGTCGGCGCAGTCGCGGCGGCGCTCCGACCGCGCCGCGGGGGTGGCGCGGTCATCGCCGTCGAGCGCGGCTTCGCGCTGGAGGCGCCGGACGGGTCGCTGACCGAGCTGGGCCCGGTGTGGGAGGACCCCGGCGTCCGCATGAACGACGGCGGCTGCGACCCCGACGGCCGCTTCTGGTGCGGCTCCATGGCCTACGACCAGACGCCGGGCGCCGCCGCGCTGTACCGGCTGGACCCCGACGGCAGCGTGCACGAGGTCTTCGACGGCGTCACCGTCTCCAACGGGCTGGCGTGGAGCCCGGACGGGTCGCTGGCCTACTACGCCGACACGGCCACCCACCGCATCGACGTCCTCGACTACGACCGGGACACCGGGCTGACCGGCCGCCGCCCGTTCGTGACCTTCGCCGACGACGGCAACCCCGACGGGCTCACCGTCGACGCCGAGGGCGGCGTCTGGGTGGCGCTCTACGGCAGCGGTGAGGTGCACCGCTACGACGCCGGCGGCCGGCGGGACGCCGTGGTCGAGCTGCCCACGCCCCAGGTGACCGCGTGCACCCTCGGCGGCCCCGGGCTGGACCGGCTGTTCGTCACCACGTCGGCCGAGGGCGGGCTGGACGACGGCGTCGCGGGGTCGCTGTTCACCGTCGACGCCGGCGTGCGCGGGCTGTCGGTGCGGGAGTTCGCCGGCTGAGGGTCCGCCTACGGGCAGGCGACCCACTCCTCCTCGCCGTCGCCGAACACCTGCCGCTTCCAGATGGGCAGCCGCTTCTTCACCTCGTCGACGAGCTCGGCGCAGGCGCTGAACGCCTGGCCGCGGTGGGAGGCGCTGACCGCGCAGGCGAGCGCGACGTCCCCGATGCCGAGCAGGCCGATGCGGTGGCTGACGGCGACGGCGTGCAGCTCGGGGCGGGCGGCGAACTCCCCGGCCAGCTCGGCGAGGACGTCGGCCGCGCTCGGGTGGCCGACGTACTCGAGCTCGGTCACCGAGCGGCCGCCGTCGTGGTCGCGGACGACTCCGGCGAAGGAGACCACCGCCCCCGCCGCCGCGACCGAGACGGCCTCCTCGTGCTCGGCGACGGACAGCGGCGCGTCCACGACCCTGGCGATCACGGCGCCGACGCTACCCCCGGCGGCGGCACGTCGAGGTCGACCGGATCGGCCAGGCCGGTGCAGTCCACCTCGACGACGTCGTGCGCGGCCAGGTAGCGGCGGGCGCCCTCGTCGCCGGTCGCGGTCTCCGCGACGCCGGCCCAGTGCTCCCGCCCGATCAGCACCGGGTGGCCGCGGACGCCGTCGTAGGTGGCGGTCGCCAGCGCGCCCGGGGCGGCGTGCGCGGCGACGGCGGTGAGCGCCTCGGGCGTCATGCCGGGCATGTCGACCAGCGTGACCAGGGCGGCGTCCACCGTGCCGGGGAAGCCGCGCAGCCCGTCCAGGCCGGTGCGCAGCGAGGAGGCCATGCCGGTCTCCCAGTCCTTGTTCGCCAGCACGGTCGCGCCGGTGAGGTCCGCCGTGCGCCAGACGTCGACCGCGCGGGCGCCCAGCACGACCAGGACGACGTCGCAGGCCGCGCGCGCCGTCCGCACCGCGCGCTCGACCAGCAGGCTGCCCTCGTACTCGACCAGCGCCTTGGGCATCCCGTAGCGGCGGCCGCCCCCGGCGGCCAGGACGACGGCGGCTGTGGTCATGCCGCCACTCTCTCAGCGCGCGTAGACGGCGACCTCGGAGGCCTTCACGCCGGCCCACACCTCGGCGCCGGGGGCGAGCCCCATCTCGGCGAACGAGGTGGCGGTGACGTCGGCGACGAGCGGCACCTCGCCGTCGAGCTCGCAGCGCACCGTGGCCCCGTGCGGGGTGGCCCCGACCACGCGCTCCCGCCAGAGGTTGCGGGTGCTGCCGTCCGGCCGGGTGGCGTAGAGGGCCACGGACTCGGGGCGGATGGCGGCGAACACCGGCCCGGTGACCTCCTCGGCGACCGCCACCGCCGCCCCGCCGTCGAGCCGCACCGACCGGCCCTCGCCGGTGCCCGGGAGCAGCGAGAGCCCCACCAGGCGGGCCACGTAGTCGGTGCGCGGCCGGCGGGCCACCTCGACGGGGGTGCCCGCCTGGACTACGCGCCCCTCCTCGAGGACGACGACGCGGTCGGCGAGCGCCATCGCGTCGACCGGGTCGTGGGTGACCAGCACGGTGCCGCCGCGGAAGCCGGCCAGGTGGCGGCGCAGCTCCGCTCGGACGGTGAGCCGGGTGCGCGCGTCCAGGGCCGACAGCGGCTCGTCGAGCAGCAGGAGGGCCGGGTCGCCGACCAGCGCGCGGGCGAGCGCCGCCCGCTGCGCCTGCCCCCCGGAGAGCTCGGCCGGCCGCCGGTCACCCAGCCCGTCGAGCCCCACGCGGGCCAGCCATCCCGCCGCGGCCGCCCGCGCCTCCGCCCGGCGGGTGCCCCGCGTGCGCAGGCCGAAGGCGACGTTGTCGGCGACGCTCAGGTGCGGGAAGAGCAGCGCGTCCTGGAACACCATGCCCAGCGCCCGCCGGTGCGCCGGGCGGGAGGTGCTCCCGTCGTCCCAGACCTCGCCGCCGACCACGACGCGACCCTCGTCGGGGCGCAGCAGGCCGGCCAGCACCCGCACGAAGGTGGACTTGCCCGCGCCGTTGGGGCCGAGGAGGGCGAGCACCTCGCCGTCGGCCACCTCGACGTCGACCCGGAGGTGGAGCCCGCCCCGGCGGGTGCCGACGGACGCCTGCAGGCTCACGCGGCCCCCGTCCGGCCCAGCCAGCGGTCGCGGAGCAGCAGCAGCGTGGCCAGCGAGACCGCCAGCAGCACCACCGAGAGGACGATCGCCGCGTCCGGGTCGCGCTGCAGGGCCAGGTAGACCGCCAGCGGCATCGTCTGCGTGGTGCCCGGGAAGTTGCCGGCGAAGGTGATCGTGGCGCCGAACTCCCCGAGCGCCCGGGCCCAGCACAGCACCGCGCCGGCCGCGACCCCCGGCGCGACCAGCGGGAGGGTGACGCGGCGGAACGTCGTCCAGCGGCCGGCGCCGAGCGTCGCCGCGACGTCCTCGAAGCGGGTGTCCGCGGCGCGCAGCGCTCCCTCGACGCTGATCACCAGGAACGGCATCGCCACGAACGTCTCGGCGATGACGACGGCGGCGGTGGTGAACGGGATCGTGATGCCGAACGCGTCGTCCAGCCATGAGCCGACGATCCCCTGCCGGCCCAGCACGAGGAACAGCGCGACGCCGCCCACGACCGGCGGCAGGACCAGCGGCACGGTGACCAGGGCCCTGAGCACCGAGCGGCCGCGGGCCCGCGATCGGGCCAGCACCCACGCCAGCGGGACGCCGAGCACCAGCGAGAGCGCGGTGGCGAGCGTCGCCGAGACCAGGGACAGCCGCAGCGCCTCGCCGACGGCCGGCTCCGCCAGCTGGCCGGCCAGCTCCGACCAGGGGGTGCGGACGAGGAGGCCCAGCAGCGGGAGGACGAGGAAGGCGACACCGAGCGCGGCGGGGACGAGCAGCGGGACGGGGACGCCAGCGCCCTCGCGGGTCCGGCTCACGGCCGCTGGAACCCGGCGTCCGCCAGCGCGGCCTGCCCCGCGTCGGAGAGCACGAGGTCCACGAAGGCCCGGGCCGCCTCCGCGTTGGGCGCGCCGGACGGCACCGCGATCGGGTAGCGGTTCACCGCCCGGGCGGACTCGCTGAAGGCGTAGGCCAGGACGGCGTCGCCCGCGGCGTGCACGTCGGAGACGTAGACCAGGCCCGCGTCGACCTCGCCGAGCTCGACCAGGCTGAGCACCGAGCGCACGTCCTCGGCGTAGGTGTCCGGGACGTCGGCCAGCCCCGCCGCCCGGAGCACCTGGGCCGCCGCCTCCCCGCACGGCACCTCGGGGGCGCACACGGCCATCGTCGGATCACCGGTCACCAGGTCCCGCAGCGACGGGATCCCGGCGCCGTCCGGCGCGGTCACCCCGGCCGAGCCGTCCGCCGGGACGGCGAGCATCAGCCGGTTGGCGGCGAACAGTTCCGCCCGCGTCACCAGCCCGGCGTCCTCCAGCCGCGCCATCTGGGTCTCGTCCGCGCTGGCGAACACGTCCGCCGGCGCCCCCTGCACCAGCTGGGTGGCCAGCGCGGAACTGCCCGAGTAGCTGATGCGCACGTCCAGCTCCGGGTGCTCCTCCTCCATCCGGGCCCCCAGTTCCGTGAAGACGTCGATCAGCGAGGCGGCGGCGAACACGGTCAGGGTGCCGGTGGCCCCGCCGTCCGCTGCCGGGCCGCCGCCGTCCTGCGCCGGATCGGTGCAGCCGGCGAGGGCCAGCAACGCCGCCACGAGCAGGGCACGCGTGCGCACGGATCCTCCTCGGGGTCGACCGCTCCTGCGGCAGACGACAGCAGATGCGGCCGCATCTGCGCAAGTGGCCAGGGCTGCACGACCCGCGGATGCGGGGTCAGGGCACGTCGACGCTGACCTGCGTGGCCTTGACCGTCGCGACCGCCCGCACACCGACCACGAGCCCCAGCTCGTCGGCCGCCTCGCGGGACATCAGGGAGACGACGCGGAAGGGCCCGGCCTGGATCTCCACCTGCGCCATGACCCCGTCGCGGACGACGTTGGTGACGATGCCGGCGAGCCGGTTGCGGGCCGAGGACGGGGTCGTCCCGGGCTCTGGGGCCTCGCGGAGCTGGGTGGCGAGCCGGGCCAGGTCGGCGCCCTCGATGACCGCCGGGCCCCCACCGTCCCGGTGCGCCGGCAGGCGGCCGCCGTCCACCCAGCGGCGGACCGTGTCGTCGCTGACGCCGAGCAGCGCGGCCGCCTCGGCGATGCGGTAGGTGGCGCCCACGGCAAGACCCTAGCCGTGGCTGTGGACGACCGGCCCCGTCCACAGCGCGCCCGCTCCAGGCCCCGGCCCGGGCGGGCACCATGCCTGGCGTGGACGACGACTCCTGGCTCGCGGACCTCCTCCAGCACCGGGCCCCGCTGCTCGCCGACGCCGGGATCGCGGCCGAGCTGGCGGCCACGCTCGGCACGCGCGGGGTCGCGCTCGACGAGGGCGGCCGCGTGACGCGCGCCCTGCTCGCCGCGCTGGACGGGACGTGGGAGCGGGGATGGCAGCCGGCCGACGTCGCGCACGCCGCTAGGCGGCAGGTCGGCGCGGGGGCGGTGCCGCTGCTCGTGGCGCTGGTCGCGGAGCACGCGCGCCGAAGCGACGCCGCGTCCCGGGCCCCGGAGAGCTGGGTCGGGCAGCTGCGCGAGCTCGGGGCGCTGGAGGGCGCTCCGCCCGCCGGCACGGCGGTCGCCGCGTGGCACCGGGCGGAGCGGCGGGCCCCGGCCGAGGCGTGGCGCATCGTGCTGCAGCTGACCGGGCTGCTGCACACCACCGTGCACCTGGAGCTGCTCGTGCCGCCGCCGTCGCGGTGGGGTGCCGCCCGGCCGCGGGCCACCGGGCCGGTCGTGGACGACGACCGGGCGCTGCGCCGGATCCGCGGGCTGCTGGCCAAGGCCGAGTCGACGGCGTTCCCCGAGGAGGCCGAGGCGCTGACCGCCAAGGCGCAGGAGCTCATGACCCGGCACGCGGTGGACGCAGCCCTGCTCGGTGACGGGTCGCCGTCCGGGATCGACGTCGACACCCGCCGGGTGCACGTCGCCGACCCGTACGCGCGGGCCAAGACGCAGCTGCTGGGCGCGGTCGCGGAGGCCAACGGCGTGCGGCTGGTCTGGTACCAGGGGCTGGGCATCGCCACCCTGGTCGGGGTGCGGGCCGATCTGGACGCAGTGGAGCTGCTGTTCACCTCCCTGCTGCTCCAGGTCGCCCAGGCGCTCGCCGCCGCGGAGCGGCAGGAGGGCAGGCGCTCCAGTTCGCGGACGTTCCGCCGCGCGTTCCTGCTGGGTTACGCCCACCGCATCGGGGAGCGGCTAGCTGTAGCGACCAGGGACGTTGTTGACAGTCGGCGTGGTGGCTTGATCACGGCGGAGACCTCCGGCAGGAGTGGCGGTGCTTGACGTCGCCGTTCCCAACC
>NZ_SSXA01000228.1 GCF_021698975.1 Blastococcus sp. KM273128 | reverse complement strand
TGTCCTCGACGACGAAGCCGCGCCGGCCGTCGAGCTCGAGCAGCGGCGCCAGGGCCGACACCGGCGCCCGGTCCGGGTGCACCACCAGCAGGGCGCCCGGGCCGACGGCGGCCGCGGCGGCGCGGAGCTCCGCGGCGTCCATGCCGGTCGTCTCGGGCGCCCTGCTGGTGGTGCACCCGGACCGGGCGCCGGTGTCGGCCCTGGCGCCGCTGCTCGAGCTCGACGGCCGGCGCGGCTTCGTCGTCGAGGACA
>NZ_SSXA01000227.1 GCF_021698975.1 Blastococcus sp. KM273128 | reverse complement strand
AAGGCGTTCGTCAGCCTCAAGCCCGGGGCGAGCACCACTCCGGAGGAGCTGATCGCGCACTGCAAGGAGCGGATGGCGGCCTACAAGTACCCGCGCAGCTCACGCCGGAGGATCTTGCCGGTCACCGTCTTGGGCAGCTCGTCGACCAGTTCCACGCTGCGCGGGTACTTGTAGGCCGCCATCCGCTCCTTGCAGTGCGCGATCAGCTCCTCCGGAGTGGTGCTCGCCCCGGGCTTGAGGCTGACGAACGCCTT
>NZ_SSXA01000226.1 GCF_021698975.1 Blastococcus sp. KM273128 | reverse complement strand
GCTGACCGCCTTCGCCCCGGTCGCCGGCGACCAGTACAGCGCCCCACCCTGGAACACCTGGTAGCAGCCGCCGTCCTTCAGCCCGCAGCGCACGTCACCGGCCGGGTAGCCCAGCCACCCGCCCTCGTAGCCCAGCGACGCCCACCGCGACCACAGGAAGCCGCTGACCGCCTTCGCCCCGGTCGCCGGCGACCAGTACAGCGCCCCACCCTGGAACACCTGGTAGCAGCCGCCGTCCTTCAGCCCGCAGCGCAC
>NZ_SSXA01000225.1 GCF_021698975.1 Blastococcus sp. KM273128 | reverse complement strand
CTCGGCCCCCGATCCTCCGCACCACGCCGGTAGGTCACTCTGCCGGTACCGATGGGAGCTGACCCGCTCGGTGTGCCGGTACCACCTGCCGCCACGCGGGTCGAGCCGCGCCACCGACCTCTGAGCCGCGCCCTGGTGCGGCCTACCGGTCGGTGGCGCGGCTCCACCTCACCGTCGTCCGCACCACCCGGGCTCAGCCCCCGGTGATCCGGCGCAGCTCGGCGACGTGCGCGTCGAAGGCGGACCGGCCGGCCG
>NZ_SSXA01000224.1 GCF_021698975.1 Blastococcus sp. KM273128 | reverse complement strand
GGGCCTTGTACACACCGCCCGTCACGTCACGAAAGTCGGTAACGCCCGAAGCCGGTGGCCCAACCCTTGTGGAGGGAGCCGGCGAAGGCGGGATCGGCGATTGGGACGAAGTCGTAACAAGGTAGCCGTACCGGAAGGTGCGGCTGGATCACCTCCTTTCTAAGGAGCACGTCACCGGCCGGGTTCGTCCTGGTCGGTGCAGAGCCGCGCCCAGGGCGTGACGGCTTCCCAGTTCCGGGGGGTCGCAGTGTTCCTG
>NZ_SSXA01000223.1 GCF_021698975.1 Blastococcus sp. KM273128 | reverse complement strand
GCTGCGCGACCGCACCTGCCGCCACCCCGGCTGCACCACCCCCGCCGGCTGGGCCGACCTGGACCACGTCATCGCCCACGCCGCCGGCGGGGCCACCGCCTGCGAGAACCTGTGCTGCCTGTGCCGGCGGCACCACCGGCTCAAGACCTTCGCCCCCGGCTGGACCCACACCCTCGACGCAGACGGGGTGCTCACCGTCACCACCCCCACCGGGGTCACCCGCACCACCCGACCACCGGGCTACCGCGTCCTCACCACACCACCG
>NZ_SSXA01000222.1 GCF_021698975.1 Blastococcus sp. KM273128 | reverse complement strand
GCACGGCCCCGTCGTCTAGCGGCCCAGGACGCCGCCCTCTCACGGCGGTAGCGAGGGTTCGAATCCCTTCGGGGCTACGCGACCGAGAGCCCCCGACCACAGGTCGGGGGCTCTCGCCGTTCCCGGGCCCCCCGCTGCGTGGCCCGTCGGCAGGCATGGCAAGATGTGCTCCGCACGGCCCCGTCGTCTAGCGGCCCAGGACGCCGCCCTCTCACGGCGGTAGCGAGGGTTCGAATCCCTTCGGGGCTACGCGACCGAGAGCCCCCGACCA
>NZ_SSXA01000221.1 GCF_021698975.1 Blastococcus sp. KM273128 | reverse complement strand
GGCGGCCCGCAGGATCCCCCCGCTGGCGCCGGGTGCGCCCTCGCGGCGCTCGACGTCCTCGTCGGTCTCCTGGTCCGCGCGCGGCACCGGCGGCAGCACCGGCATGGGGAAGACCTGGGTGTCGTCCGCGGCCGGTACCCAGCGGTGCCGCAGCGGCGGCAGCGGCGGTACCGGGGCGGCCCGCAGGATCCCCCCGCTGGCGCCGGGTGCGCCCTCGCGGCGCTCGACGTCCTCGTCGGTCTCCTGGTCCGCGCGCGGCACCGGCGGCAGCAC
>NZ_SSXA01000220.1 GCF_021698975.1 Blastococcus sp. KM273128 | reverse complement strand
GCCGCGGTGCGCCGGGCCCCGGCGGTGCCGCGGGTCGAGGACGCGGTGCGCGGGGCGGTCGCGCGCCCAGGTGTGCGCGATGCAGGCACTGCGTCCCCCGGGCGGTCGAGTCGGTACGGATGGGGCTCCTGGGACCGCTGTGGTCAGGAGCTCTCCGCACCTCCATCGACACGCCGGGGGGACGCAGTGCCTGCATCGCGCACACCTGGGCGCGCGACCGCCCCGCGCACCGCGTCCTCGACCCGCGGCACCGCCGGGGCCCGGCGCACCGCGGC
>NZ_SSXA01000219.1 GCF_021698975.1 Blastococcus sp. KM273128 | reverse complement strand
CAGCAGCCCTGAGTTCTCCAGCGAGGTCTCCCCGCCGTCGGCCCAGTGCACCAGGTGGTGCACGTCGCACCAGTGGGCGGGGGCGTCGCAGCCGGCGAAGACGCAGCCGCCGTCGCGGGCCTCCACCGCGCGGCGCAGGTGGCGGGGTACCACCCGGTGGGTGCGGCCCACGTCCAGGGGCTGGCCTTCGGGGCCCAGCACGATGCGGGTGATGCCGCCGTCGCAGGCCAGCCAGCGGGCTCGGGCGGCGGAGATGGTGGCGCCGAAGCCGAGGGTGGCCGCGCCGGGCCCGGCG
>NZ_SSXA01000023.1 GCF_021698975.1 Blastococcus sp. KM273128 | reverse complement strand
GTCCGGTGCGGTGCCGCCGGGGCCGGTGCCGCCGGGAGCCGTCGTGCCGGGCGCGGGGGTGGTGCCGCCCGGGGCCGGCGCCGGGGCGTCCGGTGCGGTGCCGCCGGGGCCGGTGCCGCCGGGAGCCGTCGTGCCGGGCGCGGGGGTGGTGCCGCCCGGGGCCGGCGCCGGGCCGACCGGCGCGGTGCCTCCGGGGGACGGTGCGGGTGTCGGGCCGGCCGGTGCCGGTGCGGTGCTGCCCGGCGCGGGCGTCGAGCCGTCCCGGGCGGCCCCGTCGGGCGTGCTGCTGCCGGCCGGGGACACCAGCAGGGGCGCGGCGTGCATGCGACCCAGCGGCTCGCCGTCGCGGTACAGCTGGGCCGTCAGCACGTAGCGGCCGGCCCCCAGCTCCATCGACGGCGACAGCCCGGTGCCGTCGAAGGCGGGGAAGGAACCCAGGTCGAAGCGGGCGTCACCGGCGTCGTCGGTGGCGACGGTGACGCCGCCGAGGGTCACCGGCTTCTCCGCCAGCGCCCAGATCTGGCCGCCGTCCTCCATGCCCAGGCCGATGTCCACCGTGTAGCGGCCGCTGCCGGGCGGGGTGCTGATGCCGATCGCGGGGGTGACGGTCCCGGCGCCGGCGGTCATCGACGAGAAGGCGTAGCGCACCGTGTCACCCGCGTGGTCGCCGACGCGGGCCAGCGTCAGCCGGCCGCCGGTGACCGACCGGCCGGCGAAGGCCGCGACCCGGTCGGTGTCGGCCAGCACCGCCTGCTTGAGCTCGGCGGCCGAGGCGGTGGGCAGGACGGCGCGGTAGAGCGCCACGGCGGCGGCCACGTGCGGCGCGGCGAACGACGTCCCGTCGACCAGGCGCATGCCGCCGTCGTTCCACGGAGCTGCGACCCGGGTGCCCGGGGCGAAGAGGTCCACCGACGTCGCGCCCCAGCCGGAGTGCGCCGCGACGGTGTCGGCGGGCGTGGAGCTGCCGACGGTCACGACATTGGCCTCCGTCAGGCTGGCCGGGTAGACGGGGTTGGTGTCCCGGTTGCCGCCGTCGTTGCCCGCGGCGGCGACCACGAGGACGCCGTGCGCCTCGGCGTACGCGACGGCCGAGCGGAGCGCCTCGAGCGGCGGACCGCTGATCTGGCCGCCCCACGAGGCGTTGACGACGTCGGCGCCGTGGTCGACGGCGTACCGGATGGCCTTGGCGCACAGGAAGATGTCGACGGTGCTCCCGCCGCCGGCGACCAGCGGCATGATCGAGACCCCGGGCGCCACGCCCGCGTGCCCGGACCCGTTGCCCGCCCGCGCCCCGACGACGCCGGACACGCTGGTGCCGTGGCTGCCCAGGCTCCCGTTGTCGATGTCGGCGTTGTTCGCGTAGAAGTTCCAGCCGTGGCAGTCGCCGGGCAGGCCGTTGCCGTCGGCGTCCGCCGCGCCGCAGCGCTCGTCCGGGTTGGTCCACAGCGACCCGGCCAGCTCGGGGTGGTCGGAGTCGAAGCCGGAGTCGATGACGGCGACGACGCGGCCCACGCCCGTGCCGGTGTCCCAGCCGGTGGTGGCGTCCACGTCGGCGTCGGCCACGGCGGTCGAGCCGTAGGCGTTGCTGCCGGTGTTCTCCAGGTTCCAGCCGTACTGGGGGAACAGCGGGTCGGTGACGGAGCCGAGGACCGGCACGGAGGTCGACAGGGCCACGTCGGTGACCCCCGCCACCGCTCGCAGCCGCTCGGGGTCCAGGCCGTCGGCGGCCACGAGGGCCAGCCCGTCGTCGACCCACTGCGCGCTCTCGACCCCGGGCACCGCGGCCAGCGCCGCCAGCAGGTCGCCGGAGGAGGTGCCGGCGGTGAGCACGTAGCGGGTCAGCCCGTCGCCCTCGCCGAACCCGGTCGCCTGCTCGATCGCCGGCGTCGCCCACGCCGTCCAGGCCGCCGCCCCGGCGTACCCGGCCACGACGGCGCCGGCCAGCACCGCCCCCAGCACCCGCTTGCTCGTCATCCTGCCGACCTCCGGCCACCCCGTTGGCCCCAGCCCGTCGCGGCGGGGCTCTCCCGTGCCGCTACGGCGCCGGGCGGGCGCTGCTTGAGGGCCGGGCGGCGCCCGTCACCCGGACGGAGGGTCCCTAGACTCCGCGCCATGCTGCTGAGCGACCGCGACATCACGGCCGCGATCGCCGGGGGACGCCTCGGCATCGAGCCCTACGACCCCGGGCTCGTGCAGCCGTCCAGCATCGACGTCCGGCTGGACCGCTACTTCCGCGTGTTCAACAACGCCCGGTACACCCACATCGACCCGGCGGAGCAGCAGGACGACCTGACCACCCTGGTCGAGCCCGAGGGGGACGAGCCGTTCGTGCTGCACCCGGGCGAGTTCGTCCTCGGCTCGACGCTGGAGGTCGTCCGCATCCCCGACGACCTGGCGGCGCGGCTCGAGGGCAAGAGCTCCCTGGGGCGCCTGGGCCTGCTCACCCACTCGACGGCGGGCTTCGTCGACCCGGGCTTCTCCGGGCACATCACGCTGGAGCTGTCCAACGTGGCGAACCTGCCGATCACGCTGTGGCCGGGCATGAAGATCGGCCAGCTCTGCCTGTTCCGCCTGACCAGCGCCGCCGAGCACCCCTACGGGTCGGCGGTCTACGGCTCGCGGTACCAGGACCAGCGCGGGCCCACCCCGTCGCGCTCGTTCCGCAACTTCACCCGCGCGGAGACCCGCCGCCCCTAGCTCCCCGGTCGGCGTCGTCGGCCCGGACGGCCGCCGGGATCTCGACCCCGGCGCTCTCGAGCACGTCGGCGCGGCGGCCCGCCGGTGACCAGCCGGGCACCACGCGCTCCACCTCGTCGTCGACGAACACCTGGCGGGTGGCGACCCATCCGGCGACGGCGAGCACCGCGACCCCGGTGAGCACGACGACGAACATGCCGTCGTAGCTGCCGGTCGCCCCGCGCAGGACGCCCACGAGCAGCGGGCCGGCCCCGGCGACGACGTAGCCCCAGCTCTGGCTGACCGTGGAGAGGGCCGAGACGGTCTCCGGCGTCCGGGCCCGCAGGCCGATGAGCGTCAGCACCATGGAGAACGTCCCCATGCCGACGGCGATGAGCACCATCCAGAGCCACGGCGCGGCGGTCGGCGCCGTCCACAGGCCCACCCAGCCGGTGACGTAGCTGGCGATGAAGACCACCAGCAGCGGGCGCTGCAGGCGCGGGCGCACGGTGAGCGACGGGATGACGGCGCTCAGCGGCAGCCCGACGACGGAGTTCAGGCCCAGGAGCAGCCCCGCCGTCGCCGCGCTGAGCCCGGAGTCGCGCAGGTACTGGGCCGACCACCCGATGACGACGTAGGCCTGGAGCGCCTGCACGCCGAAGAACGCGGTGATCGCCAGCGCCGTCGGGCTGTGCACCAGCGCCCGCATCCGCACGGCCGAGTGGCTCGCGCGGGAGACGTCCGGAGCGGCCGGGACGGCCAGCCACACGCCGGCCGCCACGAGCGCGGGCAGCGCCCAGACCACCAGCGCCCAGCGCCAGCCCCCGCCGTCGGTGCCCGCCGCGTCCGCGATCGGCTGCGAGGCGACGGCGGCCAGGGTCGCGCCCAGGCCCATCGCCGTGCTGTACGCGCCGACGAGGGGGCCGGTGCGTCCCGGGAAGTGGCGCTTCACCAGGCCGGGGAGCATGACGTTGCCGAGGGCCCCGCCGGCCATGGCCAGCGCCGTGCCCGCGAGGAAGACGGGGAAGCCCTCGGCCAGGCTGCGCAGCACCAGCCCGGCGGTCATCGCGACGAGGGCGCCGGCGAGCACGTGCGCGTCGCGGTAGCGCGCCGACAGGGCCGGGCCGGTGAACCCGATGAGCGCGAAGCACAGCACCGGCATCGTGGTGATGACGCCGGCCAGGCCGCTGGAGATGCCCAGCCCCCGCTCGATCTCCTGGAGCACGGGGCCGACGCTGGTCACCGCCGTCCGCAGGTTGAGCGCGGTGAGCACGATGGCGACGGCCATGAGGCCGAGCCCGCGACGACGGTCGGTGCCGGTGCTGCTGCGGGCGGGGGCGGTGCGGGTCACCCGGAAAGCGTCCTCCATGACGCGCCGCACACGACCCCCGGGTCGGTGCGCGGTGCAACCACCGCGGGCGGCACCGGGAACGACGACGGCGCGCGCCCCCTCGCGGGGACGCGCGCCGTCGGCGGCGGTGTGCTGCTACTTCGGGTCGTGATCCGTGGCGGCGGAGTCGAGACCCACGACGTCGTCGTCCTTCGTGCCGACGTCGGCACCCTGCTCGGCGCCCTGCGCGCCGACGGCGACCGGCTTCATCGAGCGCAGCAGGATCTGGCTGACGTCGAGCACCTCGACGTGCTCCCCGGCCTGGCCGTTCTGCTTCTTGCTGGTCAGCGCGTCGCTGAGCATCGTGATGCAGAACGGGCAGGCGGTGGAGATGACGTCGGGGTCGAGCTCCAGCGCCTCCTCGGTGCGCTCCATGTTGATGCGCTTGCCGATCTTCTCCTCCATCCACATGCGAGCGCCGCCGGCGCCGCAGCAGAAGCCGCGGTCCTTGCAGCGGTGCATCTCCTGCGTGGACAGGCCCTGGACGGAGTCGAGGATCTCCCGCGGGGGCGTGTAGACCTTGTTGTGCCGGCCGAGGAAGCACGGGTCGTGGTAGGTGACCTTGCGGTCCACCGGGGTGACCGGGGTGAGCCGGCCCTCCTCCACGAGCTGGCCGAGCAGCTGGGTGTGGTGCACGACCTCGTACTCGCCGCCGACCTGCGGGTACTCCCGGCCCAGCGAGTTGAAGCAGTGCGGGCAGGTCGCCACGATCTTGCGGGTGCCCGGGACGCGGCCCTCGAAGACGCCGTTGAGGGTCTCGACGTTCTCCATGGCCAGCTGCTGGAACAGGAACTCGTTGCCCATGCGACGGGCCGGGTCGCCCGAGCAGGTCTCGCCGTTGCCGAGGACGGCGAACTCGACGCCCGCGGTGTGCAGCAGCTCGGCCACGGCCTTGGTGACCTTCTTGGCGCGGTCGTCGACGGCGCCGGCGCAGCCCACCCAGAACAGGTACTCGACGTCGTGGGGCAGCGGACCGTCGGCGACGCGGACGTCGAAGTCGAGCTCCTTGATCCAGTCCTCGCGGACGTTGCCGCCCATGCCCCACGGGTTCCCGCGCTTCTCGAGGTTGGTCATCATGACGCCGGCCTCGGAAGGGAAGTTGGACTCGATCAGCACCTGGTATCGGCGCATGTCCTCGATGTGGTCGACGTGCTCGATGTCGACCGGGCACTGCTCGACGCAGGCGCCGCAGTTGGTGCAGCTCCACAGGACGTCGGGGTCGATGACCCCGCCCTCCTCGAGGGTGCCGACCAGCGGGCGGTGCGCCTGCGCGTCGTTGGTGCCCTCGATGCGGGCGTAGCCCGACGCCCACACCTGCTCGTCGCTGGGCTTGAGCACGTCGTAGTCCGGCGCGGTCTCCGACGCCGTCTTCTCACCGAGGAGGTAGGGGGCCTTCGCGTAGAGGTGGTCGCGGAGGTCCATGATCACCATCTTCGGGCTGAGCGGCTTGCCCGTGTTCCACGCCGGGCACTGGCTCTGGCACCGACCGCACTCCGTGCAGGTGGTGAAGTCCAGCATCCCCTTCCAGGTGAAGTCCTCGATCTTGCCGCGGCCGAAGACGTCGTCCTCGCCCGGGTCCTCGAAGTCGATCGGCTTGCCGCCGGAGGTCATCGCCGGCAGCGGGCCGAGCGCCGGGGCGCCGTCGGCCTCGCGCTTGAAGTAGATGTTGAAGAAGGCGCTGAACCGGTGCCAGGCCACCCCCATGTTGAGGATGCGGCTGATGACGACCAGCCAGGTCAGCGACACCACGATCTTGATGAACGCCACGATCGAGACGACGTCGGGGTTGTCCGGGAACAGGTTCGACACCAGGCTGGCCACCGGGTGCGACCAGGTCGGGGCGTCGTCCAGGCCGGAGGCGATCTTGGCGGCGCGGATGCTCAGGATGCTGATGCCGACGACCAGGACGACGGCCTCGACGAAGTAGCCGCGGCCCTCGTTCGACCCGGCGAACCGGCTCTTGCGGCCCTGCCGGCGCGGGTGGTCGCGCTGGCGCCGGATGATCAGGTAGACGATCCCGAGGATCGTGCCGGTGCCGATGATGTCGACGAAGATGTTCCAGATCGCCCAGGTGCCGATCAGCGGCAGGTGGAACGCCGGGTCCCACACCTCGCCGAACGCCTCGACGAGCGTCAGGAACAGGCCGTAGAACCCGAGGAACACGAACCAGTGGGCGACGCCGATGCTCGACCACTTGAGCATCCGGGTGTGGCCCAGCGACTCGACGAGCATCGTCTTCAGCCGGGTCTTGACCGGGCCGGAGCGGGTGCCGTCGGGCTGCCCGGTGCGGATGATCCGCACCATCGCCCGGACGGCCCGGTAGGCCATGACGGACGCGACGATCAGGAACAGGACGCTGATCGTCCCCAGGACGATCTGCAGCGGGCCCGTCATGTTTTCCCCTCCCGTACGCCAGGTGGCGTCGGTCGTCTCCCGCCGACCGCGCGGCGACGGGGCTGTGTGCGGTGCGCGCACCGGCCCACCGGCCGGTCGGCCGGCGCTCGGCGCGCAGTGCAGGCAGGCGCAGCCAGCACTCCAGCGCACGATAGCGGGCGCCCTGAGAGGCTACTCGCCGGTAACCCTGGGCGCGGTGCCCCGGATCGGCCAGCCGCCGCGGGGCGCTCCGCCCAGCGCTCGTCAGGGGTGACGCAGAACACGCTCCCCAGCCCCCCGCCTGCCTCCTCCAGGTCGCCGCCGCTCGACCTCGGGGTGCGGTGGCCGACCTTGCGGTGTGCGGCGTGGTCCGCGACCCCGCGGCGAGGTCGGCGGGATGGGGGCGGGGGGGGTGTCCCGGTGAGGTCGACCGGGCCGGGAACACGACCGCACCGCATGCCGTTAGGGTGGGCAGGAAAGTTGAGCGGACCCCGCGCAATGGCGGACCCTCGACTCCCCGCACGGACCAGTACCACCCCAGCACACGGAAGAGAGGCCATCTCCATGGCTCGAGCGGTCGGTATCGACCTCGGCACGACCAACTCCGTCGTCACCGTCCTCGAGGGCGGCGAGCCGACGGTCATCGCGAACTCCGAGGGCTCGCGCACCACCCCCTCCGTCGTCGCCTTCGCCAAGAACGGCGAGGTGCTCGTCGGCCAGTCGGCGAAGAACCAGGCGGTCACCAACGTCGACCGCACCATCCGCTCCGTGAAGCGGCACATGGGCACCGACTGGAAGACCGGGGAGATCGACGGCAAGGCCTACACCCCGCAGGAGATCAGCGCCCGCATCCTGCAGAAGCTCAAGCGGGACGCCGAGACCTACCTGGGCGAGCCGGTCACCGACGCCGTCATCACCGTCCCCGCGTACTTCGAGGACGCGCAGCGCCAGGCCACCAAGGAGGCCGGTGAGATCGCGGGCCTCAACGTCCTGCGCATCGTCAACGAGCCGACGGCGGCCGCCCTGGCCTACGGGCTGGACAAGGGCGAGACCGAGCAGACGATCCTCGTCTTCGACCTCGGTGGCGGCACCTTCGACGTCTCCCTGCTCGAGATCGGGGACGGCGTCATCGAGGTGAAGGCCACCGCCGGTGACAACCACCTCGGCGGTGACGACTGGGACGAGCGCGTCGTCAAGCACCTGGTGCAGACGTTCAACGCCTCCAACGGCATCGACCTGTCCAAGGACAAGCTGGCCATGCAGCGGCTCCGCGAGGCCGCCGAGAAGGCCAAGATCGAGCTGTCCGGCGCGCAGTCGACCAACGTCAACCTGCCCTACATCACCGCCGGCGCCGAGGGCCCGCTGCACCTCGACATCACGATGACCCGCGCCGAGTTCCAGCGGCTGACCCAGGACCTGCTCGACCGCGCCCGCGCGCCGTTCAACCAGGCGATCCGCGACGCCGGCATCTCCGTGGGCCAGATCGACCACGTCGTCCTCGTCGGCGGCTCGACCCGCATGCCGGCAGTGAGCGACCTCGTGCGCGAGCTGACCGGCGGCAAGGAGCCCAACAAGGGCGTCAACCCCGACGAGGTCGTGGCCATCGGCGCCGCGCTGCAGGCCGGTGTCCTCCGCGGCGAGGTCAAGGACGTCCTGCTCCTCGACGTCACCCCGCTGTCCCTGGGCATCGAGACCAAGGGCGGCATCATGACCAAGCTCATCGAGCGCAACACCACGATCCCGACGAAGCGCTCGGAGATCTTCACGACGGCCGACGACAACCAGCCCTCCGTGCAGATCCAGGTCTTCCAGGGTGAGCGCGAGATGGCGATGTACAACAAGAAGCTCGGCATGTTCGAGCTGACCGGTCTGCCGCCGGCGCCGCGCGGCGTCCCGCAGATCGAGGTCGCCTTCGACATCGACGCCAACGGCATCGTCCACGTCCACGCCAAGGACCTCGGCACGGGCAAGGAGCAGTCGATGACCATCACCGGCGGCTCGGCCCTCCCGAAGGAGGACATCGAGCGGATGATGAAGGACGCCGAGGCGCACGCCGAGGAGGACAAGAAGCGCCGCGACGAGGCCGAGACCCGCAACCTGGCGGAGTCGCTCCAGTACCAGACCGAGAAGTTCCTGGCCGAGAACGGCGACAAGATCCCGGCCGAGAAGAAGGACGAGCTCGGCGAGGCGCTGACCGAGCTGCGCAGCGCGCTGGGCGGCTCGGACGTCGAGGCGATCAAGTCCGCGCAGGAGAAGGTGGCCCGGGTGTCGCAGGAGGTCGGCGGGGCGCTGTACGCCCAGCAGGCCGAGGCAGCCGGTGGCGCGCCGGCTGCCGAGGCCGGCCCGGGTGCCGGTGCCGGTGCTGCTGGTGCGACGGGCAGCCAGGCCTCGGCCGACGACGACGTCGTCGACGCCGAGATCGTCGACGAGGACACCGACCGCCGATGAGCCAGGGGGACGAACAGCCGCGGGTCGTGATCCGTGACAAGCGGCGGATCGACCCCACCACCGGCGCAGTGCGGGCGCCGGCCGGCGAGCAGCCGGCCGGCGTCCGGCCCGGTACCGACCTCCCAGGGGAGCAGATGAGCGAGCACGACACGGCGGCCGCCGGCACCGAGCAGGGTGCGGCACCGCAGCAGGCCGGCACGCAGGACGCGGCGCCGCAGCAGTCCGGCGCGCCGCAGGAGGCCGCCGCACCGCAGCCCGGTGCCGACGGCGACCTGGCCCAGCAGCTGGCCGAGCGCACCGAGGACCTGCAGCGGGTCACCGCCGAGTACGCCAACTACCGGCGCCGGGTCGACCGGGACCGCTCGCTGGTGGTCGACCAGGCCGCCGAGCGGTTCGCCGCACAGCTGTTCCCGATCATCGACGACATCGAGCGGGCGCGGGACCACGGTGACCTCAACGGTGCCTTCAAGGTGGTCGCCGACCGCATCCTGGGCCTGCTCGACGGGCTCGGGGTCGAGGCGTTCGGGAAGGCCGGTGACGAGTTCGACCCGTCGCTGCACGAGGCGGTCATGCACGACACCTCGGCCGAGGTGACCGTGCCGACGGCCACCACCGTGCTGCGACAGGGGTTCCGCCGCGGCGAGCGGGTGCTGCGCACGGCGATGGTCGCGGTCACCGACCCGGAGAACCCGGCCCCGGCCGCCCCGGCGCCCGACGAGACCGGCGCCCCGGCGTCCGACTGAGCAGGAGAGGGGGCGTCCGATGAGCACCCGTGACTTCATCGAGAAGGACTACTACGGCGCGCTCGGCGTCCCCCAGGACGCCGACGCGGCCGCGATCAAGAAGGCCTACCGCAAGCTGGCCACGGAGCTGCACCCGGACAAGAACCCGGGCAACACCGAGGCCGAGGCGCGGTTCAAGGAGGTCTCCGAGGCCTACGACGTGCTCTCCGACCCCAAGCGGCGCGGCGAGTACGACGACGCGCGGCGGCTGTTCGGCGCCGGGGGAGCCGGGGCCCGGGCCGGGTTCCCCGGTGGTTTCCCCGGCGCCGGTGGCCAGCCGTTCGACCTCGGCGACCTCTTCGGGGCGGCCGGGGCCGGGGCGGGTGCCCGCGGAGCCGGCGGGCTCGGCGACATCCTCGGCGGCCTCTTCGGCGGCGCCGGCGGTGGCGCCCGGGCCCGCAGCCAGGCGGCGTCGGGCCCCGCGCGCGGCCAGGACGTCGAGACCGAGGCGACCCTCTCCTTCGAGGAGGCGGTCCTCGGCGTGACGGTGCCGCTGCGGATGCAGAGCCCGGGCAGCTGCCCGACCTGCGCGGGCAGCGGCGCGAAGCCCGGCACCAGCCCGCACACCTGCCCGGTGTGCCAGGGCGCCGGGGTGACCAGCCGGAGCCAGGGCGCGTTCGCGTTCTCCGAGCCCTGCCGCAACTGCCGCGGCAGCGGCCAGGTCGTCGACGACCCCTGCCCGACCTGCGCGGGCAGCGGCATCACCAGCCAGACCCGCACCATCACGGTGCGGATCCCCGCCGGGGTCAAGGACGGCCAGCGCATCCGGCTGCCCGGCAAGGGGGCGCCAGGGCGGCGGGGTGGCCCGGCCGGCGACCTGTTCGTCGTCGTCCACGTGTCCGGGCACCAGCTGTTCGGCCGCAAGGGCGACGACCTCACGCTGACCGTGCCGATCACCTTCGCCGAGGCGGCGCTGGGCACCACGCTCACCGTGCCGACCCTCGAGGGCACCGTGTCGCTCAAGGTGCCCGCCGGCACCGCCAGCGGCCGGACGCTGCGGGTCCGCGGCCGGGGCGCACCCGCCAAGGGCCGCGCCGGTGACCTGCTGGTCACCGTGGAGATCGCCGTCCCCGCGCGGCTGACCCCGGCGCAGCGGAAGGCCGTCGAGAACCTGGCCGAGGAGATGGACGACGACCCGCGCCCGGAGATCACGGCCGCGGTGCAGGCGGGAGGTGAGGCATGACCAGGCCGACCGGAGGGCCGCTGGGCGGCGCGGCCCCCTCCGTCGCCGACGACGCCCCGGTGTTCGTGATCTCCGTGGCGGCCGAGCTGGCCGGCATGCACGCCCAGACCCTCCGGCAGTACGACCGGCTGGGGCTGGTCAGCCCCGGCCGCACGCCCGGGGGAGGGCGCCGGTACAGCCCCCGCGACGTCGCGCTGCTGCGCGAGGTGCAGCGGCTCTCGCAGGAGGACGGCGTCAACCTCGCCGGCATCAAGCGGATCATCGACCTGGAGTCGCAGGTGGAGGCGCTGCAAGCCCGGGTGCACGAGCTGCTGGAGGAGCTGCAGCACTCCGAGAACCGGCGCATGGCGGCCGAGGCCGCGATCCCGGCGGCCTACCGCGCGGACCTGGTGCCCCACCGGCGGCAGACCTCCGCCCTCGTGGTGTGGCGTCCCGGGGGCGCCCGGTGAGCGGGCCCGGTGCCGACGCCCACGAGGCGTTCGTGGCGCTGGAGCGGGAGATCGGGCTGCTGCTCCGCCGGTCCCGCGCCATCTCCACGCGGCTGGCGCGCGAGCTGCACCCCGACCTGGACGGCGCGGCCTACGGGCTGCTCGCCCTGCTGCAGGACACCGGGCCGCTGCGCGCCAGCGACCTGGTGGCGCGGCTGGGCCTGGACAAGAGCACCGTCAGCCGGCAGCTCTCCAGCCTCGTGGACCTCGGCCTGGTCGACCGCGCCGCGGACCCCGACGACGGCCGGGCGCAGGTGCTGACCCCGTCGGCCGAGGGGGCGGCCCGGCTCGCCCGCATCCGGTCGGCCCGCCGGGCCCGCTGGGAGAGCGACATGTCCGGGTGGCCCGCCGAGGACGTCGCCACGCTCGCCGCGCTGCTGGAGCGGTTGAACCGGATCGGCGAGGCGCGGGAGGCCGAGCAGGGGTCCTGACCGGCGGCCGCGGTCAGGTGCCGTCCTCCCGGTGTGCTTCCGCCGGGCACCGAAATACGGGAAGTCGGGCCTTGCGGCGCTGCCCTGGGCCCACTTTCGCGCAACTCGGGCTCGGGGCGGCGAGCCGCGGCACCGGCGCGTTTGGGGAGGCGTCGGCGACGCCAGTTGCAGACCGCAACCATATGGGCGTATGGTTTCGGTCTGCAAGTAGTTGCGCCACCCCTAGGACTCGTCGATGCCCCTCACCCCCGCCACGCGGGACCGGCTCATGGCCGGCGTCGCCCAGCTCATCCGCGCCGGGCGGCACCTGAGCTCGCGCGCCGCCACCCAGCTGCACGGTGACCTGCCGTCGTTCGGCTGGTCCCTCCTCGTCCCGCTCGAGCGCGACGGCGACCTGCGCTGCAGCGCCCTCGCCGCGCACGCCGGGGTCGACGGCTCGGTGGCCAGCCGGCAGCTCGCCACGCTGGAGCGGGCCGGCTACGTCGAGCGCCACCCCGACCCCCGCGACGGCCGGGCCGCGCTGTTCCGCCTGACCGGTCGCGGCGCCGACGCGCTCGCCACCTCGCGGGCGCTGCGCTCGGCCTGGGCGCGGACCGCCCTCGCCGACTGGGACGACGACGACGCCCGGCGGCTGGCCGGCCTGCTCGAGCGCCTGGTCGCCGACATCGACGTCACCGGTGCGCAGCCGCGCCCCGAGCCGGCCGGGGCCACCCGGTGAGCACCCCGCCCCGCACCCCTCCCGCGAACCAGACGTCCAGGAGCCCCGTGACCACCGTGCCGGACACCGCCGCCGAGGCGCCCGTCGAGCAGCAGGGGCGGATGACCCACCGCCAGGTGCTGGAGGCGCTCTCCGGCATGTTGCTGGCGATGTTCGTGGCCTTCCTGTCCTCGACCGTCGTCTCCAACGCCCTGCCCACGATCATCACCGAGCTGCGCGGCACGCAGAACCAGTACACGTGGGTGATCACCGCGACCCTGCTGGCCTCGACCGCCTCCACGCCCATCTGGGGCAAGCTGGCCGACCTGTTCAGCAAGAAGCTGCTCATCCAGCTGTCGATCGTGGTCTTCATCGCCGGGTCGATGCTGGCCGGGCTCGCGCAGTCGGTCGACACCCTGATCGCCTGGCGCGTGCTGCAGGGCCTGGGGCTCGGCGGCCTGCAGGCGCTGGTGCAGATCGCGATGGCCGCGATGATCAGTCCCCGGGAGCGCGGCCGCTACTCCGGTCTCCTCGGTGCGGTGATGGCGGTCGCGACCGTCGGCGGCCCGCTCCTGGGCGGTCTGCTGGTGGACACCAGCTGGCTGGGCTGGCGCTGGTGCTTCTACGTCGGCGTCCCGTTCGCCGCCGTCGCGCTGGTGCTCCTGCAGCGCACGCTGCACCTCCCGGTGACCCGGCGGGACGTGACGATCGACTACCTCGGCGCGGCCTTCCTGACCGCCGGCGTCTCGGCGCTGCTCATCTGGGTCACCCTCGCCGGCGGCAGCTTCGGCTGGGCCTCGGTGGAGACGGCGCTGTTCCTCGGCGGCGCCGCCCTGGCGGTCGTTGCCTTCCTGGTCACCGAGGTGCGGGCCGCGGAGCCGATCGTGCCGCTGCGCCTCTTCCGTGACCGCACCACCACGCTGGCGATCGTCGCCAGCGTCGCCGTCGGCATGGCGATGTTCGGCTCGACGGTGTTCCTGGGCCAGTACCTGCAGATCTCGCGGGGGTACTCGCCGACCGAGGCCGGGCTGCTGACCATCCCGATGGTCGGCGGGTTGCTGATCTCCTCCACCGTCTCGGGCCTGCTGATCACCCGCTACGGCCGGTGGAAGGTCTACCTCTCGGCCGGCTCGGCGCTGGTCGTCGCCGGCTTCGCGCTGCTCGCGACGATCGACCACGAGACGGACATGGTGCTGCTCTGCTCCTTCCTGTTCGTGCTGGGCGTGGGCATCGGGATGAGCATGCAGAACCTGGTGCTCGCGGTGCAGAACACCGTCGCGGCGCGGGATCTGGGGGCGGCCAGCTCCGCCGTGGCCTTCTTCCGCAGCCTGGGCGGCACGATCGGCGTCTCGGTCCTGGGTGCCGTGCTCAGCAACCACGTCGGCGACCTCATCCGCGACGGCATGGCACGCGTCCCGGGGGCCGCGGAGGCCGCCGCCGGGGGAGCGGACGTCGGGCTGGCCGACCTCGCCGACGCGCCGGCGCCGGTCCAGGAGCTGATCCGGCTCTCGTACGGGGACGCGACCGGCCGGGTCTTCCTCATCTCGGCGGTGGTGGCACTGGTGGCGGTGCTCGCCGTCCTCTTCATCCGGGAGGTCGCGCTGCGGACCGAGGCCGGCGACGAGCGGGAGCAGGCCGAGCGGGGGGCGGCGGTGCGCATCGACACCGACGCGATCGAGGGTCGCGACGCCGACGGCACCCGTACCGGGGCGGCGCCCGCCGGGGTGGGCGCCGCCCGCTGACCGGACGGACCACGGCCCGCCTCCGCAGGGGAGGCGGGCCGTGGTCCGTCCGGCCGGGGTCAGCCCTCCAGTGCGGCGTCCAGGGTGATGTCGGTGCCGGTCAGCGCCTTGCTCACCGGGCACCCGGCCTTGGCCGCCTGGGCGGCCTTGTCGAAGCCACCGGCGTCGAGGCCCTCGACCTCGCCGCGCACGGTGAGCTTGATGCCCGTGATGGTCGGGGCGCCGTCCTTCTGGCCGAGCGTGACCTCGGCGGAGACCTCGAGGGACTGCGGCGTGCCGCCGGCCTTCCCGATCTCGCTGGAGAGCGCCATGGCGAAGCAGGCGGAGTGCGCCGCGGCGATGAGCTCCTCGGGGCTGGTTGTGCCCCCGGCCTCGTCGGCGGCGCGCTTGGGGAAGGACACCTCGTAGGTGCCGACCTTCGAGCTGGAGAGCTCGACCTGCCCCGACCCCTCCTGCAGGGTGCCGTTCCAGGCGGTGCGGGCGGTGCGAGTGGGCATGCTGCCCCTTCCGGGCCGTGGCCGCCCGCGGCTGGGCGGCGCTGTGGCCGCCTCCTACCCGCCGGTGGCCCGGGCTACCGCGCGGATCAGGCCTGGCTGTCGGCCTCGACCGGGCCGTTCACCCGGTCGGTGAGCAGCCGCAGCCGCGCCTTGAGGTCGTCGAACTCGCTGGCGTCGAAGCCGATGGCACCGATCATCTCCTCGGAGATGGCCACGGCCTTGTCCTCCAGCGCCCGCCCGGCGTCGGTGAGGGCGATGGAGACCGAGCGCTCGTCCTCGACCCGGCGGTGCCGGGTGACCAGACCCGCCGCGGTCAGCCGCTTGAGCAGGGGCGAGAGGGTGCCGCTGTCGAGCGCCAGCCGGGCGCCCAGCTGGCCGACCGTCTGGTTGTCCTGCTCCCACAGCAGCAGCATCACCAGGTACTGGGGGTAGGTGAGGCCGATCGCGTCGAGCATGGGGCGGTACCGCGCGGTCACCGCGCGGGAGGCGGCGTACAGCGCGAAGCACAGCTGGTCGTCGAGCGCGACGCTCGGAGCCGGCAGGGCGGTCATGGCCGCCAGTCTAGGGCCGCCGGGCGGCAGGCCGGGACCGTCCGCCCTGGACGCGACCCGTAAGGGGGCCCTGGTGGTCACGGGGCGGGCGGGACGAGGCTGGACCGAGGTGGCAGAGTTGAGCGGAACAGACTCAACCCGCGGCTCGTTGCAGGGTGCGACGACGCCGGCCACGGACGGACGGCGTGCCCGAGAGAGGAGAGGACGTGCCCCCCGGCATGGACAGCAAGCTCACCACCCGCTCGCAGGAGGCCGTCGCCGGCGCCCAGCGCCTCGCCGTCGGCCGTGGTCAGGCGGCCCTCGAGCCGCTGCACCTGCTCGTCGCCCTCCTGGAGCAGACCGACGGCATCGCCGGCCCGCTGCTCACCGCGGTCGGCGCCGACCCGGCCGACGTGCGCAGCAAGGCCGACGCCGCGCTGCGCCGCATGCCGAGCGTCAGCGGCGCGACGGTCTCGGCGCCCGCCCCCTCGCGCGAGTTCCTCCGGGTCATCAACGCCGCCGCCGAGCAGGCGGGGGCGCTCGGTGACGAGTACGTCTCCACCGAGCACCTGCTGGTCGGCCTCGCCGCGTCGGAGGGGGAGGCCGCCACCGTCCTCACCAGCGCCGGTGCCACGGCCGACGCGCTGCTCGCCGCCTTCCGGACGGTGCGGGGCAACCGCAAGGTCACCACCGCCGACCCCGAGGCCACCTACCAGGCCCTCGAGAAGTTCGCCGTCGACCTCACCGAGCGGGCCCGCGAGGGCAAGGTCGACCCGGTCATCGGCCGGGACACCGAGATCCGCCGCGTCGTGCAGGTGCTCTCCCGCCGGACCAAGAACAACCCGGTGCTCATCGGCGAGCCGGGCGTGGGCAAGACGGCGATCGTCGAGGGGCTGGCCCAGCGCATCGTCGCCGGCGACGTCCCGGAGAGCCTCAAGGGCAAGCGGCTGATGGCGCTGGACCTCGCCGCGATGGTGGCCGGGGCCAAGTACCGGGGTGAGTTCGAGGAGCGGCTCAAGGCCGTCCTGCAGGAGATCACCGAGGCCGAGGGCGAGATCGTCACCTTCATCGACGAGCTGCACACGATCGTCGGCGCGGGCGCGACCGGCGACGGCGCGATGGACGCGGGCAACATGATCAAGCCGATGCTGGCCCGCGGCGAGCTGCGCATGGTGGGCGCCACCACGCTGGACGAGTACCGCGAGCACATCGAGAAGGACCCGGCCCTGGAGCGCCGCTTCCAGCAGGTCTTCGTCGGCGAGCCCTCGGTCGAGGACACCATCGGCATCCTGCGCGGGCTCAAGGAGCGCTACGAGGTGCACCACGGCGTGCGCATCACCGACGGCGCGATCGTCGCCGCGGCCACGCTGTCGGACCGGTACGTCACGTCCCGCTTCCTCCCCGACAAGGCCATCGACCTGGTCGACGAGGCGGCCAGCCGGCTGCGCATGGAGATCGACAGCCGCCCGGTCGAGGTCGACGAGGTCGAGCGCGCCGTCCGCCGGCTGGAGATCGAGGAGATGGCGCTGGCCAAGGAGGGCGACCCCTCGTCCCTCGAGCGCCTGGCGTCGCTGCGCGAGGACCTCGCGGACAAGCGCCAGGAGCTGGCCGAGCTGACCGCCCGCTGGCAGCAGGACAAGAGCGCCATCACCCGGATCCAGCAGGCCAAGGAGGAGCTGGAGCGGCTGCGCACCGAGGCCGAGCGCGCCGAGCGCGACGGCGACCTCGCCCGGGTGGCCGAGCTGCGCTACGGCCGGCTACCGCAGCTGGAGAAGGCGCTGGCCGAGGCCGAGGCGTCGGTGGAGGAGCAGGCCTCGATGCTCAAGGAGGAGGTCGGCCCCGACGACATCGCCGAGGTCGTCCAGGCCTGGACCGGCATCCCCGCCGGGCGGCTGCTCGAGGGCGAGACCCAGAAGCTGCTGCGCATGGAGGAGGAGCTCGGGCACCGGGTCGTCGGCCAGCCCGACGCCGTCCGCGCCGTCTCCGACGCCGTCCGCCGGGCGCGCTCCGGGGTCGCCGACCCCGACCGGCCCACCGGCTCGTTCCTGTTCCTCGGACCCACCGGCGTCGGCAAGACCGAGCTGGCCAAGGCGCTGGCGGAGTTCCTGTTCGACGACGAGCGGGCCATGGTCCGCATCGACATGAGCGAGTACTCGGAGAAGCACTCGGTCGCCCGGCTGGTCGGGGCTCCCCCCGGCTACGTCGGCTACGAGGCCGGCGGCCAGCTCACCGAGGCGGTGCGGCGCCGTCCGTACACCGTGGTGCTGCTCGACGAGGTCGAGAAGGCCCACCCGGACGTCTTCGACGTGCTGCTGCAGGTGCTGGACGACGGCCGGCTCACCGACGGCCAGGGCCGCACGGTGGACTTCCGGAACACCATCCTGATCCTGACGTCGAACCTCGGCTCGCAGCTCATCGCCGACCAGTCGGTGCCCGAGGAGCGGCGCCGCGAGGCGGTGATGGGGGTGGTCCGGGGCCACTTCAAGCCCGAGTTCCTCAACCGGCTCGACGACGTCGTGGTGTTCCGGGCGCTGGGCAGCGAGGAGCTGACCGGGATCGTCGACATCCAGGTCGGCGTGCTGGCCCGGCGGCTCGCCGCCCGCCGGCTGACGCTCGCCGTCACCGACGCGGCCCGCGAGTGGCTGGCGCTCAACGGCTTCGACCCCGTCTACGGTGCCCGCCCGCTGCGCCGGCTGGTGCAGTCGGCGATCGGCGACCAGCTCGCCCGGGCGCTGCTGTCCGGCGAGATCCGGGACGGCGACGAGGTCGTCGTCGACTGGCCGGGTGGCGACGTCGAGAGCCTGGTGGTCACCCGCGGCGGGTGACCACGCGTGAGGAGGCCGCCCGCCGGACCCCCGGGGTCCGGCGGGCGCGCCGCCTGATGGGGTGGCACCGCGTGCCCTGCTGGTCCCCCGGCGGGGCGTCGTCGATGATCGCGGGCGAGGACCGGGACCGAGAGGTGGAGAGACGATGACGGCGGGCCAGGACGACCAGCACGGTCGGCAGCAGGGGCAGCCCGAGGGGCAGGGCGGCCAGCAGCCGGGGTGGGCGCCGCCGCCGGGCCAGCCGCCCTACGGTGGCCAGCCCCCGTACGGGCAGCCGCCGCAGAACCCCTACGGCCGGCCGCAGGGCGGGCAGCCCCCGTACGGGCAGCCGCCGCAGAACCCCTACGGCCAGGACCCGTACGGCCAGAACCCCTACGGCTACGCCCCCGCGCCGTCGGCACCGCAGGGCTGGGGCCCCGGGGCTCCGGAGCCGGTGGAGCGGCCGCTGACGGTGCGCGCCGGCATCGGGGCGTTCCTCGGCTCGCTGGTGCTCAGCGCCGTGGCCGCCGTCGTCATGCTGCTCAACTGGGACGAGCTCCTGGACTGGACCCTCGCCCAGTCGGGGACCGACCTGCAGGGCCCGGAGTTCGAGGGGCTCGACACCGCGGCGCTCGCCGAGCTGACGGCGCAGCTCACGGTCGGCTTCACCGTGCTCGTGCTCCTGCTCCAGCTGCTCTTCGTGTGGTTCGCCTGGCAGGGCCGCAACTGGGCGCGGATCGTGCTGTGGGTGCTCGGGGGGCTGGCGCTGCTGGCCGGCCCGTTCAACGCCGTCGCCGGTGGGCCGCTGCCCTTCCTCACCACGCTCTCCTGGTTCCAGCTCGCGCTGACCGCGGCCGGCGTGGTGCTGCTGGCGCTGAAGCCCTCCAACGACTGGTACCGCTTCCGCAAGTGGCAGCGGGCCACGGGCCAGGGCTGAACCGGGGCGCGCTCAGGCCCGCCGGGCGGCCAGCCAGTCCCGCGTCGTCCGCGCGAACAGGCTGGCCGCCGCCCCCACGGACAGCACCAGCAGCAGCAGCGCCACGACGGTGACCCCGCCGGCGGTGAGCATGGTGGAGAGCAGCACCAGGGCCAGGACGATCGTCGAGACCAGCCCGGTCCACTGCCCCCACCGCCGGCCGCCGGACACCGCCCACGCCGAGACCGCGTAGGCGATGCCGAGGACCAGCGGGGCGGTGGTGTTCACGAGCAGGAACTGCTGGGCCTCGTCGGCGGTGAGCCCCGCCTCGACCAGCGCCTGCCGGACGCCGTCGCGGCCGAGCCAGGTGATCGTCACGTACAGCAGGAGCAGCACGGCGAGGGTCGCGAGCAGCGCCATGGCGACGCGCACCGACGGCGGGGCCGGCGGGGATGCGTCGCCGTGGACGGGGCGGGGGCGGGGATCGGCCGGCACCCCTCCAGCCTGGCAGACCACGGGGGCCACGGGCGGCGACCCCACCGGTCCCCGCCATGATCGACCGCGGCGCGCCGTCGCGCCGGACGACGAACAGGAGCACCACATGACGCGCACCCCTCCCCGCGGGATCGCGCTCGCGGCCGTCGCGGGCCTGGCCATCGCGCTCGGCGGCTGCGGCTCCGACGACGCCCCCGGCGGGAGCGCCGCTCCCACGACCCCGGGTACCGCCGACGCCGCTCCGCGCACCAGCTCCGCCGCCCCGGCCCCCGAGGGGCCCTTCGGCGAGGGCTGCGCGGCGGTTCCCCCCGAGGGGCCGGGCAGCGTCGCGGGGATGGGCGCCGTCCCGGTGGTCACCGCTGCCGGCAGCACCCCCATGCTGTCGAGGCTGGTCCAGGCGGTGCAGGCGGCCGACCTCGTGGAGACCCTGGACACGACCCAGGAGATCACCGTGCTGGCCCCGTCCGACGCCGCGTTCGAGGCGGTCCCGGCCGACGCGCTGCAGGGGCTACTGGGCGACACCCCGGCGCTGACCGCGCTCCTGACCCACCACGTCCTCCCGGGCCGGCTGACCCCCGCCGAGCTCGTCGGCACGCACACCACGCTCAACAACGACGAGGTGACTATCGAGGGGTCGGGACTGGAGCTGGGCATCGGCGCGGAGGGCACGGTCGTCGGCGCGGAGGCCTCGGTCGTCTGCGGCAACCTGCAGACCGCCAACGCCACCGTCTACGTCATCGACCAGGTGCTCCAGCCCGCCGAGGGCTGACCCCGCTCGCCGGGGGCCGCACGCCGGGCCGCCGTCCTGCCGCCTGTCTAGGGTTCCTCCCCATGACGGCACCCCACGCCTCGCCCGACCGCGACCGGCTGCTCCAGCTGGTCCTCGACCTCGCCGTGGTGCACGGGAAGGTCACGCTCTCCTCGGGGCAGGAGGCCGACTGGTACATCGACCTGCGCCGGCTGACGCTGCACCACGAGGGCGCCCCGCTGGTCGGCCGGGTGATGCGCCAGCTCACCGGCGACCTGCGCTACGACGTCGTCGGCGGGCTGACCCTCGGTGCCGACCCGGTGGCGACGGCGATGCTGCACGCGGCCGCGGCGGGCGAGGGGTTCCTCGACGCCTGCGTGGTGCGCAAGGCGGGCAAGGCGCACGGGTTGCAGCGGCGGATCGAGGGGCCGGACGTCGCCGGTCGCGCCGTGCTGGTGGTCGAGGACGTGTCGACCACCGGGGGCAGCCCGCTGACCGCGGCCCAGGCGCTGCAGGAGGCCGGGGCCGAGGTGGTCGCCGTCGCGGTGATCGTCGACCGGGGCGGGCGGCAGGCGGTCGAGGAGGCCGGCTTCGAGTACCGGGCCGCCTTCACCCTCGCCGACCTCGGCCTCTCCTGACCGGCCCCGCTGCAGGGGCTCCCCGCGAGCTCGCGAGGGGCGGGGAGCAGCGGGGTCCTTCCACTACGGTGTGACGGTGACCACGACGACGGCGACGTGGCTCGCCGAGCTGACCGACGCGCTGGGCCGCGACAGCGTGCTGACCGATCCCGACGTCACGGCCGCCTACGCCCGCGACCAGGCGATGATGGCACCCGCCGGCCTCCCCGCGGCGGTGGTCTTCCCCCGCCGCACCGACGACGTCGCCGCCGTCCTGCGGATCGCCTCGCGGCACGGCATCCCGGTGGTGCCGCGCGGGGCGGGCTCCGGGCTCGCGGGCGGGAGCAACGCCGTCGACGGCGGGATCACGCTGGTGATGACCCGCATGGACGCCGTCCTCGAGGTCTCCACCGCCGACCGGCTGGCCGTCGTCCAGCCGGGCGTGGTCAACAAGCAGCTGCGCGACGCCGTCGCCGGCAGCGGGTTGTTCTACCCGCCGGACCCCTCCAGCTACGACTGGTGCACAATCGGCGGCAACCTGGCCACCAACTCCGGCGGCCTGTGCTGCGTGAAGTACGGCGTCACCACCGACTACGTGCTGGGCCTGGAGGTCGTGCTCGCCGACGGGCGCGTGCTGCGCACCGGCCGGCGCACCGTCAAGGGCGTGGCCGGCTACGACCTCGCCCGCCTCTTCGTGGGCTCCGAGGGCACGCTCGGCGTCATCACCGAGGCCACGCTCGCGCTGCGCCCCGCCCCGCAGGCGCCGGTCACCCTGGCCGCCTCCTTCGCGACGACGGCGCAGGCCGGCCAGGTC
Source organism: Blastococcus sp. KM273128 (assembly GCF_021698975.1). Classification (GTDB taxonomy): domain Bacteria; phylum Actinomycetota; class Actinomycetes; order Mycobacteriales; family Geodermatophilaceae; genus Blastococcus. The sequence goes on along the minus strand of NZ_SSXA01000023.1, from coordinate 25,760 downwards.
GTCGAGCGGGTGGTCACCTCCGAGCTGGTGCCCAGCCTGCTGGAGATCATGGACGGCACCTGCATCCGCACCGTCGACCAGGTGCTGAAGGCCGGCCTGGACCACGACACCCGGGCGCTGCTGGTCGCCCAGTCCGACACCGGAGGGGCGGCCGCCGCCCAGGAGATCGCCGTCCTCACGCGGCTCTGCGAGGAGGCCGGTGCGCAGTTCGTGCACTCCACCGAGGACCAGGCCGAGGGCGACCTGCTGCTCGCGGCCCGGCGCATGGCGCTGCCCGCCCTGGAGCGGGTCGGGGGCGCGGTGCTGATCGACGACGTCGCCGTGCCCCGCTCGCGGATCGCCGGCTTCCTGGACGGCTGCGACGCCATCGCCGCCGACCGGGACGTCGTCATCGGCGTCGTGGGGCACGCCGGTGACGGCAACATGCACCCGACCGTCTGCTTCGACGCCGGCGACGCCGACCAGCGGGAGCGGGCCTACGCGGCCTTCGACGACATCCTCGCGCTGGGGCTGTCGCTGGGCGGGACGATCACCGGCGAGCACGGCGTGGGCACGATCAAGCTGGACTGGCTGGAGCGTGAGATCGGACCGGTGGCGCTGGACGTGCACCGCTCGATCAAGGCCGCCCTCGACCCGGCCGGGCTGCTCAACCCGGGGACGGTGTTCCGCAGCACGCCGGTGGGTGCCACGCTGGGGCGATGAGCAGGGAGCGGTTCCTCGTCATCGGCGGCGACGCCGCAGGGATGTCGGCGGCGGCCCAGGCGCGCCGGCTCCGGGACGCCGACGACCTCGAGATCGTCGTCCTCGAGCAGGGCGACGTCGTCTCCTACTCCGCCTGCGGCATCCCGTACTGGATCGGCGGCCAGGTCGCCGACCGCGGGCAGCTGATCGCCCGGACGCCGGAGCAGTTCGCCGCCCGGGACATCACCGTGCACACCGGCACGCGGGCGGTCGAGATCGACGCCGGGGCGGGCAAGGTCGTCACCGGCACCGGCGAGCGGATCGGCTACGACCGGCTGCTCGTCGCGACCGGCGGCCGGCCGAACCGCCCGTCGATCCCCGGCCTGGACGCGCCCGGGGTCTTCGGCGTCCACCGGCTCGACGACGGCGCCGCCATCCGGGCGGCCCTGGAGTCCGGCCCGCGCCGCGCCCTGGTGCTGGGCGGCGGCTACATCGGGCTGGAGATGGCCGAGGCCCTGCAGCGCCGCGGGCTGGAGGTCACCGTGGTGCTCGCCGACCCGCTGCCGATGCAGCTGCTCGACGCGGACATGGCCGAGCGGGTCTGCGCCGGCATGGGGGCCATGGGCATGGAGATGCACCCCGACCAGGCGGTGCGGGAGATCCTGGTCGACGAGGCCGGCCGCGCGCGGGGCGTGCGCACCGACGCCGGCAGCTACGACGCCGACCTGGTCGTGCTCGGGCTGGGGATGGGGCCGGAGGTGGCGCTCGCCGAGCAGGCCGGCATCCGGCTGGGCACCACCGGCGCGATCGCCGTCGACCGCACCCAGCGCACCCGCTCGCACCCGGAGATCTACGCCGCCGGCGACTGCTCGCAGACCTTCCACCGGGTCACCGGCGAGGCGACCCATGTCGCGCTGGGCACCCACGCCAACAAGCAGGGCCGGGTGGCGGGCTCGGTGGTCGGCGGCCGGGCGGCACGCTTCGCCGGCGTCCTTGGTACCGCGCTGACCAAGGTCGGTGACCTGGAGATCGGCCGCACGGGGCTTTGCACGACCGAGGCCGAGGAGGCCGGCTTCGACTACCGCACGGACACCATCGAGGGGACGACGAAGGCCGGCTACTACCCGGGCGCCGAGGAGATCGCGATCAAGCTGATCAGCGAGGCGGGGTCCGGGCGGCTGATCGGCGCCCAGATCGTCGGCGGCCCCGGCTCGGGCAAGCGGATCGACGTGCTCGCCACCGCCATCTGGGCCGGGATGACGGCCGAGGACCTCGCCGGCTCCGACCTGTCCTACGCCCCGCCGTTCTCGCCCACCTACGACCCGGTGGTCGTCGCCGCGCGCGTGGTCAGCCGCATCGAGCAGGGCTGAGCCGGGCGCGCGCCTCCGTCGCCCGGTCGGTGGTCCCGGCGCCCGGCGTCCGCCCCGGCGCCCCGGAGCGAGCCCCGCGGCGCGATACTGCTCACCGACATCCGCACGTACAGCGCCGTACAGCCGTTCCCGACGGAGGAGTGCCGCATGCCCATCGCCAGCCCCGAGGTCTACGCCGACATGATCAGCCGGGCGAAGGAGGGCGGGTTCGCCTACCCGGCGATCAACTGCACGTCCTCGGAGACGATCAACGCGGCGCTGCGCGGGTTCGCCGACGCCGGCAGCGACGGCATCATCCAGTTCTCCACCGGTGGCGCGGAGTTCGGCTCCGGCACCCGGGTCAAGGACATGGTCACCGGCGCGGTCGCGCTCGCCGAGTTCGCCCACGTCGTCGCCGAGAAGTACCCGGTCAACGTCGCGCTGCACACCGACCACTGCCCGAAGGACAAGCTCGACTCCTACGTGCGCCCGCTCATCGCGCTGTCCAAGGACCGCGTCGACGCCGGGCAGGAGCCGCTGTTCCAGTCGCACATGTGGGACGGCTCGGCGATCGAGCTCGGCGAGAACCTCGACATCGCCGAGGAGCTGATGGAGAAGGCGGCGGCGGCCAGGATCGTCCTCGAGCTGGAGATCGGCATCGTCGGCGGCGAGGAGGACGGCGTCGTCGCGGAGATCAACGAGAAGCTCTACACCGCCGACGGCGACTTCCTGCGCACCGCGCAGCAGCTCGGGCTCGGGGAGCGCGGCGTCTACCTGCTGGCGGCGACCTTCGGCAACGTGCACGGCGTCTACAAGCCCGGCAACGTCAAGCTGCGCCCCGACGTGCTGCAGCGCGGTCAGGCGCTGGTCGCCAAGGAGTTCGGCCTGGGCGAGGACGCCAAGCCGTTCAACCTGGTGTTCCACGGCGGCTCCGGCTCGGCCGAGTCGGAGATCCGCGAGGCGCTCTCCTACGGCGTCGTGAAGATGAACGTCGACACCGACACCCAGTACGCCTTCACCCGGCCGATCGCCGGGCACATGTTCGCCAACTACGACGGCGTGCTGAAGATCGACGGCGAGGTCGGCAACAAGAAGGCCTACGACCCGCGCAGCTACCTCAAGGCCGCCGAGACCGGCATGGCCGCCCGCATCGTCGAGGCCTGCGAGCACCTGCTGTCGGCCGGCCAGTCGCAGGGGGCCTGATGTCGCACAGCCACGCCAACCTGCTCGGCGAGCCCGACCCGACGCTGCTCCCGCCCACGCCCGAGGCCGACGCCGAGCTCGCCGAGGGCGCCACGCTGGCCGAGGTCGCCGCGCACCACCCCACGGTGAGCGCGGTCTGGGCCGGCCTGGCCGAGGAGGCGATCAGCCGCCCCGAGCGGGCGCTCGTCGATACGGTCCAGGCCTACGCCTACGCCCGCACCGGCTACCACCGCGGGCTGGACGCGCTGCGCCGCAACGGGTGGAAGGGGTACGGCCCCGTGCCGTGGTCGCACGAGCCCAACCGGGGCTTCCTGCGCTGCGTCATGGTGCTGGCCCGTGCGGCCGAGGCGATCGGCGAGACGGCGGAGGCCGAGCGGTGCACCCAGCTGCTCCGGGACTCCGATCCGACGTTGGCCATCTGATCGCTCACGATCGGTAACGGGCGGTCCGCTCCAGCGGGCCGCCCGTTCCGCCTTCCAGCAGCACTTCCGCGTTCCCGGGTTTGGATCACCCCCGTGGTGATCACTACGCAGAGTGCGCGGCGCCAGAAGGGCGCCCGGGGAAGGAGACCTCTGATGGCCACCCTGTTGTGGATCCTCGCCGTCGTCCTCGTGGTCGCCGGTGTCGTGGCGATCATCCGCAAGGAGATCCTGTGGGGGATCGTCCTGATCGTCGTCGGGCTGCTGGTCGGCCCGGGTGGGGTGAGCATCTTCACCTGACCGGCCCCGGGCCCTCGCCGTCGCGGGGGCCCGGGGGAGCGTCACCGTTCGCCGAGCTCCGGGTGGAGCGCGGTCAGCGCGTCGGTCAGCGTGTTCAGCTGGTCCCCGCCGGCCATCAGCGCGGTGAGCCCGTCGGAGTCGACGTCGTCGCGGGTGAGGTTCCCCGCCACCTGCCCGTGCGCCAGCAGCAGGAACCGGTCGCCGATGAGGTGGGCGTAGCGCGGGTTGTTGGTGACGACGACGACCGCCAGCCCCTGGGCCCGGGCCCGGAGCACCGCCTGCCCGAACAGCTTCTGCCGCGCCACCGTCATGGGCGTGACGGGCTCGTCGATGACCAGGGCCCGGGCGCCGAAGTGCAGCGCCCGCGCGACCGCGAGGCTCTGCCGCTCGCCGGCCTGCAGGGCGCTCGCCGGCTGGTCGGGGTCCAGCCCGGTGACCCCCACCCGCGCCATCGCCCGCATCGTCGTCTCGCGCGCGCCGTCGAGGTCCAGCCGGCGGAACGGCCACACCCCGCGGGTCGGCTCGGCGCCGAGGAAGAAGTTCCGCCAGATCGACAGCAGCGGGGCGACGGCGAGGTCCTGCCACACCGTGGCGATCCCGGCCTCGCGGGCCTGCCGGGGCGAGCGGAACCGCGTCGGCACGCCGTCGACCAGCAGCTCGCCCTCGTCGTGGCGGCGCAGTCCCGAGATGAGCTGCACCAGGGTGGACTTGCCCGACCCGTTCTCCCCGAGGACGCAGGTGATCCGACCGGGGAGCAGGGCGGTGGTGACCCGGCTGAGCGCGGGCACGCTGCCGTGCCGGACGGTGACGCCGCGCAGCTCGACCACCGGGGTGGCGTCGTCGACCCGCTGCGCCAGGTCCTGCGGCGTGGCGCTCACGACCGGGGCCTCGCGCGGAGCCGGCGCCGCACCTCGCCGTTGGCCAGCAGGGCTACCAGCAGCAGCACCCCCAGGAGTGCCTGGAACCAGCGGGTGTCCCAGTCGGCCAGCGTGATGCCCTCCCGGGCGACCGCGTACAGCAGCGCGCCCACGGAGGCGCCGATCGCCGACCCGTAGCCGCCGGTCAGCAGGCACCCGCCGATCACCGCGACGACGATGAAGTCGATCCCGCTGAGGATGCCGACGGTCCCCCCGGCCTGGACGCTGGCCAGGCGCACCAGCGTCATGGTGCCGAGCAGCCAGCCGGCGGCCGCCGTGAGGCAGAACAGCGCCACGGTCGTGCGCCGCACCGGCACGCCCAGCTCGCGCGCCGCCTGGCGGGCGCCCCCGCTGGCGAAGACGGCGTTGCCGAACTTGGTGCGCCACAGCGCCCAGGTGGCCAGCGCCGTGATCCCGAGCCACCACAGGATGCTCACGCTGAACCGCCCGTTGCCGAGCTGGACGGTCGCGTCGAAGACGGCGGTCGCCGAGGACCAGCCCGGGGACTCGTCCAGGCCGCTGACCCGGGTGCCGCCGGCCACCGCCTGCGCGCCGGCCTGCGAGGTGCCCTGCAGGATGAGGAAGGTCGCCAGGGTGACCAGGAAGCTGGGCAGGCCGGTGTTCACGACGAGGACGCCGTTGACCACGCCGACCACGAGCGCGGCCAGCAGCGAGACGAGCAGCGCCGGCCAGGTGCTCCACCCCGCGTAGCCGATGAGCAGCGCCGTGAGCAGGGAGCTCGCGACGGCGGTCACCCCCACCGAGAGGTCGAACTGCCCGGCCACCAGCAGGAGCGCCACCGCGACCCCGCCGATGCCGAGCAGCGCCGCCGTGTCCAGGACCGTCGCCAGACCGAACGGCGTGACCAGGTTCGGCACCCGCAGCGCGAAGAAGGCCACGACGACGACCAGACCCACGACGGCGGGCAGGCTCGGCCGGGCGAACGCGCGCGCCAGGAAGCGGCGGCCGGCGGGCACCTCGGCGGTCCGTGCGCCGAAGGCGGCGCGCGGGTCGGAGATCACCGGCACGGCGACCCGTTCGGGTGGCAGGACGTCGGCAGCGGGTCCTCCTCGGGCGGTCGGGTGCGCTCCAGTGTCCACGACGCCCGCCACCCCCCGCACGCGCTCGCTCAGGGGTCGAGCCGCCACCGCACGCGGTCGTCGGCGTACCAGGTCCACCGGTCGACGGGGCGCACGTAGGGCACCCCGTCGCGGACGATGCGCGCGGGGTCGCAGGCGACCTGCAGGGCGCGCCCGCTGGTCTGCCGGGTCGGCCGCAGCGGCTGGGTCATCACCGTGACCGCGATGGTGTCGACGGCGGTCCAGTCCGGCCGGACGTCGATGCGGGTGATCTCGCCGTCGGCGACCTTGATGTCGTCGTGGTGGGCCTGCAGGCCCAGGCGGCGGGAGAGCGACCGGCGGCCGTCGCCGGCGGCCTCGATGCGGCCGTGGTGCAGCAGCACGCCGCCGTGGTCGTCGCGGACGAGGCCCAGCTCGCGGGGAGCGCCGGTGCCGATGCCCAGGGCGCGGGCCAGCGCGGTGGAGGCCTTGTCGGCCGCCGGCTCCCACGCGACGGGCACCTCCGCCGTCCGCCCGGCCTTGAACAGCGCCGCCAGCACCCCGGAGAGGCCGGCGACCGGGCCGCGCACCACCAGCCGGCCGGCCGTGGCGACCGGCTCCAGCTGGCTCCGCAGGGGTGCCTCCGCGGGGCCCAGGCGGCGGAGGTCCAGCTCGACCGAGGACATGCCGATACCCTGTCACCCGTCCCACCCCAGCCCCGGCCGACCTGCCGGGGGATCGACCCGGGTGCCGCGCAGCAGACCCGTGCCGCCACCCCGCCGGACAGGAGAGCCACGAGCCGATGCCCGCTGTCGTGCTGATCGGTGCCCAGTGGGGCGACGAGGGCAAGGGCAAGGCCACCGACCTGCTCGGCGGCCGCGTCCCCTACGTCGTCCGCTACCAGGGCGGCAACAACGCCGGGCACACGGTGATCACGCCGGACGGCGAGAAGTACGCCCTCCACCTGATCCCCTCGGGGATCCTGACGCCGGGCTGCACGCCGGTCATCGGCAACGGCGTGGTCATCGACCCGGAGGTGCTGATCCGCGAGCTGGCGGGTCTGGAGGAGCGCGGGGTGGACACCTCGCGGCTGGTGATCTCCTCCGACGCGCACCTGATCATGCCGCACCACCGGGCCCTCGACAAAGTCACCGAGCGGTTCCTGGGCAAGCGCAAGATCGGCACCACCGGCCGCGGCATCGGCCCGGCGTACGGCGACAAGGTCGCCCGCGTGGGCATCCGCGTCCAGGACCTGCTCGACCTGTCCATCCTGCGGCAGAAGCTCGAGGGGACGCTGCAGGAGAAGAACCAGGTCCTGGTCAAGGTCTACAACCGCAAGGCCATCGACGTCGACGAGGTCGTCGAGGAGTACACGCAGTACGCCGAGGCGCTGCGGCACCGGATCGTCGACACCCGCCTGCTGCTGGGCAAGGCGCTCGACGCCGGCGAGTGGGTGCTGCTGGAGGGCTCGCAGGGCACGCTGCTCGACGTGGACCACGGCACCTATCCGTTCGTGACGTCGTCCAACCCGACCGCGGGCGGGGCGGCCGTCGGCGCGGGGGTCGGCCCGACGCGGATCGAGCGCGTCGTCGGCATCCTCAAGGCCTACACCACCCGTGTGGGCTCGGGGCCGTTCCCCACGGAGCTGCACGACCAGTGGGGCGAGTACCTGCGCAAGCACGGCGGCGAGGTGGGCGTCACCACCGGGCGCGACCGGCGCTGCGGCTGGTTCGACGCCGTCGTCGCCCGCTACGCCAGCCGGGTCAACGGCATCACCGACTACTTCCTCACCAAGCTCGACGTCCTCTCCGGCCTGGAGACGGTGCCGATCTGCGTGGCCTACGAGATCGACGGCGTCCGGCACGACGAGATGCCCATGACGCAGACCGACTTCCACCACGCGACGCCGGTCTACGAGGAGATGCCGGGCTGGTTCGAGGACATCCGCGGCTGCCGCACCTTCGACGAGCTGCCCGCGGCCGCCCAGGCCTACGTGCGCCGTCTGGAGGAGCTCTCCGGGGCGCGGATCAGCGTGATCGGCGTCGGCCCCGGCCGCGACGAGAACGTCGTCGTCCACGACCTGATCAGCTGATCCTCCGGATCAGCACCCCGGCCACGACTTCGTCGTCCTCCGGACGACACCGCCACCAACGGCCGTCCCGGCTGAGCTGAGCCGTTGCGTCGCGGCTGCGCGGAGGCCTCCGGCCCCCACTCGCCGCGACCGGGCTGCTGCTTCGCCGAAAAGCGGGCGACAGCCGTGACCGTCCGGGGCCACGATGCCGCGCGTGGAGCTGAGCGACCTCGGGTGGACGACCGACCGCGCCGCTGCCCTGCCCGCGGGCAGCGAGGCGGCGCGGGTCGTGCGCGTCGACCGCGGGCGGCTGACCGTGCTCACCGCCGGTGGCGAGCGCCGGGCGCACCCCGCACCGGCCTTGCGCGACGACGTCGTCGGCGGCCCCGCCGTCGGTGACTGGGTGGCCCTGCGCGGGGAGCTCGCAGTGGCCGTCCTGCCACGGCGGAGCGCCTTCACGCGCACGGCCGCCGGGCGCACCTCGGCCGCGCAGGTGGTCGCCGCGAACGTCGACACCGTGCTGGTGGTCGACGCGCTGACCGGACCGGCCCGGCTGCGCCGGGTGGAGCGCTACCTGGCCGTGGCGTGGAGCAGCGGTGCCGCACCGGTGGTCGTGCTGACCAAGGCCGACCTGTGCCCCGACGTGCCCGCTGGGGTCGCGCAGGTCGCCGAGGACGCCGTCGGCGTGCCGGTGCTGGCGGTCAGCTCGATCACGGGGGAGGGGCTGGACGCCGTCCGGGCGCTGGTGCCCGCCGGGGCCACCGCGGCCATGGTCGGTCCCTCCGGCGTCGGCAAGTCCAGCCTCGCCAACGCGCTGGCCGGGCACGAGGTGGCCGGCACCCGGGGGATCCGCGAGGACGGCCGCGGCCGCCACACGACGACGGCGCGCGAGCTGCACCGGCTGCCCGGCGGCGGGCTGCTGGTCGACACCCCGGGCCTGCGGGAGCTGGGCCTGCACGACGACGCGGAGGGCATCGACCGGGCGTTCGCCGACGTCGCGGAGCTCGGGACCCGCTGCCGCTACCGGGACTGCGGGCACCGGGGGGAGCCCGGCTGCGCGGTCGCGGCAGCGATCGACGACGGCCGGCTCGACCCGGCCCGGTTCACGTCGTGGCGCAAGCTGCAGGCCGAGGCCCACCGCCAGCAGCTCCGCGTGGACGCCCGTGCACGCGCCGAGGAGCGGGCCCGGCTGCGCGCCGTGCACCGGGCGCGGCGTACCCAGCCGAACCGCGTCCGCTGAACCGCTGCGTGGACCGCGCCGGGAACCATCCGGGCCCCGCGTCGCGGACCACCGACGGGTTCAGACCAGCTGGGCGGGGACCGCCGTGCGGGCGCGGACGGCCTGGTCGGGGGAGTCGCTGATCAGCCCGTCGACGCCGAGCGCCAGCAGCGCCAGGGCGTCCCCGACGGCGTCGCCCAGCCCCTCGGGGGCCGTGCCGCGCCGCAGGTGCTCGGGCAGGAACACGTTCTCCGCCCGCAGCGTCCAGCAGAAGACGGTCAGCTCCGCGGCGTGCGCCTGGGCGACCAGGTGCCCTCCGGCGCGCCCGTGCCGGGCCCCGCTGGCCAGGACGCGCTCCCGGCTGGGCGCGATGCCCTGGGCGTAGGTCGAGATCTCCCGCAGCCCGGACGGGGTCACCATCGCGTCGCCGACCGGCAGGTCGTGCACCAGCTGCACGAGCTGCGGGCCGTCCTCGCCGAGCCGGTCGCGCAGGTCGCGGAGCACCGCGGGGTCGAACGCCTGCACGACCACGGTGCCCCCCGCGCCGGCCGCACCCAGCCGGCGCAGCTCCGCGGCCACCAGCGCGCCCATGGGCATGCCGAGCCCGGTGAAGTACTCGGGGTGCTTGAGCTCGGCCAGCACCCGCACCGGCCGGTCCGCCGTGGAGCGGCAGCGGGCCAGCTCGACGACCTCGGCCAGCGTGAGGATGCCGTACCGGCCGTCGTAGGCGGTGTTCAGCGGGCGCAGCTCCGGCATCCGCTCGACGGCGCGAAGTGTCCGCAGCTCGGCGTGCGTGAAGTCCTCGGTGAACCAGCCGGTGCACACCGCGCCGTCGACCACCTTGGTGGTGCGGCGGTCGGCGAACTCCGGGTGCTCGGCCACGTCGGTCGAGAGGGAGAGCTCGTTCTCGTGCCGGACGACCAGCACGCCGTCGCGGCTGAGCACGACGTCGGGCTCGATGAGGTCGGCCCCCTGGTCGACGGCCAGCTCGAAGCTCGCCCGCGTGTGCTCCGGCCGGTAGGCCGGGGCTCCGCGGTGGCCGATCACGAGGGGGCGGGGAAGACGTGTCCCTGGCCTCTCGGCCAGCGACTCGGTCGCGCGCATGGCACCCACAACACATGAATCGGATGAATCGGGGGCGAACTGGAGGGGACGGGTCGCGCACGATCGGACGTCCGGCGCGCTGACCAGCGGAGGTCCGGGGCCGGCGTGGGTGATCTCACACGGAGAACCCGTGACGGGTGGGACCGCCCGCCGGGTGCGGCCGGCATCGGTAGGGTCGCGGATCGTGCGCGTGCTGGTGATCGGCTCCGGTGCCCGGGAGCACGCCCTGTGCGTGGCTCTGCAGTCCGACATCGCGGTGAGCGCGCTCGCCTGCGCCCCCGGCAACGCCGGGACGCGGGCCGTCGCACCGCCACCCCCCGGCGGGGAGCGGCTGGCCGTGGCCGACCCGGTCGCGGTGGCTGCGCTGGCGCGGGACTGGCGCGCCGACCTCGCGGTGATCGGCCCCGAGGTGCCGCTGGTCGCCGGGGCGGCCGACGCCGTGCGCGAGGCCGGCATCGCCTGCTTCGGGCCCTCCGCGCAGGCCGCGCAGCTGGAGGGCAGCAAGTCCTTCGCCAAGCACGTGATGACGGCGGCCGGCGTCCCGACCGCCCGCTCGTGGCCCGTCGGCGGTCCGGCCGAGCTGCAGACGGCGCTCGACGAGGTCGCCGCGCTCACCGGCGGCGCGCCCTACGTGGTCAAGGACGACGGGCTGGCCGCCGGCAAGGGCGTCGTCGTCACGCCCGACCGGGAGGCCGCCGCCGCCCACGGCCGGGCGGTGCTCGACGCCGGCGGGTCGGTGCTCGTGGAGGAGTACCTCGACGGCCCGGAGGTGTCGCTGTTCGCCGTCACCGACGGGACGACGGTGCTGCCGCTGGTCCCCGCGCAGGACCACAAGCGGCGCGACGACGGCGACGGCGGCCCCAACACCGGCGGGATGGGTGCCTACGCGCCGCTGCCGTGGGCTCCGGCGGGGCTGGTCGACGAGGTGCTGGCCACCGTGCTGCAGCCGACCGTGGACGAGATGGCCCGCCGCGGCGAGACGTTCAGCGGCCTGCTCTACGCCGGGCTGGCGCTCACCTCGCGCGGCGTGCGGGTCGTGGAGTTCAACGCCCGGTTCGGCGACCCCGAGACCCAGGTCGTCCTCCCGCTGCTGGAGACGCCGCTGGGCGGGCTGCTGCACGCCGCGGCCACCGGCACCCTGGCCGGCCACCCGCCGCTGCGCTGGCGCGACGGCGCCGCGGTCACCGTCGTCGTCGCCGCCCCCGGCTACCCGGAGGCGCCACGCACCGGTGACCCGGTCACCGGCGCCGACGGCGAGGGCGTGCTGCACGCCGGTACGGCGCTGGCGGACGACGGCGCCGTGCTCTCCGCCGGTGGGCGGGTGCTGGCCGTCACCGCCGTCGGCGAGGACCTCGCGGCCGCCCGCCAGGCCGCCTACGAGCGCGTGGCCGGCGTGCGGCTGGCCGGCGCCCACTGGCGCACCGACATCGCGCTGGCCGCGGTCGAGGGCCGGATCCGGCCATGACCGACGACGCGGCCGAGGCGGTCTGGAACCGGGCGTGCGACCCGTCCGGTAAGTTCACGCACCCCGGCGACGCCGACCTCGCCGCCGTGCTGCTCTGCCACGGGATGGCGATGAACGGTGGCCTGCTGCACGCCGTCGAAGGCCTGGAGCCGGAGCAGCGTGCCGCCGCGGCGGCCGGTTACCGCAGCCTGGGTCTCGGTGCGGCGGCCGAGGCCGTCGAGCACGTGACCCGGGCCGCCGCAGACCTCGACCCCGACGACGTGGACGCCGCGGAGGAGCTGGAGCAGGAGGCCGGCCGCCGGTACGACGCCGCGCTGCCCGAGTGGGACGAGACGATCGACCGGGCGTTCCGGGCCCACCTGCGCGCGCACCCCGACGCGTACGCGCCGGTCGACGGGTAGGCGCGCTAACCGGCCGTGACCGCCGGCCGGGCCCGCTCCGGGCGTGGTTCAGGCGGCCGCGGACCCTCGTGCCGGCGGCTGAGGTAGGTGCCCGCGACGTTCACGCAGGCCACTGTGGGGACGGCGATGAGCGCGCCGAAGATGCCGCCGAGCAGCAGGCCCGCGGCGATCGCGAGCACCACCGCCAGCGGGTGCACCCGCACCGCCCGGCCCAGCAGCAGCGGCTGCAGGACGTGCCCCTCCAGCTGCATGACGCCGATGACGACGGCGAGCGCGATCAGCGCGGTGATCGGGCCGTTGGAGACCAGCGCCACCAGCACCGCCACGGTGCCGGCCAGGAAGCCGCCGATGATCGGCACGAAGGCGCCGAGGAACACCAGCGCGGCGAGCGGGATCACCAGCGGCACGCCGAGGACCGCCAGCCCGATGCCGATGCCGACCGCGTCGACCAGCGCGACGACCACGGTGGCCCGCACGTAGGAGATGAGCGTCCGCCACGAGCGCCGGGCGGCCTCGTCCAGGTAGGCCCGGGAGGCGGCCGGGAAGAGGCCGACCAGCCACAGCCAGATCGACCGGCCGTCCTTCAGGAAGAAGAAGAGGGTGAACAGCGCCAGCACGATGCCGGTGACGACCTCGCCCACCGTCACCGCCGTCGTCAGCGCACCCGAGGCCAGGGTGTCCTGGTTGTCCAGCAGCGCGTCCTGCGCCTGGGTGAGCAGGTCGGCGAGCTGGCCCTCGGTGATGGGGAAGCTGCGGACGACGAACGCCTGCACCTGCGCCAGCCCCTCGCTGACCTGCTCGGCGAGGTCGGCGAAGCCCGCGGTGAACCGCTCGACGACCAGCGTGATGATGCCGGCGACCACGGCCAGGCCGACCAGCAGCATGGTGAAGGCGGCCAGGGACGGCGGCCAGCCGCGCCGGGCCAGCGCCGCCGCCCCCGGCTGCAGGAGCGCCGAGAGCAGCAGCGCCACGAGCACCGGGACGATGACGACCGCGAGGTGGACCGCTGCCCACAGCAGCACGTAGAACCCCGCGATCACCACGATCAGCCGCCACGACCACGCGGCGGCCGTGCGCAGCCCGAACGGGACCACGTCCTCCGCCCCGCTCCGGTGCCGGGCCGGGCGCGGGGCCGCGCCGCCGGGCGAGGGGTGCGCGGGCGGGCCGCTGACCCCGCCCGGGCCCAGCGCCCCGTCGAGGTCGGGCGCGCCGGGGGCGGGGCTGCCCAGCGGGGGCGGTGCGCCGTCCGGGGCGTGCCCGTCGGGGAGCGGTCCGTCCGGGAGGTGCCCGACGGGGACGTGCCTGTCGGTGGCGTGCCCGTCGGCGCCGGCCCGGACGCCGACCGGGGACGGGCCGGCCGGGCGGTGGTGGTGCCAGGCGTGCGGGTCGTGCTCCCGGGCGGCGCGGATCCGGTCGCGGGCGCGCCCGGCGAGGTGCCGGCTGCGCACGGCGAGCTCTCGGGCGCGACGCCGCATCGATCACCTCCGGTAGGGGCCGTTCGTGATCACGCTAGCCCTGCGGGAGACTGTCCCCGTGCTGCGACGAGCTGACCGGTGGCGGGCGGTACCCGCATGATCGAGCGCTACACCCTCCCCGAGATGGGCCGGGTCTGGAGCGACGCCCACAAGTACGAGCTGTGGTGCCGCGTCGAGACGCTCGTCCTGGAGGCGCACGCCGCCGCCGGCCGGGTGCCCGCCGACGTCGTGGAGCCGGTGCGCAACGCGCCCCCGCCCACGGCCGAGCGGGTCGCGGAGATCGAGGAGACGACGCAGCACGACGTCATCGCGTTCCTCACCGCGTGGGCCGACAACACCGAGCCGCGGTCGGCCGCCGCGTTCGTGCACCACGGCATGACCTCGTCGGACCTGCTGGACACCGCCCTCGCCGTGCAGCTCACCGAGGCCACCGACATCCTGCTGGCCAAGGCCGACCGGCTGGTGGTGGCGCTGCGCGACCACGGGCTGGCGCACCGCGGCACGATCAAGGTCGGGCGCACCCACGGGGTGCACGCCGAGCCGGACGTGTGGGGGCACCGGGTCGCCGACCTGGCCTTCGCCGCGGCCCGCTCGCGCGACCGCCTGCGGGCCGCCCGTGAGCGCGTCGGCGTCGTCGCCATCTCCGGCGCCGTCGGCACCTACTCGCTGATCGACCCCTCGGTCGAGGTCGCCGTCGCCGAGGCGCTGGACCTGCGGCCGGCCGAGGCCTCCACCCAGGTGGTGCTGCGCGACTCGATCAGCGAGTGGGTCTCCGCACTGGGGATCATCGCGACCGTCTGCGAGGCGATCGCCCTGGAGGTGCGGCACGGCCAGCGCACCGAGGTGCGCGAGCTCTCCGAGGCGTTCGGTTCGGGCCAGAAGGGCTCGAGCGCCATGCCGCACAAGAAGAACCCGATCCGCTCCGAGCGCATCGCCGGGCTGGCCCGGGTCGTGCGCGCCGCGATCGTGCCGGTGATGGAGGGCATCCCGCTGTGGCACGAGCGCGACATCTCTCACTCGTCCACCGAGCGGGTGTTCCTGCCCGACGCCGCGGTCACCACCGACTACCTGCTGGACCTCACCGCGGGGCTGGTGGAGAACCTGGTCGTGGACGCCGACCGGATGCGGGCCAACCTGGAGTCCACCGGCGGGCTGATCTACACCTCGTCGGTGCTGCTGGAGCTGGTCGAGGCCGGGCAGTCGCGCGAGGACGCCTACGCCCTGGTCCAGTCCGCGGCGATGGAGACGTGGCAGAGCGGCACGCCGTTCCGCGAGACGCTGCGCGCGCGGGCGTCGTCGTCCGGCGTGGTGCTCGACGAGGCGCGGCTGGACGAGATCTGCCGGCCGGAGCGCTACGTGGCCAATCTCGGACCGCTGTTCGACCGGCTGGCCGCCCTGTCGTGATCGACCTCCCGCTCGTCGCCCGCGGCAAGGTGCGGGAGATCTACGACGCCGGCCCCGACCGGCTCCTGCTGGTCGCCTCGGACCGCATCTCGGCCTACGACCACGTGCTGCCCACGCCGATCCCGGACAAGGGGCGGGTGCTCACCCGGCTCTCGGTGTGGTGGTTCGGGCAGCTGGCGCCGGTGCTGGCGGAGTTCGGGGCCTCGCACCACCTGGTGTCGGCGACCGATGTGCCAGACCCCGTGGCGGGCCGGGCGATGCTCGTCCGGCGGCTGGAGATGCTTCCCGTGGAGTGCGTGGCCCGCGGCTACCTGTCCGGGTCGGGCACGAAGGAGTACGAGCGGACCGGCTCCATCCGCGACGTCGCGCTGCCGGCCGGGCTGGTGGAGGGGTCGCGGCTGCCCTCGCCGGTGTTCACGCCGTCCACCAAGGCCGAGGTCGGGGAGCACGACGAGGCGATCGACTTCGCCGCCGTCGTGACCGCCGTCGGCGCCGACCGCGCCGGGGAGCTGCGCGAGCTGACGCTGGCGCTGTACCGGCGCGGCGCGGAGATCGCGGCGGACGCCGGCATCGTGCTGGCGGACACGAAGTTCGAGTTCGGGCTGGCAGCCGGGGCGCTCGTCCTCGGCGACGAGGTGCTCACCCCCGACTCGTCGCGGTTCTGGCCGGCCGACACGTGGTCGCCGGGGGCGGTCCAGCCCTCCTACGACAAGCAGTTCGTGCGCGACTGGCTGACCTCGTCCGGCTGGGACCGCGTCTCCCCGCCGCCCGAGCTGCCGGAGGACGTCGTCGCCGCCACGCGCGAGCGCTACGTCACCGCCTACGAGAAGCTGACCGGCACCACGTTCAGCTGACGGGGCGCGTGCCTGGCGCGTTCCCGCCGAACCCTGCGAACTCGGGGCCATCCCGGGTTGATGGCCACGAGTTCGCATGCTTCGTCGGGGGCTCAGCCCGTGGAACGCTCGTCGAGCCCCGTTCGGGCGGTGCGGCGGCCCTCGGGCAGGAGGTCCGCGCCGTACCGGTCGAGGAACGTCCGCAGCCGGTCGGCGTCGACCCGGCCGATCTCCCGCAGCGCGACGCCGAGCGCGGTCTGGACGAACCGCTCGGGGTCGGCGGCGAGGAGCTCGCACAGCGCCAGGGGGTCGTCGAGGTCGCCGGCGCGGATGAGCGCGTAGGCCGCCACGATCGCCGCCCGCCGGTGTCAGCGGTCCGGCGAGCGGGCCAGGTCGAACAGGACCTCGCGCGGTCGGTCCAGGAGGAAGAGACCGATGACCCGCGGGGCGGAACGGTCGACGTAGTCCCAGGTGTCGATGCGGTCGAGTCGCCGCATCCACAGCTCGTAGAGCGACTGCCGCTCGTCCGTCGTCAGGCGGGGGCTGCGGGCCTTGAAGTCCAGCACGCTGACCGCGACCATGCGCTCCTCGTACGCCTCGCTGTCGAGCAGGCGGTCGACCTCGGCCAGGTCCATGGCGGTGTGCGCCTTCGCGATGGCGAAGACGGTGCCCATGCGTACGCCGATGACGGTCGTCGCGTCGTCGGTCATGCGCTGCGCCGTCTTGGCGCGTTCGGCCTCGTCGGCGGCGGCGGTCAGCGCCGCGCGTACCGAGACGGCGTCGAGCGCACCCACGCCACACCTCCCGTCCGGCTCCGGCCGAACCTACCGCCGCGCGAACCCTGCGAACTCGTGGCCATCACGGGTTGATCGCCCCGAGCTCGCATGGTTCGGCAGGCCTGTGGACGACGCCGGCGGCGAGCGTCCTCCATCGGGCAGGCTCCCCGCCCGTGCCGACGCCGCGCGTGCCCCCGAGGGTCACCGGACCGCTCGACCGCGGCGCCGCTGCGGCGGCGGGCATCACGGACTGGCAGTTGCGGCACCGGGACGTCCTGCGCACCTCGAGGAACACCTACCTGCCGCAGGACGCGACCCATCCGA
Organism: Blastococcus sp. KM273128; assembly: GCF_021698975.1. GTDB lineage: Bacteria > Actinomycetota > Actinomycetes > Mycobacteriales > Geodermatophilaceae > Blastococcus. Next base: position 8,761 of record NZ_SSXA01000023.1, on the reverse strand, counting down.
CCGGGTCCGCGCGGTGCTGCTCGGCGCCCCGGACGACGCGGTGGTCAGCCACCAGACGGCGGCGCGGCTCTGGGACCTCCACCTGCCCCTGGCGCCCGACGACCCGCGGGTGCACGTGACCGTGCGGCCGGAGGCGCGGCTCCGCCACCGCCGTGACCGGCGCATCCACTTCTCCGCGGTGCCGGCGCGGGAGACGCGGCAGCGCCACGGCATCCGGGTGACCTCGCCCAGCCGGACGTGGATCGACCTGGCGGCAGCCGTGCCACCCGCGGCCCTCCTCGCCGTCACCGACCAGATGCTGGCCCGCGGGTTCCCGGCGGAGGAGTTCTCCGTGGTCCTGCGCCGCTTCGCGGGTCGCCGAGGCATCGCGGCCGCTCGTCGGGTGGTGGGGTGCGCCGATCGACGGGCCGGCTCGCCCATGGAGTCGGTGGTGCGCTGGATGCTCCACGAAGCCGGGCTGCCGCTGCCGGAGTTGCAGCACGTCGTCCGGGTGGACGGCCAGTTCGTCGGTGAGGTCGACATGGCGTGGCCGGACCGCAAGGTGCTCGTGGAGTTCGACGGGGACGTGCACCGCGAGCGGCGGGTCTTCGTCAACGACCTGCGCCGGCAGAACCGCCTGGTGCTGGCCGGGTGGACGGTCCTGCGGTTCACGTCCGCCGATGTGCTGGGCCGTCCTGACCGGGTCCTCGCCGTGATCCGGGAGGCGCTCGGCCTGGGCTGAGCTCCGTCCGTTGGCCGACCATGCGAACTCGTGGCCTTCGAGCGGTGATCACCACGAGTCCGCATGGTTCGACCGGCGGGGTAGGGCGCTCGGCGGCATCCGGCGGGAGAGACGAGGGTCACGGGGGTGGGGCGCGGCGTCCCGGTACCCTCGGCGGCGTGTCCCGCGTGGTGGTCGACGTCGTCCTGAAGCCGGAGATCAGCGACCCCCAGGGTCAGGCGGTGCTCGGCGCGCTCGGCCGGCTCGGCCACGACTCCGTCCGGAGCGTGCGCCAGGGCAAGCACTTCGTGCTCGAGGTCGACGGGACACCCGACGAGGCCGAGCTGAAGCAGATCGCCGAGACGCTGCTCGCCAACCCGGTGATCGAGGACGTCGAGCTCCACCTCCCCAAGGACTGAACGAACCGTGCGCATCGGTGTCATCACCTTCCCGGGCTCCCTGGACGACGTCGACGCCGCGCGCGCGGTGCGGCTCGCCGGTGGTGAGCCGGTTGCCCTCTGGCACGCCGACCACGACTTGCAGGGCGTCGACGCCGTCGTCCTCCCGGGCGGGTTCTCCTACGGCGACTACCTGCGCGCCGGTGCCATCGCCGCGCGCTCCCCGCTCATGCAGGACGTCGTCGCCGCGGCGCACGGTGGCCTGCCGGTGCTGGGCATCTGCAACGGCTTCCAGGTGCTCTGCGAGTCGGGCCTGCTGCCCGGGGCGCTGACCCGCAACAGCCACCTGCACTTCCGCAACCGCGACCAGGTGCTGGTCGTCGAGCGGGCCGACACCGCGTGGACCCAGGACTACGAGGCCGGCCAGCGCATCGTCATCCCCGTCAAGAACGGCGAGGGCCGCTACGTGGCCGCCGACGCCGACCTCGACCGCCTCGAGGGCGAGGGCCGCGTGGTGTTCCGCTACGCCGGCGGCAACCCGAACGGCTCCAGCCGCGACATCGCCGGGGTCACCAGCGAGAACGGCCGCGTCGTGGGGCTCATGCCGCACCCCGAGCACGCGGTCGAGGACCTCACCGGGCCGTCGACCGACGGCCTCGGCTTCTTCACCAGCGTCCTGAAGGCGGTCGTGAACGCGTGACTGAGTCGGCCACCGCAGGGCTCTCCGACCTCGACACCGGCCCCGGCCGGCTGCAGCACCGGCTGGACACCGTCGAGCTGGCCGCCCGCACACCGGACGACGAGCAGCCCTACGCCGAGCTGGGGCTCAAGGCCGACGAGTACGCCCGGATCAAGGACATCCTCGGCCGCCGCCCCACGACGGCGGAGCTGGCGATGTACTCGGTCATGTGGAGCGAGCACTGCTCCTACAAGTCCAGCAAGGTGCACCTGCGCCGCTTCGGGGACCTGCCGCAGAGCGACGCGCTGCTGGTCGGCATCGGCGAGAACGCCGGCGTGGTCGACGTCGGCGAGGGCTACGCGGTCACCTTCAAGGTCGAGTCGCACAACCACCCGAGCTACGTGGAGCCCTACCAGGGGGCGGCCACGGGTGTGGGCGGCATCGTGCGCGACATCCTGACGATGGGCGCGCGTCCGGTCGCGGTCATGGACTCGCTGCGCTTCGGCCGGGCCGACGCCGCCGACACCGCCCGGGTGCTGCCCGGCGTCGTCGCCGGCGTGGGCGGCTACGGCAACTGCCTGGGCCTGCCCAACATCGGCGGCGAGATCCTCTTCGACGACTGCTACGCCGGCAACCCGCTGGTCAACGCGCTCTGCGTCGGCGTGATGAAGCATGAGGACGTGCGGCTGGCCAAGGCCGAGGGCGTGGGCAACAAGGTCATCCTCTTCGGCGCCCGCACCGGCGGCGACGGCATCGGCGGCGTCAGCGTGCTGGCCAGCGAGACCTTCGACGCCGAGGGCCCGGCCAAGCGGCCGAGCGTGCAGGTGGGCGACCCGTTCACCGAGAAGCTGCTCATCGAGGCCTGCCTGGAGATCTTCGCCGCCGACCTGGTCACCGGCATCCAGGACCTCGGCGGCGCCGGGCTCTCCTGCGCGACGTCCGAGCTGGCCAGCGCCGGCACCGGCGGCATGCACGTCGACCTCGACACCGTCCCGCTGCGCGACTCCACCCTGACGCCCGCCGAGATCCTGATGAGCGAGTCGCAGGAGCGCATGTGCGCGATCGTCGAGCCGGCGAAGGTCGAGCAGTTCCTCGCGGTCTGCCGCAAGTGGGACGTGCTGGCCACCGTCATCGGCGAGGTCACCGACGGCGATCGGCTCACCGTCGACTGGCACGGCGAGCGGATCGTCGACGTCCCGCCGCGGACCGTGGCCCACGAGGGCCCGGTGTACGAGCGCCCGATGGCCCGCCCCGCCGACCTGGACGCGCTGCAGGCCGACGACGCCGCGCGGCTGCCCCGGCCGACCACGCCGGAGGAGCTCCAGGCGCACTGGCTGGCCGTCGTCAGCAGCCCGGACGGCGCGGACAAGACCTGGGTCACCGAGCAGTACGACCGGTACGTCCGCGGCAACACGGTGCTGGCGCAGCCCGACGACGCCGGGGTCGTGCGGATCGACGAGCAGAGCCACCGCGGCATCGCGCTCTCCGTCGACGGCAACGGCCGCTACGCGCGGCTGGACCCCTACACCGGCGCGCAGCTCAACCTGGCCGAGGCCTACCGCAACGTCGCGGTCTCCGGCGCGAAGCCGCTGGCGGTCACCAACTGCCTCAACTTCGGCTCCCCGGAGAACCCCGAGGTGATGTGGCAGTTCGCCGAGGCCGTCCGCGGCCTGGCCGACGCGTGCCGCGAGCTGGGCCTGCCGGTCACCGGAGGCAACGTCAGCCTCTACAACCAGACCGGCGACGTCGCAATCAACCCGACGCCGGTCATCGGCGTCCTGGGCGTGCACGAGGACGTCCGCACGCGCGTGCCCAGCGGCTGGCGCGCCGACGGTGAGACGGTCCTCCTGCTCGGGGACACCCGGCCCGAGTTCGGCGGTTCCGCCTGGGCGAGCGTCGTCCACGGCCACCTCGGCGGGCGGCCGCCCGCGGTCGACCTCGCGGCCGAGAAGGCGCTCGGCGAGCTGCTCGCCGCGCTGGCCCGCGAGGGGCTGATCGGCTCGGCCCACGACCTCGCCGACGGCGGGCTCGCCCAGGGGCTGGCCGAGTCGGCCCTGCGCCACGGCGTCGGTGCCCGGCTGGAGCTGGGCGAGGACCCGTTCACCGCGCTGTTCAGCGAGTCGACGGCGCGCGTCGTCGTCACCACCACCGATCCGGGCGGGGTGAAGACCACCGCCCGCTGGGCCGGCGTGCCGGTGACCGAGCTCGGGACGACCGGCGGCGACGCGCTGGTGGTCGACGGGCTGGTCGAGCTGCCGCTGGACGAGCTGCGGGCCACCTGGAGCGCCACCCTGCCGGCCCTGTTCGGGGCACCCGAGGACGCGGTCGGCACCGTTCCGGCGGGCACCGTCCCGACGTCCTGATGCCGGCGCCCATCCCGGCCGACGAGCTGCGCGCAGCGGTCGACCCGGTGCGCGCCTGGCTGGCGGGGGAGGCCGAGCAGCCGCCCCGGGCGGTGCTGGGGGCCGCCGTGAAGACGACGGCGCGCTGGCTGGCCCAGCAGGTGCCCGGCCGCTCCGTGGAGCTCCGGGTGCCGCCGCACGTCGCCGTCCAGTGCGTCGAGGGGCCGCGGCACACCCGGGGCACCCCGCCCAACGTCGTCGAGACCGATGCGGCCACCTGGCTGCGGCTGGCCACCGGGCAGCTGACGTGGGACGAGGCGCTGGCCGCGGGCGCGGTCAGCGCGAGCGGCAACCGCGCCGATCTCGCCCCCCACCTGCCGTTGCGCCCCCTTCGCTGAGCCGCTCTGCGGTGGTGCCGTGCCCGGTGGTGGGCCCGGAGGGTCCCCGCCGGGTGCGGCGGACGGGCTCCATGGAGCGGGGGACGGCACCTGGCCGCCGTGTCGGCCGGTAGGCCGACGGGGTGCACAGCCAGACGCCCCCGTCCGCGGGTGCGGACGGGGGCGTCGGGGAGAGCGGGACGGTCAGCCGAACAGCGCGCTGGCCGCCTTGATGGTGTTGTACAGCCCGTAGGCCAGCGGGACGCCGACCAGGGTCCAGGCGAAGGCGATCAGCGCCACCGGGGTGTGCGTGGTCGCCTGCTCGCCGGTGCGGGAGGCGGGGGTGCTCATCGGACGGTGCTCCTCTCCGGCTCGGCGGCCGTGGTCGGGATGTCGGTCTGCTTGGGCTCCCACCACTTCTCGGCGACCGGCTTGATCAGCAGGTTCGCCACGAAGCCGACGGCCAGCAGCCCGACCATGATGAACAGGGCGGGCCGGTAGTCACCGGCGACGAGCTGGCCCGGCGTGCCGCGGGCGTCGAGGACGCCGTTGATGATCAGCGGGCCGACGATGCCGGCGGCCGCCCAGGCGGTCAGCAGCCGGCCGTGGATGGCGCCCACCTGGTAGGTGCCGAACAGGTCGCGCAGGTACGCGGGCACCGTCGCGAAGCCACCACCGTAGAAGCTGATGATGATCGCCGCGGTGAGGACGAAGATCCAGGTCGCCGTGCTGCCGAGGGTGGCCAGGATGACGTACAGGATGATGCCGACGCCGAGGTAGACCATGTAGATCGGCTTGCGGCCGATGTAGTCCGACGTGGACGACCACACGAAGCGGCCGGCCATGTTGAACAGCGACAGCAGGCCCACGAACCCGGCCGCGGTCGCGGCGAGGACCGTGGAGGTGTCGCCCTCCCGGAAGAAGTCCTGGATCATCGGCGCGGCCTGCTCGAGGATGCCGATGCCGGCGGTCACGTTGCAGAACAGCACGGTCCACAGCAGCCAGAACTGCGGCGTCTTGATGGCGTTGTTCGCCGAGACGTTCTCGGTCGTGACCAGCGACTTCGCCTTGACGGTCGACGGGTCGAAGCCGTCCGGCCGCCAGTTGGCCGCGGGCACGCGGACGATGAACGCGCCGAACATCATGAAGACCAGGTAGATCAGGCCGAGGGTCAGGAACAGGCCCGCGACGGCGTTGCCGCTGGGCACCGTGCCGGCGACGGCCGGGTCGTAGTTCGCGTCGTACCAGTTCATGAGCTGGCGGGACAGCGGCGAGGCGATGAGCGCGCCACCGCCGAAGCCCATGATCGCCATGCCGGTGGCCAGACCCGGGCGGTCGGGGAACCACTTGATCAGCGTGGACACCGGCGAGATGTAGCCGATGCCCAGGCCGATGCCGCCGAGGAAGCCGTAGCCGAGGTAGAGCAGCCAGAGCTGGTTGGTGTAGATGCCCAGCGAGCCGACGAGGAAGCCGCTCACCCAGAAGACCGCCGAGGTGAACATCGCGGCGCGCGGCCCGTTCTTGTCCACCCAGGTGCCGAAGACGGCAGCGGAGAGGCCGAGCATCACGATGGCGATCGAGAAGATGATGCCGATCGCGGTGAGGCTCGCGTCGAAGTGCTCGACGAGCGCCGTCTTGTAGACGCTGGTTGCGTACGCCTGGCCGATGCACAGGTGCACGGCGAGCGCGGCCGGCGGGATGAGCCAGCGGTTGAAGCCTGGCTTGGCGACGATGCGGTCGCGAGCCAGGAAGGCGGGTACTGCCACGGGGACAACCTCCGGGGACGGGACCGGTACGGCCGGTTGGACGCGACCGGGACGCGCCCGATGATCTGTGATCTGGGTCGCTATCGCGTGGCACAGTACGTCGTACGCCAGCAGGTTGCGCGTTCAACAGGCATCTGTGACCAGGGTGTGCCGCACTGTTCATCGACCCGGACGGCCTCGGACGCGGTCCGGAGCACGTCCTAGGCTCCGTTGCATGGCGTACGAGGTGCGAGGTGTGGTGGCCCGCGGCAAGGGCCGGCCGGTCACGGTGGAGACGATCGTGGTGCCGGACCCGGGGCCCGGCGAGGCGGTCGTCGACGTGCAGGCGTGCGGGGTCTGCCACACCGACCTCCACTACCGCGAGGGCGGGATCAACGACGACTTCCCGTTCCTGCTCGGCCACGAGGCCGCGGGCGTCGTCTCCGCCGTGGGCGAGGGTGTCACCAACGTGGCGGTCGGCGACTACGTCGTCCTCAACTGGCGGGCGGTGTGCGGTGAGTGCCGCGCCTGCCGCAAGGGCGAGCTGCAGTACTGCTTCAACACCCACAACGCGGCGCAGAAGATGACGCTCGCCGACGGCACGGAGCTCTCCCCGGCCCTGGGCATCGGCGCCTTCGCCGAGAAGACGCTGGTCCACTCCGGCCAGTGCACGAAGGTCGACCCGGCCGCCCCGCCGACGGCCGCCGGCCTGCTGGGCTGCGGCGTCATGGCCGGCGTCGGTGCGGCGATCAACACCGGTGGCGTGCAGCGCGGGGAGACCGTCGCCGTGTTCGGCTGCGGCGGCGTCGGCGATGCCGCGGTGGCGGGCGCCACGCTCGCCGGCGCGTCCACGATCATCGCCGTCGACATCGACGACCGGAAGCTGGAGTGGGCCCGGCAGTTCGGCGCCACCCACACGGTCAACTCCAAGGAGACCGACCCGGTCGAGGCGATCCGGGCGCTCACCGGCGGGTTCGGCGTCGACGTCGCCATCGACGCGGTCGGCCACCCGAAGGTGTTCGAGCAGGCGTTCTACGCCCGCGACCTCGCCGGCCGCGTGGTCATGGTCGGCGTCCCGACGCCGGACATGGAGATCACCCTCCCGGCGATCGAGGTCTTCGGCCGGGGCGGGGCGGTGAAGTCCTCCTGGTACGGCGACTGCCTGCCCAGCCGCGACTTCCCGATGCTCGTCGACCTCTACCTGCAGGGCCGGTTCCCCCTCGACGCGTTCGTCACCGAGACGATCGGGCTGGACGACGTCGAGGAGGCGTTCCACAAGATGCACGCCGGCGACGTCCTGCGCTCCGTGGTGGTGTTCGGCAGGTGAGCGCCCGCATCGAGCAGGTCGTGGTCCCGGGCGTCTTCTCGCTGGACGGGCAGGACTTCGACGTCGAGAACAACGTCTGGCTGGTCGGGGACGACGACGAGGTGCTGGTGATCGACGCGCCGCACGACGCCGCGCCCATCGTGGCGGCGATCGGCGGCCGGAAGGTGACCGCGATCGTCCTGACCCACGGGCACAACGACCACATCACCGCCGCCCCCGCCCTCCGCGAGGCGACCGGCGCCCCGATCTGGTTCAACCCCGCCGACCGGATGCTCTGGGACATGACGCACGCGGATGCCGCGCCCGACGAGGAGCTGCAGGCGGGCACGCGCTTCGACGTCGCCGGCACCCGGCTGGTCGCGCTGCACACGCCGGGTCACTCGCCCGGCAGCACCTGCCTGCACGCGGCCGACCTGCGCACCGTCTTCACCGGCGACACCCTGTTCTGCGGCGGGCCGGGCGCGACGGGGCGGTCGTTCAGCGACCACCCGACGATCGTGAACTCGATCCGGGCGCAGCTGCTCACCCTGCACGGGGACACGGTCGTGAAGACCGGCCACGGCGAGGACACGACCATCGCGGCCGAGCTGGGCAACGTCCGCTGAGCCCGAGGTAGGCGCGGGGAGCTCCCCGCGCGGCACCGGCCTCGGAGCCGCACGTAGAGCCTCCCGTGCCCCGGGGTCAGAGCGGGATGCGGTCGGCGGCCGAGGCGAAGCCCAGCCAGGTGTGCCGGTTGCCGGCCCAGCACCAGCCGACCTTCGGGGCGCCCCGCCGCGCGCGCCCGTCGCGGCCCGTGCCGTTGCTGATCCACAGCGCCGGCGTCCGGGCGTCGAGGCGGCCGGAGGGCCTCCGCAGCCGCGAGCCGACGGTCATGAAGCAGGCGTTGCGCGCCAGCACCCCGGGGCACTGCAGCAGCCAGTGGACCCCCTCGCCCAGGGTGAGCGGGGTCCGGCCGGCAGCACCCAGGGCGGGCAGCGCCTCGTCGGGGCTCCGGTTCCGCATCCCGTCGCCTCGGTCCAGCCCCCTGACGGCGTAGACGGGACCGTCCGGGAGGTCCACCCCGCCGGCGGGGCCGAACGCGTCGACGTCGGTCATGTCCTCGACGACGAAGCCGCGCCGGCCGTCGAGCTCGAGCAGCGGCGCCAGGGCCGACACCGGCGCCCGGTCCGGGTGCACCACCAGCAGGGCGCCCG
>NZ_SSXA01000218.1 GCF_021698975.1 Blastococcus sp. KM273128 | reverse complement strand
AGGAAGCGGGTGGGGGTGAGCGCCGGCAGCGGGGCGACCACGGTGAGCTGGGCGGTGACCGCGGGCTGGTCCTGCCACGGGCGCAGCACCAGGTCGGCCAGCGCTCCGGCGCGCAGCATCCCGACCGGCCGGCCGTCCCCGGCCTCCCGCGCCGCCCGGGCGTGCTGGTCGACGGCGTCCCGGCAGGCCCGGGCGTCGGGGTGCGGGAGCAGGGCGCGCAGCTCGCTCATCCCGTCCCCGACCGGGCGCACGGTCACATCGGCGGCCCGCTGCCGCACCTTCCGCCGCCGCTCGGC
>NZ_SSXA01000217.1 GCF_021698975.1 Blastococcus sp. KM273128 | reverse complement strand
GAGCAGCGCGGGCCACAGCCGCTCCCGCTCGACGGCGTGGTGCCCGAGCAGCACCCGCGCGACCAGGTCGGCGTGCCCAGTGAGCTCGGTGGTGCGGGCAGCGCCGCGACCGCCTACGAGCGGGTGCTGCACCGGGCCGTGCACCGGGAGCTGCGGATGCTGGCCGAGCTCGCCTCCTGGGCGCCTCCCGGCGACGCCGCCCGCACCACCGAGCTCACTGGGCACGCCGACCTGGTCGCGCGGGTGCTGCTCGGGCACCACGCCGTCGAGCGGGAGCGGCTGTGGCCCGCGCTGCTC
>NZ_SSXA01000216.1 GCF_021698975.1 Blastococcus sp. KM273128 | reverse complement strand
CGCCCGGACGCCGGGGACGGTCGAGGACCTGCACGCGGCCGACGCCGTGTGGCTGCTCTCGGGCGTGCGCGGCGCCGTGCCGGTGCACACCCTCGACGGCGTCCGGCGCGGCGACGCCGGGCTCTCCCCGCGGGTCGGGGAACTGCTCGCCGGGTAGCGTGAAACCCAGGTGCGCCGGGAAGTCTGGTCGGCAGCGTGTCCGTCGAGGGTGTGCACCGGCACGGCGCCGCGCACGCCCGAGAGCAGCCACACGGCGTCGGCCGCGTGCAGGTCCTCGACCGTCCCCGGCGTCCGGGCG
>NZ_SSXA01000215.1 GCF_021698975.1 Blastococcus sp. KM273128 | reverse complement strand
TCCGCAGTGTCGCTTGCACGGCAGTGAACGAAGCCCACTTCGTAGAACTCGCCGCCAGAAAGGGCCTGCTCTTGTACCCCAGGGACGGAGCACCGCACACGGGCATCGCGGGATACAGCGCAGCGGCCACGGACTACCTCGAATCTGATCGCCGCGAGTACGCCGGACTCAGCCTGGCCCCAGACTTGTCGCTGGACCGCCTTCGGGCGGCTTGGCATGGCAAGGCGATCGAGACACGCGAACATAGGACGGCCCACCAGAAAGATGCACTCCTGACGTGGCTGTCAAAATCTGCACAAC
>NZ_SSXA01000214.1 GCF_021698975.1 Blastococcus sp. KM273128 | reverse complement strand
ACCGGCGTCGGTGGGTTAGCATCGCTGGGTTCAGCATGGGCGTTCCTTCGCGGGTACGGGAATATCAACCCGTTGTCCATCGACTACGCCTGTCGGCCTCGCCTTAGGTCCCGACTCACCCTGGGCGGATTAGCCTGGCCCAGGAACCCTTGGTCTTCCGGCGGGGGAGGTTCTCACTCCCCTCTCGCTACTCATGCCTGCATTCTCACTCGTGTGGCGTCCACGGCTGGATCACTCCGCCGCTTCCACCGCCACACGACGCTCCCCTACCCATCCACACACCTGGCCGGCCCTGCAAGAG
>NZ_SSXA01000213.1 GCF_021698975.1 Blastococcus sp. KM273128 | reverse complement strand
CGCGGCTGGGCGAGGACCACGAGCACGCGCGGCTGCTGGCCAAGCGGCTGGGCGTCGACCCGGCGACGGTGGAGACCAACATGGTGGTGCTCGACGGCGTCGAGGCGCCGATGGTCGCCGAGGCCGCGAAGGCGCGGGGCGTGCTGGTCTCGCAGGTGAGCCCGACCCGGATCCGGCTGGTCACGCACCTCGACGTCGACCGGGCCGCCGTCGAGCACCACCATGTTGGTCTCCACCGTCGCCGGGTCGACGCCCAGCCGCTTGGCCAGCAGCCGCGCGTGCTCGTGGTCCTCGCCCAGCCGCG
>NZ_SSXA01000212.1 GCF_021698975.1 Blastococcus sp. KM273128 | reverse complement strand
CGCCGGGCCCGGCGCGGCCACCCTCGGCTTCGGCGCCACCATCTCCGCCGCCCGAGCCCGCTGGCTGGCCTGCGACGGCGGCATCACCCGCATCGTGCTCGGCCCCGAGGGCCAGCCGCTGGACGTGGGCCGCACCCACCGGGTGGTACCCCGCCACCTGCGCCGGGCGGTGGAGGCCCGCGACGGCGGCTGCGTCTTCGCCGGCTGCCACGCCCCCGCCCACTGGTGCGACGTGCACCACCTGGTGCACTGGGCCGACGGCGGGGAGACCTCGCTGGAGAACTCAGGGCTGCTGTGCGAGCGGCACC
>NZ_SSXA01000211.1 GCF_021698975.1 Blastococcus sp. KM273128 | reverse complement strand
TGCCACGCTCGGCGGTCGGGCCGATCATCCGACGCGCCTCGGCAACGCCCTGGTCACGCAGCGTGTCCGACACCACCTGGGGCCGACACGCCGGGCGCGCCGCGTCGACCACCTTCGCGGAACCGTTACCGAGTCGTGACTAGCGTTGCCCGTGTGACTGGAGTGGCCGGAGCCCTGACGACCGCAGCGTCCCTCCCGCAGGTCGAGGAGGACGCGCCCGGCGTGTCGGCCCCAGGTGGTGTCGGACACGCTGCGTGACCAGGGCGTTGCCGAGGCGCGTCGGATGATCGGCCCGACCGCCGAGCGTGGCA
>NZ_SSXA01000210.1 GCF_021698975.1 Blastococcus sp. KM273128 | reverse complement strand
AAGAATCAATCAGATTTCCATAGTAGTCGATCCCTGGTCGCACAGCTGACACAAGATCCGGCGCAATAAAATCTCCGCCTTGACGCACGTGAAATTCTCCCCATACAATTTTTTTCTCAGGTGTGACCCAAAATTCAACATGCAGATTTCCACACTCAATTCCAAGCGCATTTACACAGCTTTGAAGCTGTTCTTCAAATTCAAGTTTGCTGGATATACTGTTCAGATCAGCTGGCTGGATATGACCAATTTCAACGAAATCTTCATTGGTTGTTTTTGCTGTGGTTGTGTAGATGCATACCCGTCCATCTATAGCAATACCCTCA
>NZ_SSXA01000209.1 GCF_021698975.1 Blastococcus sp. KM273128 | reverse complement strand
GTCGGTGATGGTCCGGGTGGATGTGTGTCTGTACATGCCAGCCGCGGTCTGCGGCTTCTTCCCGGTATGACAGCTCGCTGACCGACGGCCAGTGGGCGCGGATCGAACCGTTGCTGCCGGTGCGCAATCCGCGCCACGGCGGCCGGCCGTTGAAGTTCGACCGCCGGCTGGTCCTCGACACGATCCTGTATGTGCTGCGCACCGGTTGTTCCTGGCGGCTGGTGCCTCACGACCTGGCCCCCTGGGATGTCGCCTACCGCTGGTTTCGGGCTTGGAGCGCCGATGGCACCTGGCGGCAGGTGCACGAGGCGCTGCGCGACCGGGTCCGTGAGGC
>NZ_SSXA01000022.1 GCF_021698975.1 Blastococcus sp. KM273128 | reverse complement strand
GTGCAGCACGATCGCGCCGAGTGGGGCCCGGAGGGTCCCGCGCAGGTGCGATGGACGCGCTCGTGGCAACAGGGGAACGGCTCATGGCCGCGGTGTCCTCCGGAGGAGGACAATGTTTCCGTGGGTCGTCTCATCGCCGTCGTGCTCTTCGTGGCTCTCCTCGTGCCGGGCGTGCTGCTGGCCCGTGCGTGGGGGCTGGCGGCCGGACGGCGGGCGGTCGCCGGGGCGGCGGTGGAGCTGGCCACCCCCACGCCCGAGGGGACGGCGACGCTGCAGCGCCAGGCGCAGCACGGCCGCCGCTGGCGGCGGCTCGGCCTGCTGCTGGGCATCGCCGGGGTGGTGGCGAGCGTCGTGGTCCTCGCCGAGGCGTCGGTCTTCCTCTGGGTGCCGCTGCTCGTGCTCGGCTCGCTGGCGGGTGTGCTGCTCGCCGAGGTCACCCGGCCGCGGCCGCGGTGGCAGCTGAGCGCGCCGCCGCGCCGCCCGCGCCAGGGGGAGCAGATCTCGGGCTGGCTGGTGTGGCCGATGCGCGCGGTGGTCGCCGCGGAGCTCGGGCTGGCCGGGTGGTCGTGGTCCTCGGGCGACCTGGGCGGCCCGGTGGCCTGGGCCCTGGTCGGCGTGCCGCTGGCGGCGTGGCTGCTCGCCGAGGCGGCGCTGCTGCGCGCCCTGGTCCGCCCGCTGCCCGCCGAGGGCGCCGACGTGCCGGTCGACGAGGCGCTGCGGACGTGGACGGCTCACCTCGTCGTCGCGGCGGCGAGCGTGAGCGCCCTCCTCCCGCTGGGCACGCTGCTGCTGCGGGTGGGCCTCGACCTCGGGGAGCGCGTCGGCGAGGGGTTCGACGTGCTGCCCGTCGCCTTCGTGGCCGGGGGGTTCTCGGCGCTGGCCGCGGGGGTCGCGGTGGCCGCGTTCCTGCTGCGCTGGCTGCGGCCGGTCCCGGCCAGCACACCTGCGCTGGCCGGCTGAGCCCTCCGCCGTGCGGTTGGTCACGCCGGGCGCACGTGGCCCGGCACCCGCCCGGGTGACCGTGTCGGCGTGGCCATGACTCGACGTGTCGGCGAGTCGACACAGCGCAGCCGTCGGCCTCTGCTTCACTCGTGTGCGCCGTAGCCAAGCGCAGAGTGTTCGTTATCGTGTCGTGACCGACAGCCGGGGTGGAGCGACGACCCGGGTGACGCCGCGCCGGGGGAACCCGGCCGCAGCCGCCCGCGCCGCCGATGCGACCGGGCCGCTCCGGCGGTCCCGCCGCTCTCCTGCCCGGGTTCTGTGACCCCTGGAAGTGTCGTGCGCCGCTCCCTGCAGCTCAGCCTCTTCGCCCTCGTCCTGCTCGGACTGGTGGGCGGGACGCTGGCCTTCTTCCTCGCCCAGAAGTCCGTCGCGCTGACCGTGGACGGGCAGACCCGGGACGTCGGCACCTACGCCGGCACGGTGGCGGAGGTGCTCGAGGAGGAGGGGCTCACCCTCGCGGCCCACGACGTCGTGCTGCCGGGCCCGGACCAGGCGGTGGCCGACGGCGACGCCGTCGTCCTCACCCGGGCGCGGCCGCTGGAGCTCACCGTCGACGGCGTCTCCCGCCAGGTGCAGGTGACGGCGCTGTCGGTCGAGGAGGCGCTGGAGCAGCTGGGCTTCCGCGCGGAGGACCTGGTCGTGTCGGCCAGCCGCAGCGAGCGCGTGCCGCTGGAGGGCATGCGGCTGAGCATCACCACGCCCAAGGAGGTCGTGCTCGTCGCCGACGGCCAGGAGCGGGTGGTCACCACGACCGCCGCCACCGCCGGCGACCTGCTCGCCGAGCAGGGCATCGCGCTCAGCGGCACCGACCGCACCAGCCTGCGCCTGGAGCAGGCGCTGCTGAACCGGATGCGCCTGCAGGTGTTCCGGGTGCAGGTCTCCGAGGTCACCGAGACCACGCCGGTGGCGCACGGCCGGGTGGAGACGCAGGACCCGGAGGCGTTCCAGGGCGACGAGACGGTGACCGTGCCGGGGGTCGACGGCGAGCAGGTGACCACCTACCGCGTGACCGTCGTCGACGGCGCCGAGACCGGCCGCGAGACGCTGTCGACCTCGGTCACCCGCGAGCCGGTCGACGAGCAGGTCGCTGTGGGCACCAAGGCCCGCCCGGTCAACCGGCCGTCCGCCGACGGGCTGAACTGGGCCGCGCTGGCGGCGTGCGAGTCCGGCGGCCGCCCGACCGCGGTCAGCGGCACCGGCAAGTACCGCGGCATGTACCAGTTCTCGCAGGCGACCTGGAACTCCGTGGGCGGTGCCGGTGACCCCGCGGCCGCCTCGGCCGACGAGCAGACCTACCGCGCGCAGCTGCTGTACCAGCGCTCCGGTGCCGGTCAGTGGCCGCACTGCGGCCCGCGCCTGTTCAACTGATCCGCTGAGCACCGAACCCGAGCAGGCCGACGGGCTGCTGGGCCCGGCCGCCATCCGCGAGCTGGCCCAGCGGCTCGACCTGCGGCCCACCAAGACGCTCGGGCAGAACTTCCTGCACGACGCGAACACCATCCGGCGGATCGTCCGCACCGCCGAGGTGCGACCGGACGACGTCGTGCTCGAGGTCGGCCCCGGGCTGGGGTCGCTCACCCTCGGGCTGCTGCCGGCCGCCGCGCGGGTGACCGCGGTCGAGATCGACCCGCGGCTGGCCGACCTGCTGCCGGAGACGGTCGCCTCGCGGCGGCCGGACCTGGCCGACCGGCTGGCCGTCGTCCGCGACGACGCCCTGCGGGTCCGGGAGCTGCCGGGGCCGCCGCCCACCGCGCTGGTGGCCAACCTGCCCTACAACGTCGCCGTCCCGGTGCTGCTGCACCTGCTCGAGCTCCTGCCCACGCTGGACCGGGCGCTGGTGCTCGTCCAGGCCGAGGTGGCCGAGCGGCTGGCCGCGGCACCCGGCACCCCCGCCTACGGAGTGCCCTCGGTGAAGGCCGCCTGGTACGGCGAGGTGCGCCGGGCCGGCAACGTCGGCCGCCGGGTCTTCTGGCCCGAGCCGAACGTCGACTCCGGCCTCGTCGCCCTCGTCCGCCGGCCGCCGCCCGCGGGGGACCGGGTGGCGACGTTCGCCGCCGTCGACGCCGCCTTCGGGATGCGCCGCAAGGGTCTCCGGGCGGCGCTGGCGCGCTGGGCGGGCAGCCCGGGCGCCGCCGAGCAGCGCCTCCGTGCCGCCGGCATCGACCCGACCGCCCGTGGCGAGCAGCTCTCGGTCACCGACTTCGCCCGGCTGGCGGCCACCGAGGAGGTGCAGCCGTGAACGACCGCGACGCGGTGGTGGTCCAGGCCCCCGCGAAGATCAACGTGCACCTGGGCGTCGGGCCGCTGCGGGAGGACGGGTACCACGCGCTGCACACCGTCTACCTCGCCGTCTCGCTGCACGACACCGTCACCGCGCGGCCGGGCGAGGGCCTGTCGCTGCGCATGACCGGCGAGGGCGGCGCCGGTGCGGGGCAGGTGCCCGCCGACCGCACCAACCTCGTCTGGCGGGCGGCGGAGCTGCTGGCCCGGCACGCGGGCGTCCCCGCCGATGCGGACCTGGACGTGGTGAAGCGGATCCCGGTGGCCGGCGGGCTGGCCGGGGGCAGCGCCGACGCCGCGGCGACGCTGGTCGCGCTGGACGCGCTGTGGGGCACCCGCGCCGCGCACGAGGACCTGCTGCGGCTGGCCGCCGAGCTCGGCAGCGACGTCCCGTTCGGCCTCGTCGGCGGGGTGGCCCTGGGCACCGGCCGGGGGGAGCAGGTCTCCCCGGTGCTGGCGACCGGGCAGTGGCACTGGGTCCTCGGCATCGCCGGCGAGGGGCTCTCCACCCCTGCCGTCTACGGCGAGCTGGACCGCATGCGGGCCGACGGCCGGGTGCCGGACGTGACCGGGCCGAGCCCGGCCGAGCCGCTGCTGGCCGCGCTGCGCGGGGGGTCGACGGCGGGGTTCGCGGCCGCCCTGGCCAACGACCTGCAGCCGGCTGCCCTGGCGCTGCGGCCCGACCTCCGCCGCGCGCTGCGGGCGGCCGAGGACGCCGGTGCCGTCGCCGCGCTGCTCAGCGGCTCGGGCCCCACCGTGGCCGCGCTGGCGGCCGACGAGCGGGACGCCGTCCGGCTCGCGGCGGAGCTGTCCGGCGTCGGGGTCTTCCGCACCGTGCGGGCGGTCACCGGCCCCGTCCCGGGGGCCCGGCTCGTCGGCTGACGCTGCCGGGCCCCACCGGGCGCGGGGATCAGGCGACGGCGGTCGCGGGCTCCCGGCGCTTGGCGGCCAGCCGCACCGGGTCGGGCCACTTCACGCCCCAGGCCCAGCCCAGCTTCTCGAACACCCAGATCACCCGGGCGCTGATGTCGATCTGCCCGCGCAGCACGCCGTGGCGGGCGCACGTCGGGTCGGCGTGGTGCAGGTTGTGCCAGGACTCGCCGGCGCTGAGGATCGCCAGCGGCCAGAAGTTGGTCGCCCGGTCGCGGCCCGGGGAGACGAACGGGCGGTCGCCGACCACGTGGCAGACCGAGTTGATCGACCAGGTGACGTGGTGCAGCAGGGCGATGCGCACCAGGCCCGCCCAGAAGAAGGCCGACCAGGCCCCGGCCCAGCTGCCGGTCACCACCCCGCCGATGAGCGCGGGCAGGAAGACGCTGACCGCCGCCCACACCACGAACAGCCGGCCGGTCATCACCAGCGCGGGGTCCTTGAGCAGGTCGGGCGCGTAGCGCTCGGCGTTGGTCTTGCGCCGCTCGAACAGCCAGCCCAGGTGGGCGTGGAACATGCCCTTGAGCAGGGCGCCGGCGCCGGTGCCGTACCGCCACGGCGAGTGCGGGTCGCCCTCGCGGTCGGAGAAGGCGTGGTGCCGCCGGTGGTCGGCCACCCACTGCACCACGGGGCCCTGGATCGCCATGGACCCGGCGACGGCCAGCGCCAGCCGCAGCGGCCGCTTGGCCTTGAACGAACCGTGCGTGAAGTACCGGTGGTAGCCCACGGTCACGCCCAGCAGGGTGGCGAAGTAGAAGCCCACCGCCAGCCCGACGTCGAGCCAGGAGAGCCCCCAGCCCCAGACGGCCGGGACGACCGCGGCCAGGGCGAGGAAGGGAACCACCACGAAGACGTAGAGGGTGACGATCTCCAGGACGCTCTTCCGCCGGCCGATCGCGTTGGCCGGGAGCCCGGCGTGCGGGTCCGCGGGGCGCGGAGGGGCCATGGGCCGGGTGCGGGCAGGAGCGGACAAGGGGCCTCCGAGGGCGACCGGTGGGGGGAGTGTGCCGGTGCGCGCTCTGCCCGGCTGCGTGGCCGTAACGTACGCCACCGCCCCCGGGGCGGCGACCGGACCGGGTGCCCGGGGGTGGCCGTGCGCGTGCCCCGCGGACCGGCGGGGCCCTAGGCTCGCGGGGGGCGCCGCTCCACCCGGCGCCTCCCGGGCCGGCAGCGGCCCGGGGATGGGGGATGGGGTAATCGGCAGCCCGCCGGCCTTTGGAGCCGGGAAGTCTCGGTTCGAGTCCGAGTCCCCCAGCGCAACCAGCCGTCGCCTCCTGAGGAGTTCCGTGACCCACGTGCAGCCGGTCAACGCCCCCGCCACGCCGACGGTGGCCGCCGTCGTGGTCCTGGCCGCCGGGCAGGGCACGCGGATGCGCTCGTCCACGCCCAAGGTGCTGCACCCGCTGGGGGGCCGCAGCATGCTCGGCCACGTCCTGGCCGCGGCCGCGCCGCTCGCGGCGGACCGGACGGTCGTCGTCGTCGGCTCCGGCCGGGAGCAGGTGGCGGCGCACCTCGCGGAGATCGCGCCCGACGCGCTCGCGGTCGTGCAGGAGGAGCAGCTCGGCTCGGGGCACGCGGCGGGCGTCGCGCTGACCGCCGTCCCCGACCTGGAGGGCTCCGTCCTCGTGGTGAACGGGGACTCCCCGCTGCTGACCAGCCGGACGCTCACCGGGCTCGTCGCCGCGCACGACGCCGCCGGCAGCGTCTTCACCGTCCTCACCGCCGAGGTCGAGGACCCCACCGGCCTGGGGCGGATCGTCCGCGACGACCGCGGCGCCCCGCGGGCCATCGTCGAGGAGCGGGACGCCACCAACGAGCAGCGCGCCCTCCGCGAGGTCAACGCCGGCGTCTACGTCGCGGACGCCGGCACCCTGCGCCGGGTCCTGGCCGGGCTCGGGACGTCGAACGCGCAGGGCGAGCAGTACCTCACCGACGCGCTCGCGCCGCTGGTCGACGGTGGGGCCCCGACGGCCGCCGTCCGCGCCGAGGACCCCGACGACGTGCTCGGCTGCAACGACCGCGTGGAGCTCGCCGCGCGCCGCCGCACCCTCAACGACCGCGTGCTCGACGCGCTGATGCGCAGCGGCGTCACCGTCGTCGACCCGCAGACGACGTGGGTCGACGTCACCGCGGCGGTGGGGCGGGACGCCGTCCTGGAGCCCGGCACCCACCTCCGCGGGGTGACCTCGGTGGGTGACGCTGCCCACGTGGGCCCGGACACCACGCTCGAGGACACCGAGGTGGGGGAGGGGGCCACCGTGGTGCGGGCGCACGCGGTGGGGGCGCGGATCGGCGCGCGGGTCTCCGTCGGCCCGTTCGCCTACCTGCGCCCGGGCACCGACCTCGCCACCGGGGCCAAGGTCGGCACCTTCGTGGAGACCAAGAACGCGCAGGTCGGGGAGGGGGCGAAGATCCCGCACCTGTCCTACGTGGGCGACGCGACCATCGGCCGCGGCACCAACATCGGGGCGGCCACGGTCTTCGTGAACTACGACGGCGTGGCCAAGCACCGCACCACGATCGGGGAGCACGCGCGCACCGGCGCCGACAACATGTTCGTGGCACCGGTCACGGTGGGGGACGGTGCCTACACCGCCGCGGGGTCGGTGATCACCTCCGACGTGCCCCCCGGCGCCATGGCCGTCGCGCGGGCACCTCAGCGGAATGTGGCAGGCTGGGTGCGTCGCCGACGGTCCGGAACGCCCGCTGCGGAGGCCGCGGCAGCGGCCGAGGGCCGGACCCAGGCACCCGGGGCGGGCCCGTCCGAGCCCTCCCGTGCGGCCCACGACAGCTAGGGACACCGAGCCGATGAGTGCGATCCGGCAGACGACGAACAAGAGCATGATGCTCTTCTCCGGCCGGGCCTACCCCGCGCTGGCCGACGAGATCGCCGGTCACCTCGGCGTGACGCCCACCCCCACCGCCGCGTACGAGTTCGCCAACGGCGAGCTGTTCGTGCGGTTCGAGGAGTCCGTGCGCGGGTGCGACGCCTTCGTGGTGCAGAGCCACACCGCGCCGATCAACACCTGGCTCATGGAGCAGCTGATCATGGTCGACGCGCTCAAGCGCGCCTCGGCCAAGCGGATCACCGTCGTCGCGCCGTTCTTCCCCTACGCCCGGCAGGACAAGAAGCACCGCGGCCGGGAGCCGATCTCCGCCCGCCTGGTCGCCGACATGTTCAAGACGGCGGGCGCCGACCGGCTGATGACCGTCGACCTGCACACCGCGCAGATCCAGGGCTTCTTCGACGGCCCGGTGGACCACCTCTTCGCCCTCGACCTCCTGGTCAACCACGTCTGCGAGCGCTGGGGCGACCGGGACATCACCGTCGTCTCGCCCGACTCCGGCCGCGTCCGGGTGTCGGAGCGGTGGAGCGACAAGCTCGGCGGCGTCCCGCTGGCCTTCATCCACAAGACCCGCGACCCGCTGGTGGCCAACGAGGTCGTCGCCAACCGCGTCGTCGGCGAGGTCGAGGGCCGGGTCTGCATCCTGGTCGACGACATGATCGACACCGGCGGCACGATCGTGAAGGCCGCCGAGACGCTGTTCGACGCCGGCGCCGCGGATGTCATCGTCACCGCCACGCACGGCGTGCTGTCCGGGCCGGCCGTCGAGCGGCTGTCCAACAGCAAGATCAGCGAGGTCATCGTGACCAACACGCTGCCGATCGAGCCGGCCCGCCACTTCGACAAGCTCACCGTCCTGTCCATCGCCCCGCTGCTCGCCCGGGCGATCAAGGAGGTCTTCGAGGACGGCTCGGTCACCAGCCTGTTCGACGGGGCCAGCTGAGCTCACCCCGCGGGGTGAGCGGCCGCGCGGTCCGCGGCCGGTCCCCTGGGAGGATGGCGGCGTGCCCGCTCGCGCCCGACTGACCGACGCCCAGGTGGCCGCCGTGGCCCGCTACCACTTCGGCCTGGGCGCCGCGGTGCCCGAGCTGCCGCCCGGTGAGGCGTTCGAGGACGCCCAGGGCGTGCCGGTGGCCGTCCGCGAGGGCGACGGGCTGGCGGTGGCCGAGATCCCGCGCTGGCGCTCGCCCGCGACGGTGGCCCGGCGGCTGGCCGACCTCGGCTGGACGGCGGCCGCCGCCTGGGTCGGCCGCCCGCCGGCCGACCCCGCGGAGCTGCCGGACCGCGTCCTGGCGCTGCTGCCCGTGGCCGGTGCCCCGGCGGACTCCGCCGCGGTCTCCAGCGGCGCCGCGGCCTGGGCGGGTGTGCGCGCCACCGGCCGCGAGGTCGAGCTGGTGCTGGTGCCGGTCACCGCCGCCCACCCGGAGCTGCCCTGGGGCGAGCTGGCCGACCGGTACGGCGGGACCCTGCTCGGGGAGCGGGTCGACCCCGAGCCCGCCCGCACCGGCGGCACGGTGCTGTTCTTCACCGGGCTGTCGGGCGCGGGGAAGTCGACGATCGCCGGGCGCGTGGTCGAGCTGCTGCTCGAGGCCGGCTCGGCGGTCACGCTGCTCGACGGGGACGAGGTGCGCCACCACCTGTCGGCCGGGCTCGGCTTCTCGCAGCAGGACCGGGACACCAACGTGCGGCGGATCGGCTGGGTGGCCGCGCAGATCGCCAAGCACGGCGGGACCGCCGTCTGCGCGCCGATCGCCCCGTACGCGGCGGTGCGCGCCGACGTCCGGCGGGAGGTCGAGGGGCAGGCGGGGCGGGGCAGCTTCGTCCTGGTGCACGTCGCCACGCCGCTCGCCGAGTGCGAGGCGCGCGACCGCAAGGGCCTGTACGCGAAGGCGCGCCGCGGGGAGATCCCGGCGTTCACCGGGATCAGCGACCCCTACGAGGCGCCCACCGACGCGGAGGTCACCGTCGACACCACCGGCAAGGACGTCGAGGCGTGCGCCCGGCTGGTGCTCGAGGCGCTGGAGCGTGCTCCCAGGCCGTAGCGCTCAGCCGGCGGGGGAGCGCCGGTCGTGGACGACGAGCCGGGCCGGGCGCAGCCGCAGGTGCTTGCGCTCCTCGCGGAGGGAGAGCTCGGCCAGCGCCCGGAACCGGTGGCGGGTCCACACGAGGACGGGTTCCTCGCCGGTGTCCCCGCCCACCAGCCAGAGCTCGTACCTCGGGGCCAGCCGGTGCGCCCGGTCGCCGGGGAGCGGGAGCCTGCCACGGGGGCGTCTCGACGCAGCGTCGTCCTGCACGGTCCGATGGTGACCGGCCGGGGTGCCGGGCGGGTGAACGCCCCCCGTCGTCCGGCTGACGACCGGGGAACACGTCCGCCCGCCCGGGCACGACCCAGGAAGGGGCTACAGCACCATCCCGGCGCCGACCGTCGCGTTGCTGCTCTCGTCCACCAGGATGAAGCTGCCCGTGGTCCGGTTGACCCGGTAGGGGTCGGTGAACAGCGGGGCGGTGACCCGCAGCCGCAGCCGGCCGATCTCGTTGAGGGCGAGCGTGGCCGCGTCCTCGTCGCGGTGCAGCGAGTTCACGTCGAGCCGGTAGCGCAGGTCCTTGACCATCGCGCGCGCCGACCGCGTCGTGTGCTTGATCGCGTACTTGCCGCCCGGGCGCATCGGCTCCTCGTGCAGCCAGCAGACCATCGCCTCGACGTCCTGCGAGACGGCCGGCTGGTTGTTGGGCCGGCAGATCATGTCCCCGCGGGAGATGTCGATCTCGTCCTCCAGCCGCACGGTCACCGACATCGGGGGGAAGGCCTCGGCGACCGGGCCGTCCTTGGTCTCGATGGCGGCGATCCGGGACGGCAGGCCCGAGGGCAGCACGACGACGTCGTCCCCGGGCTTGAGCACGCCACCGGCCACCTGGCCCGCGTAACCGCGGTAGTCCGGGTGGGACTCGGAGAACGGGCGGACGACGTACTGCACCGGGAACCGCGCGTCGATCAGGTTCCGGTCGGAGGCGATGTGCAGCTCCTCCAGGTGGTGCAGCAGCGAGGTGCCCTCGTACCAGGGCATGTTCGCCGACCGGGTGACGATGTTGTCGCCGGCCAGCGCGGACACCGGGATGACGGTCAGGTCCGCGACGTCGAGCTTCGCGGCGAACTGCCGGAACTCCTCGGCGATGGCGTCGAAGACGGCCTGGTCGTAGCCGACCAGGTCCATCTTGTTGACGCACAGCACCAGGTGCGGGACGCGCAGCAGCGAGGCGAGGAAGGCGTGGCGGCGGCTCTGCTCGAGCAGGCCCTTGCGGGCGTCCACCAGGATCAGCGCGGCGTTCGCCGTCGAGGCCCCGGTGACCATGTTCCTGGTGTACTGGATGTGCCCGGGGGTGTCGGCGACGATGAACTTCCGCTTCGGCGTCGCGAAGTACCGGTAGGCGACGTCGATGGTGATGCCCTGCTCCCGCTCGGCGCGCAGGCCGTCGGTGAGCAGCGCCAGGTTGGTGTACTCGTCACCGCGCGCCGCGCTGGTGCGCTCCACGGCCTCGAGCTGGTCGCTGAAGATCGACTTGGTGTCGTACAGCAGCCGGCCGATCAGCGTCGACTTCCCGTCGTCCACCGAACCGGCGGTGGCGACCCGCAGCATCTCCATCAGAAGTACCCCTCACGCTTGCGGTCTTCCATCGCGGCCTCGCTGGCCCGGTCGTCGGCGCGGGTCGCGCCCCGCTCGGTGACCCGCGTGGCGGCGACCTCCTCGACGATGTCGTCGACGGTGCGCGCCGCGGACTCCACGGCGCCGGTGCAGGTGACGTCCCCGACGGTGCGGTAGCGCACCGTCGCCTCGAAGACGTCCTCGCCCTCGGCCGGCCGGACGTGCTCGTTCGGCCAGAGCAGCATCCCGTCGCGGAGGAACAGCTCCCGGCGGTGGGCGAAGTAGATCGACGGGAGCTCGATGCCCTCGCGGCCGATGTACTGCCAGATGTCGAGCTCGGTCCAGTTCGACAGCGGGAAGACCCGGATGTGCTCGCCGCGGTGGTGCCGGCCGTTGTAGAGCGACCACAGCTCCGGGCGCTGGTTCTTGGGGTCCCACTGCCCGAACTCGTCGCGGAAGGAGAACACCCGCTCCTTGGCGCGGGCCTTCTCCTCGTCGCGGCGGGCGCCGCCGAAGGCCGCGTCGAAGCCGTGCTCCTCGATCGCGTCGAGCAGGGTGACCGTCTGCAGCGGGTTGCGGCTGGCCCGGGGGCCCTTCTGCTCGCGCACCCGACCCCGGTCGATGGAGTCCTGCACCGACGCGACGACGAGCTGCACACCCGCCTCGGCGACCCGGCGGTCCCGGTAGTCGATGACCTCGGGGAAGTTGTGGCCGGTGTCGACGTGCATCACCGGGAACGGGATGCGGGCCGGCCAGAACGCCTTCTCCGCCAGGTGCAGCATGACGATGGAGTCCTTGCCGCCGGAGAAGAGCAGCACGGGACGCTCGAACTCGGCGGCGACCTCCCGGAAGACGTGCACCGCCTCGGCCTCGAGCGCGTCGAGGTGCCCCAGCTCGTAGCGCGTGGTCATGCGCGGTTCCCCCCATCGGTGCGGGCCGGGCCCAGGTCCGCCAGGGCGCCGAGCAGCCGCCCGGTCAGCTCCGGCCGGCAGACCACCAGGTCCGGCAGGTACGGGTCGGCCTGGTTGTAGGCCAGCGGCGAGCCGTCGACCCGGCTCGTGTGCGCGCCGGCGGCGCGGGCGACGGCGACCGGTGCGGCGGAGTCCCACTCGTACTGGCCCCCGCCGTGCACGTAGGCGTCGGCCTGGCCGCGCACCACCGCCATCGCCTTGACGCCGGCCGATCCCATCGGCACGAGCTCGGCCCCCAGCGCGGCGGCCAGCTCCTGCACGAGCGCCGGTGGGCGGCTGCGGCTGACCGCCAGCCGCACCGGTCCCTCGGCCCGTGCGGGCAGCGCCGCGGGCGTGGCGGTGCCCAGCGTGACGCCCTCGGCCGGCAGCGCCACGGCGCCGGCGACCAGCTCGCCGCGCTCCCACAGCGCGACGTGCACCGCCCAGTCCGTGCGGCCGGCCTCGGCGAACTCGCGGGTGCCGTCCAGCGGGTCGACGATCCAGACCCGGTCGGCGCCCAGCCGGGCGGCGTCGTCCGCGCCCTCCTCGGAGAGCACCGCGTCGCCCGGGCGCGCCGCCCGCAGGCGGGTGACCAGGTGCGCGTGCGCCGCGGCGTCGCCGGCGTCCTTGAGCGCGTCGGTGCCCGGGTAGGAGCCGCTCCGGACGCGGAGCAGCACCTCGCCGGCCGACGTGGCCAGGGCGTGCGCGAGGGCGTGGTCAGTTCCTGAGTGCATTCCTCTTCCATTCACCGGCGGTGAGCCGATGGTGGGCGATCAGCCGTCGCTGCAGCACCCGCCCTCATCCCTCCGGGTCAGGCGCCGGCCCGCTGCCGGTCTGGGGTACCGTGTCTCCCGTTGCCCGGCGAGGGAGACGGTCCGCCCGTACTCCGTGATCGACGTGCGTGTGCCCCGTGGGGTGTGCTGCGCCCGGTCGCCGGCCCGCAGACCGATCCACCTTCCCGAGGAGCACACCACCGTGGCTGACTTCCGTCTCGAGGCCGAGACCCGCACCGAGTTCGGCAAGGGCAGCGCCCGCCGCACCCGGCGCGCCGGCCGCGTCCCCGCCGTCCTGTACGGGCACGGCCAGGACGTCGTCCACCTGTCCCTGCCGGCGCTCGAGTTCGCCGCCGCGCTGCGCAACGGCGGCAGCAACGTCCTGCTGACCGTCGTCCTGGACGGCAAGGAGCAGCTGGCCCTCACCAAGGCCGTGCAGCGCGACCCGCTGACCCGCGTCCACGAGCACGTCGACCTGCTGGTCGTCCGCCGCGGCGAGAAGGTCACCGTCGACGTCCCGGTGCACGTCACCGGTGACGCCGCCCCCGAGACCCTGGTGAGCATCGAGCTCAACACCGTCTCGGTGGAGGTGCCGGCCACCGCCATCCCGGAGGCCGTCGAGGTCGACGTCACCGGCCGCGAGGCCGGCCAGGGCGTGCACGCGGGCGAGCTGAGCCTGCCCGGCGGTGCCACCCTGCTCACCGACGCCGAGGCGCTCGTCGTCAACGTGATGGCCGCCCCGACCGCCGAGGCCCTCGAGGCCGAGCTCGCCGAGGCCGAGGCCGAGGTCGGCATCGAGCGCGAGGAGTCCGCGGAGGCCGCCGAGGGCGCCGGTGAGGGCGACGTCGTGCCCGAGCCGCTCGACCAGGGCAGCGGCGAGTCGATGGACGCCGCCGAGAACAGCAAGAACGACTGAGGCACCCGCTGACCGAGAGCACGGACCGCAGGGGCGCCGGCACCGCCGGCGCCCCTGCGGCGTCCCCGCCGTCCGAGGGTCCCTTCCTGGTCGTCGGGCTCGGCAACCCGGGCCCGGCCTACGCCGGCAACCGGCACAACGTGGGCGCGATGGTCCTCGACGAGCTGGCGCGCCGGGCCGGGATCCGGCTCGCCCCCGGCAAGGGGGCGCGGGCCCGGGCGGCCTCCGGCGAGGGCCGGCTGGCGGGGCGGCGGGTGGTGCTCGCCCAGCCGTCCACCTACATGAACGAGTCCGGCGGTCCGGTGCGCGGCCTGCTCGACTACCACAAGCTTCCGCCCGAGCAGCTCGTCGTCGTCCACGACGAGCTGGACATCGACTACGGGGTCGTGCGGCTCAAGCGCGGTGGCGGGGAGGGCGGCCACAACGGCCTGCGATCGATCACCCGCTCGACCGGCACCCGGGAGTACCTGCGCGTCCGCGTGGGCATCGGCCGGCCGCCCGGCCGGCAGGACCCGGCCGACTTCGTGCTCCGGGACTTCTCGGCGACCGAGCGCAAGGAGCTCGACCTGCTGCTGGTCGAGGCCGCGGACGCGACCGAGGCGCTGCTGGCCACCGGGCTGGAGGCCGCGCAGAACCAGGTCCACCCGCGCACCTGAGCCGGGACCGCGGGCCGTCGCCCCCGTTGGGGTGAAAGGGCGACGCGGTGGATTGACCTCTCTCATGACGCTCTGTGAGTGTCGGGGGCAGTCAGCACGTCCACGCGCCGTGAGGTCGCTGTCCACCGGCTCGCCGCCGACCCGGGGGCTCCGGAGCGGCCACGGCGCGTGATCTCGTTCGGGGGGACGCATGCTTCTGGACCGCCAGCAGGCGAGTACCGGGGCGGACATCCTGCCGGGAGTCCCCGGCGGGTCGGCCGCCGAGCCGCCCCCGCGGCTGCGCGGGCCGGTCCGCCGCCCGTCACCGGCCTGGGTCCGCTCCTACACCGTCGCCCTGGTGGCGGGGGAGACCCTGGGGGCGGGCCTGGCCGGCGCGCTGGTCCTCGTCGGCCGGGGCGGGCAGATCGCCGCGGCCACCCCGCTGCTGTGGGCGGCGCTGGCCGTGCTCGTCGCCTGGCCGGTGCTGCTCGCCACCACCGGCGCCTACGCCTAGCGGGTCTACGGCACCGGCAGCGACGAGTACCGGAGGGTCGGCCGGGCCGGCTTCCTCCTCCTGGCCCTGACCAGCTTCACCTCCTACCTGTTCGACCTCGAGCTCAGCCGGCTGCTGGTCGTGGTCGCGATCCCGGCGCTCGTCTTCGCCACCCTGCTGGGCAGGTACGCGGCGCGGGCCCGGCTGCGCCGGCTGCGCGCCCAGGGGCGCTGCACCAAGAAGGTGGTCGTCGTCGGCCGCGGCGGCGCCGTGCTCGACCTGGTCACCCGGCTGCAGCGCGAGCGGTACGCGGGGCTGGACGTGGTCGCCGCGGCGGTCACGCCGGCCGACCGCACGCGCGTCGCCGAGCAGTCCGGGGTGCCCGTCGGCGGCCTGGGCGACGTGCTGCAGCTGGCCGCGTCGTACGGCGCGGACACGATCGCGGTCACCTCCGCCAGCGAGACCGCGGCCGAGTACCTGCGCCGGCTCTCCTGGCAGCTGGAAGGCACCGGGCTCGAGCTCCTGGTGGCCCCGGGGCTGATCGAGGTCGCCGGTCCGCGGCTCCACATCCGCCCGTTCGAGGGGCTGCCGCTGCTCTCGGTCGAGCAGCCGTGCTTCGAGGGCTGGCGCCGGGTGGTCAAGGGCGGGGCCGACCGCGCCGCGGCCGTGTTCGCGCTGCTGCTGCTGTCGCCGGTGCTGCTGCTGATCGCCGCCGCGGTCGGCCTGACCAGCCGCGGCCCGGTGCTCTACCGCCAGCAGCGGGTGGGCCTGGGCGGGCGCACGTTCACCATGCTGAAGTTCCGCAGCATGGTGGTCGACGCCGACCGCCAGCTGGACGTCCTGCGGGCCGGCAACATCTCCGACGGCCTGCTGTTCAAGCTGCGCGCCGACCCCCGCGTGACGCCGGTGGGGCGGTTGCTCCGCCGGCTGTCCCTCGACGAGCTGCCGCAGCTGCTCAACGTGCTCGGCGGCTCGATGTCGCTGGTCGGCCCGCGCCCTCCGCTGCCCGACGAGGTCGCCCGCTACGACACCTCGGTGAGCCGCCGGCTGCTGGTCAAGCCGGGCCTGACGGGGCTGTGGCAGATCTCCGGGCGGAGCGACCTGTCGTGGGAGGAGTCGGTCCGGCTGGACCTGCGCTACGTCGAGAACTGGTCGCTGGCGACCGACGCGCTCATCCTGGTCAAGACCGTGCGCGCCGTGCTGAGCCGCTCCGGCGCCTACTGAGCCGTCCACGACGAGGGGCCCCGACCGCGCGCGGTCGGGGCCCCTCGTCGTGGGGGAGCCGGGTCAGACGCCGCGGCCGCGGCGGTGCAGGACCGCCATCACCGTGTCGGCCGGCACCAGCCGGGTGGCCACGGTGAGCGCGAGGAAGGCACGCGGCTCCGCGACGCGGCGGCGCAGCGCCCGGGCGGCCCACCGGGCGGCGTCCCGGCGCTGCCCGAGGGCGGCGTGGCCGAAGGCGAGCTGCCCGTAGACCCGGGCGGCCCCGACGCGGTCGGCGGCGATCGCCGGGTGCCGCTGCAGCATCCAGGTCAGCGACTCGACGCGGGTCCGCCACTGCCGGGCGAAGTGCGAGCTGCGGCCCCACAGCACCCGGACCAGCGGCTCGTCCACGTGCGGGATCGGGGCGAGCGCGGCCGCGCGCAGCAGCATGTCCCAGTCCTCGTTCTGGCTGCCGGGGATGCCCTCGTCCACCAGGCCCAGGGGGCCCAGGAGCGCCGAGCGGCGGAGCAGGAGCGTCGAGCTGTGCAGCATCGACATGCGGCTGCGGGTCAGCTGCTCGGAGGTGACCTCGTCGACACCGGCCAAGCGGGGCACCTCCTGGTCCTCGAACCGGACGCACACCGCCGTGGTGACCAGCGGCGCCCCGGGGTGCTGCCGGGCCCGC
This sequence comes from Blastococcus sp. KM273128, assembly GCF_021698975.1. Taxonomy (GTDB): domain Bacteria; phylum Actinomycetota; class Actinomycetes; order Mycobacteriales; family Geodermatophilaceae; genus Blastococcus. Next base: position 31,851 of record NZ_SSXA01000022.1, on the reverse strand, counting down.
GCCAGCTGGGCGCGGAGCTTCCCGGGCAGCCACGTGTCGTCGTCGTCGCAGAAGGCCACCCAGTCGGTGTCCAGGGCGAGGATCCCGGTGTTCCGCGCCCCGGCCAGCCCCGGGCTGCGCTCGTTGACGAGCACCCGGACGCGGCGGCCGGGCCGGCTCATGGCCTCCAGCGACCGGTCGGGTGCGGCGCGGTCGTAGACCACGACGACGTCGAGACCGGCCGCCTCGGCGGGGTCGAGCTCCTGGCCCAGCACCGCCGCCAGGGTCTCCCGGAGCAGCTGGGGCCGGTCGTGCGTCGGGACGACGACGCCGACGGTGGGCGCGCCGGAGCCGGCGGGCTGGTTCACCGCGCGGCCCGGCGGAGGTAGCCGTAGACCGCCAGCAGCGGCAGGGTCAGCGCACCGACCAGCCGCTTGTCCCCGGCCGGCAGCTCGGTGCGCCAGGCGTCGTCCCGGCGCAGCGTCAGCGGCCCGGTGCGGAACCGCATCGGGTTCCCCGCGACGGTGTGCGCGGGGGACAGGACGACCGAGTGCCCGTCGACGACGCCGGCGCCCGAGCCGGCGGGGAGGCCGGCGAAGTCGGCGAGGTCCGCCACGACCGCCCCCGGCCGCGCCACGAAGTCCTCGTAGCGCAGGCGCCGGGTCGGGGTGCCGAGCCGGCGGAGGAGCCCGAAGAAGACGTTGTGCCCGAGCCACAGGGCCGAGGAGCGGGTGGGGGAGTAGCGGGTCATCAGCGCCTCGCCGCCGGTTTCGGGCCGCCGGACCTCCTTGGTCCAGGAGTAGGCGACGCCCCGCGGGTCGCGGACGACGTGGACGACGCGGAGGTCCAGGTCCGGCGCGGTGCGCAGGCAGAAGGCGAGCGAGGAGTGCTTGCTGGAGTCGATGACGACGGCCCCGCCCGAGACCTGGCCGATCGCCCGGTGGAGCGCCCGGTAGGTGCCCACGTAGGCGGCCAGCCGCGGATCGCGGTGGCGCCCGCGGGAGCGCAGCAGCCGGGCGATGTGGCGCGAGCGGTCCACCTGGGCGCGCAGGGCCACCATGCGCTCGGCCAGCGCGCGGTCCCAGCCGCCGAAGGCGACCGCGCCGACCTCGGTCCAGAAGGGGCAGCGGCTGAACGGCTGCCCGCAGCCGCAGGTCTCGTCGTCGAGGACGCCGCGCTGCCAGAGGTGGACCACCTCGCCGACCGGGCACACGCCCGGCAGCTCGCCCAGCACCCGCTCGAGCACCGTGGTGCCGCTGCGACCGAGGCCCCCGAGGTAGAGCACCCGGGTACGCCCGCCGGCGTGGACCGCGGGCGCGGTGGCGCCGTCGATGCTCGGGGAACTCACCCGTCGAGGATCCCACCGGCCGCGGTCGTTGTGACCGGCCGTTACCTCCTTGGAGGGAGGTCCGGCCGAAAGCACTGATCAGAGCGCAGCCGCCCGCCGAAGATCCACGTGTGACCATGACGGAGGGTGAGCGGCGCATCGTGGTCGGCGGTCTGCCGATCGACGTCCTCACCGAGGCCGAGGTCGTCGAGCGCGTGCGCGCGGCGCTGGTCTTCGGGCGGGGCGGCTGGATCGCCACGCCCAACGTCGACCACCTCCGGCGGGCCGCGCGCGACCCGGCGCTGGCCGGTCTGATCGGCTCGGCCGACATCAGCGTCGCCGACGGCGCCCCCGTCGTCTGGGCGGCCCGGCTGGCCGGCCGCCCGCTGCCCACCCGCGTCACCGGCGCGGACCTGCTCTGGTCGCTCAGCGCGGCCGCGGCGGAGGACGGGCGCAGCATCTTCCTGCTCGGTGGCGCGCCCGGCGTGCCGGACCGGGCGGGTGAGGCGTTGCAGGCCGCCTACCCCGGGCTCAAGGTCGTCGGTGCCTGCTCCCCGCCGCTCGGCTTCGAGCACGATCCCGAGGAGCTCGGCAAGTGCCGCGAGATGCTGCTGTCGGCCCAGCCGGACATCGTCTTCGTGGGGCTGGGCTTCCCGAAGCAGGAGCACCTCATCGAGAGCTTCACCTCGCTGCTGCCCTCGGCCTGGTGGCTGGGGTGCGGGGCGGCGCTGCCCTTCGCCGCCGGCGAGCTCCGGCGTGCGCCGCGGTGGATGGGATCGGCGGGCCTGGAGTGGCTCTACCGCCTGGCGCACGAGCCGCGGCGGCTGTTCCGCCGCTACGTGCTGGAGGACGCCCCGTACGCGCTGGTCCTGCTGAGCTGGGCGCTCGGCACCCGGGTGCGCGCCACCCGCTCGCACTGACCACCGCACGACGCCGGTACCCGCACCCGTCCGGGCGCGGGCACCGGCGTCGTTCCGTTCCGGGCGTCAGGCCGCCGGAGCGGTGCCCGGCAGGACCCGGGCGGCCACCTCCGCGGTGAGCTCGCGCACCCGCTCCACCTCGTCGGGCGTCAGCCGGGACCGGAAGGTGGACAGCGCGGTCGCCGAGCCCATCGGCCGGTAGGCGGTGCGGGACAGCCCGCCCTTGAGCGACCACCGGTGCGAGCCCTGCTCGGCGCCGGGCCGCTCGGTGGTGGCCTCCCGGACGCGCGCCTCGGCCGAGGGGGACCAGGTCAGGCCGAACCGGCCGTAGAGGTCGGCGAACCCCTCCAGGGGCTGCTGCACCAGGGACTCGTAGGACACGACGTGGACGCCCGGAACCGGCCGGAAGGCCCGGTCGACGACGTCGTAGGTCGCCTCCCAGAGCAGGCAGATGCGGGCCAGCCAGTCGTCGGAGCCGACCGCGCGCTGCATCCGCTCGACGTAGGGGCCCAGGTGGTCGCGCACCAGCGCCGGCTGCTCGAGCAGCTCGTGGAAGTGCATCGTCCAGCCGAGGCTCTTCCAGCTCCCGACGAAGGAGACCGGGTCGCGCACCAGCACCACCGCGCGGCAGCCCATCTCGCGGGCCAGCCAGCCGGTGGAGAACACGGCGAACGGGTCGTCGAGCATCGCCCGCCGGGCGCGCAGCCGGCCCAGCGTGAAGGTCGTGCCGTACTTGGCCATGCGGGCCAGGTCGTAGGCCGCCCGGTTCTGCCGGACCTCGGCGCGGAACTGGTACCGCAGGCCGAGGGTCTGCTCGAAGGCGCGGCGCCATGCGGCGTCGTCCTCGGCGCTGATGTACTGGAACTGCCGGGTCACCCGGGCGTCGAGGACCCCGGGCGAGTGGCCCGGCGGGTGCTGCGGGTTCATCGGCTCGTTGACGTACACGACCTCGCCGGAGGCCTCCAGCATCTTGCCGACCCAGCTCGTCCCGCTGCGGGGCAGGCCGGTGACGAGCAGGGGCGAGTCGATCGGGGTGGTCATGCGGTTCACCTCACCGGAGGGACGCCGTCGAGCGCGGCATCGGGGGATCGTGGGGGTGTCGCCCGCGGCAGCGCGCGGAGGCTGTCCAGCGCCAGCACGCGGCGCAGCCGCCAGTAGCCGGCGGCGTAGAGGGCGACGCCGAGACCGGTCGCGGTCACGGCGGGCAGGAGGCCGTCACCGGCGACCAGCCGGACGAGCAGCGGCAGGAGGGCGAAGCAGCCCAGGGACAGCGCCACCGCCGTCCCCGTGCCGGCGCCGAACGGGTGCATGCGCAGCGACCGCCACACCTGCGCCAGCGGCAGGAGGTTGTTGACGCTGATGGCCGCCGCCCAGCCGACGGCCGCGCCGAGCAGCCCCATCGACGGGATGAGCAGCAGGTCGACGACGACGTTGACGGTGAGGGCGAGCAGCGCGTTGCCCAGGTTCCACCGGGAGCGGCCGCCCATGAGCAGCACGACGTCGACCATGCCGATCGACGTGGCGAGGAGCATGGTGGCGGCCAGGACGAGCACCACCGTGACCCCCGCGTCGTAGCCGGGTCCGAACCAGTCGAGCAGGCCGTCGGCGTAGGTCATGACGAGCAGGTAGAACGGCCAGCACAGCAGGACCAGCCACCCGGTGGCGGTGCGGTACACGGTGGTCGCCGCGGCGCGGTCGCCGACGGCGAGCAGCCGGCTCAGCCGCGGCTCGACGACGCCGGCCAGCGCCTGGTTGACGAACTGCCCGACCACGAGGAACCGGGTGGCCGCGGTGTAGACCGCGGCCGGGACGGGGCCGGCGAGGAGCGTGAGCAGGACGATGTCCAGCCGCTGCAGGGCGAGCTGGACGACGCTGGTGACCGCACGCGGGCCGGTGAACGCCCAGAACTCCCGCCACGTCCCCGCGGCCACCCGGGGGCCGGTCCGCGGCGCGGTGTGCGGGCGCTGCAGCCGGGCCAGCCACCAGCCGGCGACGAGGGCGGACAGCACCCACGGCGCCGCCCAGGCGGCGGTGACCGCGACGACCGAGCCGCCCGCGGCCACCGCGGCCACGGCGGCGAGCTGCACCACCGGGCGGCCGACCTTGTCGACGACGACCGTGGGCAGGATCGGCCCGTGCCCGCGGGTGGCCGCGACGAGCGTGTCCGAGACGGTGGTCAGCGGCAGCAGGGCCGCCAGCACCCGCAGCGCGGTGGCGGTGCTGCCGACGTCGTCGTCGGTGAAGAGCCGGGCGAGCGGCTCGGCGGCCAGCAGCAGGACGCCGGCCAGCACCAGCGACAGCCCGACGACCGGGGTCAGGGCCACCCACAGGAAGCCGGGGACGCGGCCCGCGGTCCCCAGGCCGTGCGCGCGGGAGATGGCGTAGACCAGCCCCGTGCCGGTGCCCAGGCGGGCGGTCATCCCGGCGATCAGGAAGACCGACGTGAGGGTGAAGAAGATGCCCGCGGTGTCCTGGGGCAGCGTCCGGGTGACCACCAGGACGACGAGCACCCCGCTGACGGCGGAGACGCCCGCGCCCGCCAGGCTCAGCGCACCCCCGCGGGCCAGCCCGCGCAGGCCGGCCCGGTCCCGGGCCGAGCCGGCCGGGGCCGGGGGAGCGCCGTCCAGCGGGACGGCGGTGTCAGGCGAGCGGGACACCCTGCGCCCGCCAGCTCACCGGGTGCCCGAGCCAGGCCGCCAGCCGCTCGTCGTGCGGGGCGAAGTGCTCCTCCAGCCGGGCCCGCAGCTCGTCGGGCATCGGCGAGCGGGGGCGGGCGTTGTGCCGCTCGAACACCGGGTAGCCGGTGTGCGGCAGGCCCAGGAAGCGCAGCACCGCGTCGTGGACCGGCTCGGGGTCGGTGAAGAAGGCGTGGCTGTCGACGACGTGCATGCGGTCGCGGCCGAACACCGACTCGAGCCGCTCGAGGTGCTCGACGTAGCGCCCGCGCTGGAGGTAGCCGTGGTGCTGGTGGCTGTGGCTGTAGTAGGAGGGGTCGGCGGCGAGCCGCTCGGCCTCCCCGGCCAGCCGCTCGTCCTCCAGCGCCAGCGCCGTCTCGAAGTCCTCGGTCTCGAAGCCGCGGGCCAGCTCGTGGGCGTGGGCGGAGTACGCGCGCTCCACCGGGTCGCGCAACAGCACGATCACCTTGACCCCGGGGAGGTCGCGGTCGATCCGCTCGGCAGCCAGCGGGTGGAACATGTAGTACGGGCTCGACTCGAAGGTCAGCGGCCGGGTGCCCGTGCGCCGCTCGACCCGGCTCGCGGTGGCCTCCAGCGGGAAGTGGCTGCGGTACCAGCCCATGCCCTTGCCGTAGCTGGTGTCGAAGTAGTGCACGCCCTTGTGCAGCACGGCCTTGAGCACCGCGGGGTGCTGGCTGAGCGTGCGGTACATCGACGTCGTGCCGCACCGCTGGCCGCCGATGACGAGGAAGCCGGGGGACATGCGGGCGCCGCTGGTCACCCGCCCGAACGAGGTGGTGGCGGTCTGCGCCAGGCGCTTGGCGGTGGCCGAGCGCTTCAGTCGCTGCATCATGTCCAGGTCTCTCCCTCGAGTGCGGTGGTGCCCCGGTCCAGGGCGGGCAGCAGCCACGCCCCGACGTCCCCGAGGCGGGCCCCCGCCTCGAGCTGGCGGTCGGCCAGGTAGCGGGTGGCCAGGTCGGCCGAGTAGAGCAGCGCGGTGAGCAGCCCGGTGCGCGGCGCGAGGGCCAGCGGCGCGAGGAGCCGGCCGGCGCCGAGCACGGCGTCGGCGGCCGCCGCGGGCGGGTCCTCGAGCCGGGCCACCAGACCGCTCTGCAGCCGGTGGTGGAGCAGGTCGAAGCCGACCGGCACGGCCGTGCGGAACCGCTCCCAGTCCCACACCAGCAGCCCCCCGGCGACCGCGGCCATGTTCCACGGCGTCCAGTCGCCGTGGGAGGCGCCGAAGGAGAGCCGCGCGCCGCCGGCCGCCCGGCCGATCCGGTCGACCGACGCCCGGAGCCGTGCGGCGGCGGGCCCGTCCGGCAGCCGGTCGAGCCGGGAACGCAGCTCCTGCCAGTAGGCCGACGCGGTGAGGACGACGTCGTCCACCCGCCCGATCGCGGCGATCTCGCCGGCCGCGGCGGCCAGCCCCGCGGCGTCCAGCGGGCGGCGCGGCTGCCAGACCGGCAGCGCCGACTGCACGAGCAGCCGGTGGCCCAACCACGTGCCGTCGTGCAGGAGCTCGGGCACCCGGACCGAGCCGGTCCCGGCGCCCGCCAGCGCGGCCAGCGCCGCGGCCTCCTGGCCGACGAGCGCGTCGGTCAGGGCGTCGACGCCGAGCTTGGCGTAGGCGAGGGTCCGCCCGGCCGGGTCCAGCAGCTGCAGCACCGGCTTGCGATTGGCCCGCGGCGGGCCCAGGTGCATGCCCATGACCACCTCGCGGTCCAGCACGGTGCCCAGGTGGTCGAGCAGACCGCCGCCGGCGGCCCCGCGCGGCGCGCGCACCTGCAGGCGCCGGCGCCAGACCACCGGCCCCAGCCCCGCGCGCAGGCCGAGGGCGAGCACGGCGGCCTGGAACCGGGCGGCGGCGTGCCGGCCCTCGCCGTGGTGCCGGACGACGGCGGAGGCGGCCCGGCGGCCGGTCGGGGCCAGCAGCCGCGGGTGGCGCGCGCTGGGCAGCAGCAGGTACTCGGCGACCGTCTGCGCCCCCTCGGCGGCGGGCCGGCCGACGGTGACCGCGTGCGGGGTCGGCCAGAGCGCGGGGGCCACCTCGGTGAGGTGCGCCAGCCGGTCGCCGCTCACCGGGCACTCCCCGCGACCAGGCCGGGCGCGCGGCTGCCCGGACCGGCGGTGCTGCCGGCCTCGGCGCGGCGGGCCTGGTCGTTGCGCCACAGCAGGGCGACCGAGAGGAAGGAGATCAGCAGGGGGACCACCAGCGCGTTGTAGAGGAACATGTAGACGAACGGCAGCCCGATCGAGAGGAACGCGGCGGCGGCCAGCGCCGAGCGGTCCCGCCGGTAGGCCCACAGCACCCGGGTGAAGAAGCCGAGGTAGAGCGCGGCGCCGACGACCCCCTGGGCGATGAGGAGCAGCCACAGCTGGCCGTTGCTGCCCAGCAGCGGGTTGCCGCAGTTGGAGCAGTCCTCGTCGCGGCCGACGGCGATCGAGTTGCTGCTGCCCAGCGCCCGCCGGGTGGAGCCGAAGCCGAGCACCGGCGACTCCTGGACGACCTCGAGGGTGCGGCTGACGGTGAACCCGCGGATCCCGTCGCTCTTGGGGTTGTCCAGGCGCTGCTGGATCGTCGAGGTCAGCGGGGTGGTGAGCACCAGCACGACGACCAGCACGACCGACACCGCCAGCCCCAGCAGGGCGCCGAGGTTGCCGTTGCGGGCCAGCCACAGCGCGGCGAACAGGACGGTGAGCCCCAGCCCGATCCACACCCCGCGGTTCAGCGAGTGCACCACCGGGATCGCGGCCAGGGCGAGCACCAGCACGCCGGCGAGCCGCCGAGCGCCGGGCCGGCGCAGCCAGCCGATCGCGAACCAGCCCAGCAGCAGGCTCAGCGCGTAGCCCCAGGTGTTGGTGTAGCCGAACGGGGCGGCCGGGCGCCCGGCGGTGTAGCCGAGCACCTCCTGCAGCTGGGCCGCCGTCGGGTGCACGAGGTTCTGCACGAACGCGTTCCGGGCGACAGAGTCGGGCAGCAGCATCTCGACCGGGGACGTGAAGGAGAACTGGTCGGCGAACGTGCCCAGCAGCCCGCCGGCGACCACGACGACGAACAGCCCGCCGAGGTGCCGCACGGCGCGCGACCGCGGGTACTCCTCCTCGGTCAGGTTGCCGAGGTACAGCATCGCGACGGCGACGGCGACGTACCCGGCGAGGTTGAAGCCGACGGAGACGACCCGGTCGGCGGCCTCGCCCGGGAGGGTCCCGGCGGGGTCGACGCCGAGCATGACCGTGCTGGCGACCACCCACAGCAGGAACACCAGCCACAGCCCGAAGCCCGGGGGCACGCGCACCGGGCGGCGGCGCAGCAGCTCCAGGGCCATGGGGACGGCCAGCACGAAGACGATGAGCGTCCCCATGCCGAGCGCCCACCACACCGGGTAGAAGGCGAACAGCGCGGTCAGCGGCCAGCCCGGCCGCCACGCGCCGCCCGCCGCGCGCCCCACCGGTGCACCGGCCGCCGGTCCCCGCGCGGGGACCGGTACCGGCGCGGTCACGGCCGGGCTCGGCCGGCGGGGTCGGCGACCGGAGCCGCGGCCACGCGCGGGCGCTCCCGGTCCGGGCGGTCCGCCGGTCGCGGGGCGCGGGGTGCCGGGGCGTCGGTGCCCTGCGGCGCCGGCTCGTCCGCACCGGGGGCGGGGGCGTCGTCGTGGCGCACGAGCACCGCGCCGACGACCGGCGTGCCCATCGACTCGAGCTGCCCGAGGGCGGCGGTGACGTCCCGGGCGGTCGTCCGGCCGGCCTCCAGGACCAGGACGGCGATCTCCGCGACGTTGGCCAGCGTCTGCACGCTGGTGTCCTCGGTGGTGGCCGGCGCCTCGATGACGACGACGTCGGCGCCGTCCTGCAGCAGCGCGTCGACGACCGCGCGGGGGTTGCGGGTCTGCAGGAGGGCGTCGGCCCGGTCGGCGTCGAGGCCGGGGCCGACGACCCGGAGCGCCCGGAGGGCGGTGAGCCGCTCGGCCACCTCCGGTGCGGTGCGGTTGCCGGCGAGCACCTCCGCGAGACCGGCCCGCGGCCGGTCGCCCAGCAGCGAGGTCGCCGTCGCCCCGAACACGTCGGCGCAGACGAGCACGACCTCCTCGCCGGACCGGGCGAGGGAGGCGGCGAGGTTGGCCGCGACCGTCCCGCCCCCGCGCCGGGTGCCGGCCACCAGCACCACCCGGCGGGGGGCCTCGGCGAGTGCGGTGGTCACGTGGTTGCGCAGCCGGGCGTGTGCCCGGCCGTCGGCGCTGAGCGGCGCGGCGAGGCGCACCTGCCCGTCGGGCAGCGGGGTCTCCGGTGCCGCGACGACCCGCACCCCGGTACGGCGCTGCACGTCCTGGGTGTCGCGCAGCACGTCGTCCCTGCGGTGCCGGAGGACCGCCGCGCCGAGGCCGAGCAGGCCGCCCAGGACGACGCCGGCGGCGAGGGTGACGTAGCGGTCAGGGCTGCTCGGTGAGGCGGGGAGGGTGGCCCGGGTGACGACGCGGCCCGGGGACACGGTCTCGGACCGGACCTGGTTCTGCTGCGCGCCCAGGCTGGCGAGCTGCTGGTTCAGCGCGGCGGCCTGGTCCGCGGCGCGGCCGCGCTCCGGGGTGCCGTTGGGCAGGGTCGCGACCGCCTCGGTGGCCTGGCGGAGCTGCTCGCCCACCACGTCGATCCGCTCCTGCAGCGCGTCGTCCTGGAGCTCGAGGGCGTCCTCGGCGGTCGCCCGACGGCCGTCGAGGTAGGCGTCGGCGAAGGCGCGCGCGCCGGCCTGCGCCGACTGGGCGCTCGACCCGACGAAGGAGATGCGGAGGATCTCGGTGTTGGGCGGCACCGTGACGCCGACGCGGTCGGCGAGGTCGTCCAGCTCGTCGGCCGGGACGTCGAGCGCCTCGGCGGCGGCGGAGACCGTCTCGGTGGAGGTCAGCAGCTGCGCCTCGGTGTCGAGGTTGATCTCGTCCCGGCCGGTGCCGCCGACGGAGTCGGCGTCCGTCGCCGTCACCAGGACGGCGGTCACCGAGGTGTACTCGCGCGGCGCCACCACCAGGTAGGCCAGCGCGACGGCGACCCCCAGGACCAGCCCCAGCAGGACCGCGGCCCACTGGCGGCGGATCAGCACGTAGTAGTCGCCCAGCCGGGCAGCGGTCAGCCCCTCGTCGGTCGGCACCGTGGTCGTCCCCCCAAGTCCGCAGTTCCCGGCCGCCCCGTCCGGCGGCCCGCACCCAGGTCGGCCCGGGCGCACGCGTGGATCTGCCTGTGACCGTCAGTGGACCACCCGCCGGAGCCCGCCGGGGCGGCTCTCGGGGGGGCCGCCACCCCTATGGGGGAGGCGGGCCGGGTCCGTCCCGCCTCAGCGGTCGGTGGCGGCGGGCGTGCGGTCGTCCGCCGACGGCCGGGGGGCCGGTGGCCCGGCCGGCTCCGGGCGCCGGCGGGTGGCCCACGCGTCGCGGAGGTAGTGCGGCCGGGCCGGGAGCCCGTGCCGGGAGCGCGCGGCCCACCACAGCAGCGGGCCCACGACGACGACGACCCCCAGCACGGCGACCATGGCGACGTTGCCCAGGCCGAGCAGCTTCAGCCCGGAGGCGAGCAGCACCAGGGCCAGCGCCCGGCGGACCAGCCCGCCCGGTGCCCGCGAGGACAGCCGCGCGCCGAGGTAGACGCCGGGGAGGCAGCCCAGCAGCAGGGAGGTGGTCAGGTCGAGGCGGAAGTCGCCGAAGAGCAGGTGGCCCAGCGCCGCGGAGGCGACCAGCGGCACGGCCTGGACCAGGTCGGTCCCGACCAGCGAGGCCGCGCTGAGCCGCGGGTAGAGCGCGAGCAGCGCGATGATGATCAGCGAGCCGGAACCGACCGAGGTCATGCCGACGATCACGCCGCCGACGACGCCGACGAGCACGGTGGCCAGCGGCCGGGTGCGCAGCGGGGTGTCGGCCGGTTCCTCGCGCACCGGGGCGGGCACGCCGCCGCGGCGGACCCGGGCCCGTTCGGCGGCCCGGCGGCCGCGGTCGACCATCGCCAGGTAGGCCTTCCCGATCAGCCCCGCCGCCGCCAGGAGCAGCGCGATGCCGAGAGCGAGCTTGGTCCACTCCTGCACCCCGGTGCCCGACCCCAGGGCCCGGGTGAGCAGCACGCCGCAGAAGGCGGCGGGGACCGAGCCGAGGGTCAGCCACCCGACCAGGCGCATGTCGACCGTGCCGCGGCGCAGGTGGACGACGCCACCCACGGGTTTCATCACCGCGGAGACCACGAGGTCGCTGGAGACGGCGGCCAGCGGCGGGACGCCGAAGAAGAGCACGAGGACCGGTGTCATCAGCGCACCGCCGCCCATGCCCGTCATGCCGACGACGATGCCGATCAGCAGTCCGGCCACGACGAGCGTGACGTCCACGTCCACGCTCCGTCCCCCTGTCCACGCGGTACCCACCCGTGGCGACAGGTGGCCCGGTCACGGTAGGCCCGGACGCCCGCCGGTGTCCCCGGGCCGCGTCCCGCCGTCACCCCCGAGGGTGGTTCGGGTCCGCCGGGGCACGGGTGCGCGGGGGCGCGTGGTGCAGTGGTGCCAGCCCACGACCGGCGCGGCCCGCCGCGGTCCGCGGGCACGACCACCCCTCCGTCGGCCGGGAGCCCTCCTCGATGTCCGGAAGCACCGGTCCCGCAGCGACCCGGCCCCCGTCCGGTCGCGGGCCCCGCCGGCGCCGGTGGCTGCTCGCGCTCGGTGCCGTCGCGCTGGTGGCCTCGCTCGCGGTGGTCACCGACCGGGACCGCCCGACGCTGCGGGGCGGCGCGGCCTACGCCACGCGGTGCCTGGCGGTCGGTGCGGCGGTGACCGCCGACGCCGGGTCGGGGCTGTCGAACCTCGAGACCTTCCTGGAGGCCGACGAGCGGATGGGGCCGCTCACGATCCGGCGGAGCTTCGACCCGCGCCTGCCGCCCAGCTTCGGCCGGTCGGCCGCCGCAGGCGATCCCGGGGCCGGCGTCCGCACCTTCGTCTCCTGGAAGCCGCCGGACGGCGACCACCGCGGGGCGGCGCGCGGCCGGTACGACGCGCAGATCACGGCGTGGGCGCGCAGCGTGCCCGCCGGGGTCTTCGCGACCTCGTTCCACGAGCCGGAGAACGACATGACCGGGCCCGAGTTCGTGGCTTTCCAGCGGCACGTCCACGCCGTGGTCGAGGCGGCGAACCCGGGCATCCACTGGGGGCCGGTCTACATGGCCTACTGGTGGGACCCGGCGGAGCCGTCCCACTACATCGGCGACCCGGCGCAGTGGTGGCCCGGCGAGGAGCACGCCGACTTCGTGGGCCTGGACTGGTACGGGGCCGATCCGGAGCCGATGACCGCCAGTCCCTCGTTCCGGCACTGGTACGAGTTCATGGAGCCGACCGGGGTGCCGCTGTTCATCACCGAGTACGGCCAGTACGTGCTGCGCGAGGGGGAGCGGGCCGTCCCCGCCCTCCTGCAGCGGCGCGTCGAGGCGATCCGGGCGGACGCCGCCTGGATCGCCGAGCACCCGCGCATCCGCATGTGGCTCTACTGGCAGGGCACGGGGCGGCGCGGCGACTGGCGGCTGCACGACGAGGCGTCCCGGGCGGCGTGGCGCGCGGTGGCGGCCACCGGTTGCAGCCCGTGACCATCACCCTGGTCAACTACGTAAAGTAGTCATACGGGTGCGGTCGGTGGGCGAAGCGGATCGCCCGGCTGACACCGGCCGTCGATTTCCCGTCGTCGTCGCCCAGCGTGATCTGTGCTGCTCGGACCAGCGGTTCGAGCGGATCGCCGCTTCTCCCGCGGCGCGGACCACCCTTTCCGAGGTGCACCCGGACGGGCGAATGGTGACCGTGCGCCTCGACCCAGCCGACCACGCTCTGTGATGCTCCCGCCCGAACGCAGCTCGCCGACGACGTGTCGCCGGGTTCGCCGTGCGAGGGGAAACGGGGTTCGGGGGGACATGGTGTCGAGGATGCGGCTGCTCTGCGGCCTGGTGGTGACCGCCGTCCTGGTGGCGCTGGTCGGCGTCACGGGGACGGCGTCGGCCGTGGGCACCGCCCAGCGCGGTGTCGTGGCGGCGGTGCCGGGTGACAGCACCCCGGCGGTGCTGGACAACAAGGTGCTGGACATCGCCGAGGTCGGCGACCGGATCGTGGTGGTCGGCTCCTTCACCGCGGTCAGGGACTCGTCCACCAACGGCGGCGCCGAGTTCGCCCAGCCCTACGTCTTCGCCTTCGACCCCGCGACCGGTGCGATCGACCGAGCCTTCGCCCCCAAGACCAACGGCCAGGTCAACGCGGTCGCGGCGGGCCCGGACGGCACCGTCTACCTGGGTGGCACGTTCAACTCGCTCAACGGCGCGGCCTCGCGCAACCTCGTGCAGGTCTCGCTGGCCACCGGCGAACGGACGGGGTTCCGGGCCGGCAACATCAACGGTGCGGTCAACGACCTGGCGCTCGCCGGCGGCCGGCTCTACGTCGCGGGCGTGTTCTCGACGGTCGGCGGCGTGCCCCACAACGGGCTCGCCACGGTGCACCCGACGACCGGTGCCCTCGACGAGTACATGGGCATCGACGTCTTCGAGAACCACAACTGGCCCCGCGGGACGGCGCGGGCCTCGGTCGGCGTGTCCAAGATCGACATCTCGCCGGACGGCTCCCGGCTGGTCGCCATCGGCAACTTCCGGATCGCCGACGGTCAGCCGCGCGACCAGGCCATGGTGGTGCGCCTGGATGCCGCGCAGGCGACGGTGGACGCCGACTGGCGCACCCGACGGTTCGAGCCCGCCTGCTACTCGGGCGCCTTCGACTCCTACGTCCGCGACGTGGAGTTCGCGCCGGACGGCTCCTACTTCGTCATCGTCACCACGGGCGCCCACTTCACGGGGACCCTCTGCGACACCGCCACCCGGTGGGAGACCGGCGCGACCGGCCAGGACGTGCAGCCCCGCTGGATCGCCGACACCGGTGGCGACACCCTCTTCTCCGTCGCGGTCAGCGGCAGCGCCGTCTACGTCGGCGGTCACCAGCGGTGGATGAACAACCCGACCGGCAACGACGCGGCACGTCCCGGCGCCGTCGGGCGGCCGGGCATCGCGGCGCTCGACCCCCGCACCGGGGTGCCGCTGTCGTGGAACCCCGGCCGCAATCCGCGCGGTGTCGGGGCGGAGGCCCTGACCCTGACCAGCCGCGGCCTCTACGTCGGCATGGACACCGAGTACATCGGCAACCGGCAGTACCTGCGGCCGCGCCTGGCGTTCTTCCCCCTCGACGGTGGCACCACGCCGGCGGCGGAGGAGCTCGGGCAGCTCCCGGCCAACGTGGTCCTCGCCGGACGTACCTCCACCGGGGGGCGCGTCGACGCCAACGACGTGCGCGTCCGCTACTTCACGGGCGCGGCGACCCCGTCCGCGGACGGCAGCGTGGACAAGGGCGGCACCGACTGGAGCCGGGCCCGCGGGGCCTTCATGGTCGACGGGACCCTCTTCTACGGCTACCCGACCGCGTCGGGCTCCTACGCCCTCCACAAGCGCACCTTCGACGGGGTCACCTTCGGCGAGGCCACCGTCGTCGACCCGTACAACGACCCGTTCTGGAGCACCATCTCGGCGGGGACCAGGGACGGCGTCACCAGCTACTACCGCGGCATGGCGCCCAGCTTCTACGGCAGCCAGCTCTCCTCGGTCACCGGGATGTTCTACGCCGACGGCCGGCTCTACTACACGCGCAGCGGCTCGGCGACGCTCTACTACCGCTACTTCTCCCCGGAGAGCGGCATCGTCTCCGAGGACACCTTCGTGGCGGCCGGCTCCGGCTTCTACTACGCCGCCGGCATGTTCCTGTCGGGTGGGCGGCTCCACTACGCCAACTCGCTGAACGGCGAGCTCCGCTCGGTGGCCTTCGTGAACGGCGCGCCCAGCGGCTCCTCGACGGTCGCGGCGGCCGGCCCGCTCAGCGGCGGGCGTGACTGGCGGACCCGCGCGATGTTCCTCGGCCCGCAGCCCAACGTCGCGCCGACCGCGTCCTTCACGGCCGACTGCCTCGGCCTCGTCTGCTCGCTGGACGGCGCCGCGTCGACCGACGGCGACGGCTCCGTGGCGTCGTACTCGTGGAACTTCGGCAACGGCACCACCGCCACCGGGCCGATGGCGAGCACGACCTACGCCACGGCCGGCAGCTACCCGGTCACCCTCACGGTGACCGACGACGACGGCGCCTCGGCCAGCACGACGCAGACGGTCACCGTCGCGCCGGTCGCCACGGGCGAGGGCATCGCGCTGCGCGACACCGCCGGCGTCTCGGCGCGGGTCGTGACCTCCGCGTCCCTGACCGTGCCCGCCTCGGTGCAGGCCGGTGACGCGCTGCTGCTGGCGTTGACCACCAACTCCACCGCCACCGGTCAGGCGCCGGCCGGCTACGAGCTGGTGGGCACCCAGACCTCGGGTACCGCGATGACCACCCAGGTGTTCTCGCGGGTCGCGACGGAGGCCGACGCCGGTGCCACGGTCACGGTGGACCTGAGCAGGCAGGCCAAGGTCACCCTGCAGCTGGCGGCCTACTCGGGCACCGACTGGCGGGCCCCCGTCGCCGCGTTCACCGGTGCCGCGGACGTGGGGGGCACCGCCCACACCACGCCGACGGCCGCGGTCGAGGCCGGCAGCTGGGTGGTCTCGGTGTGGGCGGACCGCTCGTCCTCGGCGCGCACCTTCACCGCGCCGTCCGCGACCGCGGAGCGGAGCAACCTGGCCGGTGTCGGCAACGGTGACATCGCCTCCCTGGTGGCCGACGGTGGTGCCCCCGTCCCGGCCGGCCAGGTCGGTGGCCTCACCGCCACCGTCCCGGTCGCGAGCGGGCGCGCCACGATGCTGACCGTCGTCCTCGCCCCCGGTGACGGCACCCTCCCGCCGGCCAACGTGGCCCCGACGGCGGCGATCGAGTCCACCTGCGCCTCGCTGACGTGCACCTTCGACGCCACGGGGTCCACGGACGCCGACGGCACCGTGACCGGGTTCGCCTGGGACTTCGGCGACGGGCAGGTCGCGACGACGGCGACGGCGGAGCACACCTTCGCCACGGCGGGCGAGCACGAGGTCACCCTCACCGTCACCGACGACGACGGTGCGACCTCCGTGGCGACGTCCACGGTCACCGTCGCGGCACCTCCGCCGCCGTCGGGCATCGGCCTGCGCGGGTCGGCGGGCTCCGCCGACCGGGTGGTCACCAGCGCGACGCTGGAGGTGCCGGCGTCGGTGCGGGCCGGGGACGGGCTGCTGCTGGTGCTGTCGACGAACTCGACGGTGACCGGCGCCGCTCCCGCGGGCTGGACCGAGGTCGGACGGGTGTCGGCCAACGACCTGAACCCGACGACCCAGGTCTTCTCCCGGGTCGCGGCGGCCGGTGACGCCGGGACGACGGTGACGGTGGCGCTCAGCGGGCAGGCGAAGGTCACCGCGCAGCTGATGGCCTACTCGGGCACGGCCGCCACCCCGGTGGCCTCGTTCACCGCGGCGACCGGTGGTGCGGGCACCGCCCACACCACCCCGGTCGCGACGGCGGCCGAGGGCAACTGGGTGCTGTCGGTGTGGTCGGACAAGCAGGGCGACGAGCGGCAGTGGACGCCGCCGACGGCCGGGGTCACCGAGCGCAGCAACATCGCCGGCATCGGCAGCGGTGACATCGCCACCCTGGTCGCCGACAGCGGCGGCCCGGTCGCGGCCGGGCCGGTCGGCGGGCTGACCGCCACGGTGCCGACGCCCAGCAACCGCGCCACGATGATCACCGTGGTCCTCGTCCCGGAGGGCGGCGTCGTCGCCCCGCCGGCGAACGAGGCCCCGACGGCGGCGATCGAGTCCACCTGCGCGTCGCTGACGTGCACCTTCGACGCCACGGGGTCCACGGACGCCGACGGCACCGTGACCGGGTTCGCCTGGGACCTCGGCGACGGGCAGGTCGCGACGACGGCGACGGCGGAGCACACCTACGCCGCGGCGGGCGAGTACGAGGTCACCCTCACCGTCACCGACGACGGCGGCGCGACGGCGGTGGCCACATCGACGGTGACGGTGGCCGCGCCGCCGCCGCCCGTGACCGCCGGCATCGGGCTGCGCGGGTCGGCGGGGTCCTCCGACCGGGTGGTCACCAGCGCGGCGCTGGAGGTGCCGGCGTCGGTGCAGGCCGGCGACGGCATGGTGCTGGTGCTCTCGACCAACTCGACGGTGACCGGCGCGGCCCCCGCGGGCTGGGTCGAGGTCGGGCGGGTGTCGGCCAACGACCAGAACCCCACGACCCAGGTCTTCTCCCGGGTCGCCGGTGCCGGTGACGCCGGGACGGCGGTGAGCGTGGCGCTCAGCGGGCAGGCGAAGGTGACCCTGCAGCTGATGGCCTACTCCGGCACCTCGGCCGCCGGACCCGTGGGCTCCTTCACCGCGGCGACCGCCGGCGCGGGCACCGCCCACACCACCCCGGTCGCCACGGCCGCGGAGGGCAACTGGGTGCTGTCGGTGTGGTCGGACAAGCAGGGCGACGAGCGGCAGTGGACGCCGCCGACGGCCGGCGTGACCGAGCGCAGCAACATCGCCGGCGTGGGCAGCGGTGACATCGCCACGCTGCTGGCCGACAGCGGTGGCCCGGTCGCGGCCGGGCCGGTCGGCGGGCTGACCGCCACCGTGCCCACGCCCAGCAACCGCGCCACGATGATCACGCTGGTCCTCGCGCAGGCCTGACGCGCCGGCGCACCGCAGCGGGCCCCCGACCGGACCGGTCGGGGGCCCGCAGCGCGTCGGCGGGGCCGGCGGGCCGGGACTAACCTTGTCCTCCGGCCCCCCATCGCACCCGGCGGTGTGCGCGCGGCCGGTGGAACCCCCAGGAGTGGAACTCTCGTGACCCTGCGCGGCGTGCTCGACGTCGTCCTCACCGACCCCGGCATGGCGCGCGTCGTCGCCGCCGCCGGGAACGCCGAGCTCGCGGTCACCGCGCCGCCGCCCGTGCAGCCCCTGGTGGCCGCCGCGCTCGCCCGCGGCGGGGGCGTCCCGGTGCTCGTGGTCACGGCCGGCGAGCGGGACGCCGACGCGACCGCCGACCTGCTCCGCTGCTTCGTGCCCGACCGCCGGGTAGAGGTCTTCCCGGCCTGGGAGACGCTGCCGCACGAGCGGCTCAGCCCGCGCGCGGACACCGTCGGCCGGCGGCTCGCGGTCCTGCGCGACCTCACCCACCCCGGCCAGAACGGCGCGATCGACGTGCTGGTCGCCCCGGTGCGCAGCGTGCTGCAGCCGCTGGCGCCGGGGCTCGGTGACCTGGTGCCCGTGGAGCTGGCGCCCGGGAGCTCCGCCGAGCTGGACGACGTCGCCCGCGCGCTCTTCGACGCCGCCTACACCCGCGTCGAGCTGGTCGAGAAGCGCGGCGAGTTCGCCGTCCGCGGCGGGCTGCTCGACGTCTTCCCGCCGACCGAGCCGCACCCGGTGCGGGTGGAGTTCTGGGGCGACGAGGTCGACGAGCTGCGCTACTTCTCCGCGGCCGACCAGCGCTCGCTCGACGAGCGGCCCGAGCGGCTGTGGGCACCGCCCTGCCGCGAGCTGCTGCTCACCGAGGAGGTGCGGGCCCGCGCCGCGGCGCTCGCCGTCGAGCACCCGGGCCTGCTGGAGATCCTGGGCAAGCTGGCCGAGGGCATCGCCGTCGAGGGCATGGAGTCGCTGACCCCGGTGCTCGTGCCCGGGCAGCTGCAGCTGCTCACCGAGCTGCTGCCGGCCGGCACCCACGTGCTGGTCTGCGACCCCGAGCGGGTGCGCAGCCGCGCCGCGGACCTGGTGCGCACGGCGGAGGAGTTCCTCGCGGCCTCCTGGGCGACCGCCGCGGAGGCGGGGGAGGCGCCGCTGGACCTCGGGGCGTCGTCGTTCCGCGACCTCGCCGACGTGGAGGCCGCGACCCGCGGCCGCGGCCTGCCCTGGTGGACCACCGGGGCGTTCACGCTGCAGGCGGACGACGACGAGCGCCAGGTGACCCTCGACGCGACCCTGGTCGAGCGGTTCGCCGGCGACGTGCCGAAGGCCGTCGAGCAGGTGCGCACGTGGTCCCGCGACGGGTGGCGGGTCGTCGTCACCTTCGCCGGGCCCGGCCCCGCCCAGCGGGCCGCCGACCAGCTCACCGAGGCCGAGCTCGGCGTCCGGCTGGTGCCCGACGTCGCCACCGCCCCGGACGCCGGGCTGACCCACGTCACCCAGGGCAACCTCGAGGCCGGGTTCGCCTTCCCGGGCGTCGGGCTCGCCCTGGTCACCGAGCACGACCTGACCGGCCAGCGCGGCACGACGATGCGCGACGCGGTGAAGATGCCCGCCCGCCGCCGCAACGCCGTCGACCTGGTGCAGCTGCAGCCCGGCGACCTGGTGGTGCACGAGCAGCACGGCGTCGGCCGCTACATCGAGATGATCAGCCGCACCGTCAACGGCGGGCAGCGCGACTACCTGATCGTCGAGTACGCGCCGTCGCGGCGGAACCAGCCGCCGGACCGGCTCTTCGTCCCCACCGACGCTCTCGACCAGCTCACCCGGTACGTCGGCGGGGAGTCGCCGGCGCTGTCGAAGCTCGGCGGCGCGGACTGGCAGAAGACCAAGAGCCAGGCCCGCAAGGCGGTCAAGCAGATCGCCGGCGAGCTCATCCGGCTCTACTCCGCCCGCATGGCCACCCAGGGGCACGCCTACGGCCCGGACACCGTCTGGCAGCGCGAGCTCGAGGACGCGTTCCCGTTCCAGGAGACGCCCGACCAGCTGGCCGCGATCGACGAGGTCAAGGCCGACATGCAGAACCCGGTGCCGATGGACCGGATCATCTGCGGCGACGTCGGCTACGGGAAGACCGAGATCGCGGTGCGCGCGGCGTTCAAGGCGGTGCAGGACGGCAAGCAGGTCGCCGTCCTGGTGCCGACGACGCTGCTGGCCAACCAGCACTACAAGACCTTCGCCGAGCGGTTCGCCCAGTTCCCGGTGAAGGTGCGGGTGCTCTCCCGCTTCCAGTCCGACGCCGAGAGCCGGCAGATCCTCGCCGAGCTCGCCGACGGCGCGATCGACGTGCTGGTCGGCACCCACCGGCTGCTGCAGCCGACCACGCGGTGGAAGGACCTCGGCCTGGTCATCGTCGACGAGGAGCAGCGCTTCGGCGTCGAGCACAAGGAGTACCTGAAGACGATGCGGACGGCGGTCGACGTGCTGTCGATGTCGGCCACCCCGATCCCGCGCACCCTGGAGATGAGCCTCACCGGCATCCGCGAGATGTCGACGATCCTCACCCCGCCCGAGGAGCGGCACCCCGTCCTGACCTACGTGGGCGCGTGGAACGACAAGCAGATGGCCGCGGCGATCCGCCGGGAGCTGCTGCGCGACGGCCAGGTGTTCGTGATCCACAACCGGGTGCAGTCGATCGACAAGGCCGCGGCGAAGATCCGCCACCTGGTGCCCGAGGCCCGGGTCGCCGTCGGGCACGGCCAGATGAGCGAGGCCGAGCTCGAGCGGGTGATGGTCGGCTTCTGGGAGAAGGAGTACGACGTCCTGGTGGCGACGACGATCGTCGAGTCCGGCCTGGACATCCCGAACGCCAACACCCTGATCGTCGACCGCGCCGACACCTTCGGCCTCTCCCAGCTGCACCAGATCCGCGGCCGCGTCGGCCGTGGGCGGGAGCGGGCCTACGCCTACTTCACCTACGACCCCACCCGCACGCTCACCGAGACCTCGGTGGACCGGCTGACCACCATCGCGAACAACACCGACCTCGGGGCCGGCATGGCGGTGGCGATGAAGGACCTGGAGATCCGCGGCTCGGGCAACCTGCTCGGCGGCGAGCAGTCCGGGCACATCGCCGGCGTCGGCTTCGACCTCTACGTGCGGCTGGTCGGCGAGGCGGTGGCCGACTACCGGGCGCAGGTGACCGGTGAGGCGGCACCCGCGGAGCCGGTGGAGGTCCGGGTGGACCTGCCGGTCGACGCGCACCTGCCGCACGACTACGTGCCCGGCGAGCGGCTGCGCATGGAGGCCTACCGCAAGGTCGCCTCCATCCAGGACGAGGAGCAGGCGCAGGCGGTCCTCGACGAGCTCACCGACCGGTACGGGGCCCCGCCGGCGCCGGTGCTCAACCTGCTGGCCGTCGCCCGGTTCCGGGTGGCGATGCGGGCGCTGGGCATCACCGAGGTGTCGCTGCAGGGCCGCACCATCCGGGTCGGCCCGGTGGACCTGCCGGAGTCGAAGCAGATGCGGCTGGCCCGGCTGGCCGACGGCGCCTCCTACAAGGCGGCGGTGCGGATGATCTCGCTCAAGGTGCCGGTCGGCCCTGACCGCCGCACCCCGCTGCGCGACGTCGCCCTGCTGGAGAACCTGCACGCCACGCTGCGGGCCGTCCTCGAGCAGCCGGTCGCCGCCGCGTCCTAGGGCGACCTGCGGCTTGCGTCACACCCGGTGTGGCAGTCTCGCCGCGTGATGCAGCACCGGACCGCTCGTGCCAGCACCGCCGCACTCCTGGCCGTCCTCGTCGTGACCGGGTGCCGGTCGGCGCCGGACGTCGCCGCCTACGTGGGCGACGAGCAGATCACCGTGGACGAGCTCCAGGCCCAGGTCGACGCCCGGCTCCAGGACCCCGGGATCGCCGCGGCCGTCGAGGGGCGTCGGGAGGACCTCACCGCCCAGGTGCTCGGCCTGCTCGTCGAGGCCGAGGTGCACGACGCCGCCGCGCAGCGCTTCGACGTGCAGGTGACCGACGCCGAGGTGACCCGCCGGATCGAGGAGCTGCTGGGCGCCGACGACCCGGAGACCGTGTTCGCCCGGCTCGCCCAGCAGGGCATCGCCCCCGCCGACGTCCGCGAGAGCGTCCGCCAGCAGCTGGTGCGCCAGGAGATCGCGACCGACGAGGGCGGGGCGGAGCCGCTGGACGAGGCCGCCCTGCGCGCCCGGTACGAGGAGGTCCGCGAGACGCTGGCCCAGGTCGAGTACGGCTACATCACCGTGCCCGACCAGGCCACGGCCGACGCGGTGGTGGCCGAGCTCGCCGCCGCCCCCGCGAGCTATCCGGCGGTGGCCGCGCGGTTCCCCGGCCAGTTCACGCTGCCCGAGCTCGACCGGCGGGCACCGGGCGAGCTGCCGGGTGCGCTGGCCGCCCCGCTCGCCGACGCGGCGCCGGGAACGGCGGTCGCGGTGCCGGTGCCCCAGTCCGGGGGCGTCGTCGTCGCCTTCCGCGCCGGCACGACCTACCCCTCCTTCGAGGAGCTCCGCCCGCAGCTGGTCGAGGAGGCCGGCCAGCAGGTGGAGACGGCGGCCCAGCCGCTGCTGGAGGAGGTGCGGGCCGGCCTCGACATCACCGTCAACCCGCGCTACGGCGTGTACGAGGACGGGCGGCTGCTGCCGGCCGGCGTCGGCGTCGTCGACATCCTCGGCGACGAGACCACCCCCGCCGAGTAGCCCCCGGCGCCACCTCCCGGAGACTGGGCGGGTGCCCGCCGCCCTCCTCGTCACCGTCAGCCCCCGGCTCCCCGCGCTGCTGGGGGCCGACGGCTGGCGGGCGGTGAGCGGCCCCCGGTCGGTCGTCGCGCTGCCCGGTGCCGGGGCGGAGGCGGCGATGCTGCGTTCCGCCGGCGTCGCGGTCGAGGAGCTGCCCGACGCGGCAGCCGTCACCGCGCGGGCGGACGACGTCGTCTGCCTGGCATCGCCCGACGAGGCCGCCGCCCTGCCCGGGGTCCCCGCGGTGGCCGGGGCGCCGGAGCCGCCCGGTGCGCGGCTGCTCGACGTCGTCCGGGTCATGGACCGGCTCCGCTCGCCCGGCGGCTGCCCCTGGGACGCCGAGCAGACCCACGCCTCGCTGCGGGGCTACCTGCTGGAGGAGGCGCACGAGGCCTACGACGCGATCGTCGACGACGACCGCACGGCCATGCGGGAGGAGCTCGGCGACGTGCTGCTCCAGGTGGTCTTCCACGCCCGGGTCGCGCAGGAGGACGCCGCGCGCGGCTTCGACGTCGACGACGTCGCCGGCGACCTGGTCGACAAGCTGGTCCGCCGGCACCCGCACGTGTTCGGGGACGCCGGGCCGCGTGACGTGGCTCAGGTCGAAGCCGGGTGGGAGGAGATCAAGAAGGCGGAGAAGCAGCGCCGCTCGCCCACGGAGGGGGTCTCCCGGTCGCAGCCCGCGGCCTCGTGGGGTGCGGCCCTGGTGCGCCGGGCCGGCCGGGCCGGGCTGCCCACGCCGGAGCCGGCGGAGCTTGCCGACGCGAGCCCCGAGGCGCTCGGCGAGCGGCTGCTGGCCGTCGTCGCCGCCGCGGAGGCCCGCGGGTGGGACGTGGAGGACGCGCTCCGGGAGGCGGTGCGCCGCTACGCCGGGGAGCTGGACGCCGCCGCGGCGGACCGACCCGACCGGGGGACCTCGGCCTGACGGTGGCGCCGCGGCTCACTAGCGTGGGAACCCGGTCCACCCGCGCTGATCCCGGAGAGGAGCCGGTCCGCTGCCCGCCACGCTGTCCGCCCCCGCGACCGACCCGGTCGGGCCCGACGAGGCCGTCGAGGGTGTGTCCGGCCTGATCCCCTCGGAGCCCTGGGCGGTCGCCCTGGTGCTCCTCGGTGCCGCCCTGGCCGCCTGGCTGCTCGGCGTCCTGATCGGCGTCGTCGTCCGCCGGGTGGGCCGCGGCTCCCCGGTGACCGCCGACCTCTCCCGCCGCGGCCGCGCCCCGCTGCGCGCGCTGCTGGTGCTGGTGGCGCTGACCGTCGTGCTCGAGGCGGCCGACGACCTGGGGGACTGGACCGAGGTCGTCGTCCACGTGCTCGTCCTGGCGGTGATCGCGACGATCGGCTGGCTGGTCGCCGTGGCCGTCTTCGTCGCGGCCGACGTCTGGCTGGCCCGCTACGACGTCGACGTCGCGGACAACCGGCACGCCCGCCGGGTGCGCACCCAGATCTCCCTGCTGCGCCGGCTGGCCGTCGTCCTCGTCGCCGTGCTCACCCTGGCCGCGATGCTGCTGACCTTCCCCGGCGCCCGCGCCGCCGGGGCCAGCATCCTGGCCAGCGCCGGCGTCATCTCCATCGTCGCCGGCCTGGCCGCGCAGACCTCGCTGGCCAACGTCTTCGCCGGCCTGCAGCTGGCGTTCACCGACGCGATCCGGGTGGACGACGTCGTCGTCGTCGAGGAGGAGTGGGGGCGGATCGAGGAGATCACCCTCACCTACGTCGTCGTGCACCTGTGGGACGACCGGCGCCTGGTGCTGCCCTCGACCTACTTCACCACGACCCCGTTCCAGAACTGGACCCGCAAGGAGTCCGCCGTCCTCGGCGCGGTCGAGCTCGACGTGGACTGGACCACGCCGTTCGACCGGATGCGCGAGGAGCTCGACCGCCTGCTGACCGGGGACGAGAACTGGGACGAGCGGGTCAAGGTCCTGCAGGTCACCGACGCCGTCGGCTCGCTGGTGCGGGTGCGGGTGCTGGTCAGCGCGCAGGACGCCGGCACGCTGTGGGACCTGCGCTGCGCCGTGCGGGAGGGGCTGGTCGGCTGGCTGCAGCGGGAGGCGCCGCACGCGCTGCCCCGGGTCCGCAACGAGGGGGCGCCCGGCTACGAGACGGCCGGCCGGAAGGGGCCGCGGCCGGCTCCCGACCCGCGCACCGCACCGCGCCCGCCGCGCCCGGCCGACCGGGCGCCGGCCACGAACGAGGGGCTGTTCACCGGCAGCCTGGAGGCGCGCCGCCGGTCGCAGGCGTTCACCGGCCCGAGCGAGGAGGACCAGGCCGAGCGCGCCCGCCACGACCGGTCGGCCGCCGACGCGGGGACCGCGGAGCACCGGCCCGCACCCTGATCGGGCCGGACGCGGCCGGGGGAGCGCCGCACCGGGCGTCCGGGCTGGTTAGGCTGCCCCCGTGCCGAGCATCGATGCCGTAGGCGCGCGGGAGATCCTCGACTCGCGCGGAAACCCCACCGTCGAGGTCGAGGTCGCCCTCGACGACGGGACGATCGCCCGGGCCGCCGTGCCCAGCGGCGCCTCCACGGGCGCCTTCGAGGCGGTCGAGCTGCGCGACGGCGGTGACCGCTACGGCGGCAAGGGCGTCACCAAGGCCGTCGACGGCGTCCTCGACGTCATCGGCCCGGAGCTGGTCGGCTACGAGGCGACCGAGCAGCGGCTGGTCGACCAGCGCCTGCTCGACCTCGACGGCACGCCCGACAAGTCGCGCCTGGGCGCCAACGCGATCCTCGGCGTCAGCCTCGCCGTCGCCCGCGCCGCCGCGGACTCCACCGGTCTCCCGCTGTTCCGCTACGTCGGCGGCCCCTCGGCGCACCTGCTGCCGGTGCCGATGATGAACATCCTCAACGGCGGCGCCCACGCCGACAGCAACGTCGACGTGCAGGAGTTCATGATCGCCCCCATCGGCGCGGCGACGTTCGCCGAGGCGCTGGCCATGGGCACCGAGACCTACCACGCGCTCAAGGCGGTGCTGAAGGGCCGCGGCCTCTCCACCGGGCTGGGCGACGAGGGCGGCTTCGCCCCCGACCTGCCGAGCAACCGCGACGCGCTGGACCTCATCGCCGAGGCCGTCGAGAAGGCCGGCTACGGCGTCGGCACCGACATCGCGTTCGCGCTGGACGTCGCCGCCACCGAGTTCCACACCGACGGGGGCTACGACTTCGAGGGCCAGAGCCGCTCGGCCGACTACCTCGTCGACTACTACCGCGGCCTGGCCGACGCCTACCCGATCGTCTCCATCGAGGACCCGCTCGACGAGGAGGACTGGGACGGCTGGATCGCCCTGACCGCCGCCCTCGGCGACCGCGTGCAGCTCGTCGGCGACGACCTGTTCGTCACCAACCCGGCCCGGCTGGCCGACGGCATCGCCCGCGGCGCGGCCAACGCGCTGCTGGTCAAGGTGAACCAGATCGGCACGCTCACCGAGACCCTCGACGCGGTCAACCTGGCGCACCGCAGCGGCTACCGCTGCATGATGAGCCACCGCTCGGGCGAGACCGAGGACACCACGATCGCCGACCTCGCCGTCGCCACCGACTGCGGGCAGATCAAGACCGGTGCCCCGGCGCGCAGCGAGCGCGTGGCCAAGTACAACCAGCTGCTGCGCATCGAGGAGGAGCTCGACGACGCCGCCCGCTACGCCGGTGCCCAGGCCTTCCCGCGGCTGAACGGCTGAGCGGGGGGCGATGAGCAGCGTCCGCGGCCGGCGGGGCGGCAGCGAGGGGCGGCGGGCGACCGGCCGGGTACCGCGCGTGCACCACTCGCGGCCGGTCCGCACCGGGCTGCGCCCCGGGGCGTCCAACCGCCCCGCGCAGCGCCGGCCCAACCGCCGCCCGGAGCGCCGGCCGGCCGCCGGGACCGCGGCGCGCCGCCGGCCGCTGTTCACCGGCCGCGCCGTGGTGCTGGTCGGGCTGGTGCTGCTGCTCGCGCTCACCCTGGCCGGGCCGATCCGGCAGTACCTGGCCGGTCAGGCCGAGCTGACCCGGCTCGCCGCGGAGGGCCGGCAGCTCGACGAGCGGGTCGCCGCGCTGCAGGGGCAGCTGGAGCTGCAGGCCGACCCGGTGTACGCGCAGCGGCAGGCGCGCGAGCGGTTGTCCTACGTGCTGCCCGGTGACCGGCTGGTGCTCGTCGTCGACGGCGAGGCGGTGGAGGGCGACGCCGGCACGCTGGCCGCGGCCGCCGTCGACCCGGGGCCGCTGCCCTGGTACGAGGGGCTGATGCGATCGCTGGCCGAGGCCGACGGCGACGAGGAGGCGGCCGGATGAGCGGACCGGTGACCCCCGAGGACCGGGAGGTCGTCGCCCGGCAGCTCGGCCGCCCGCCGCGGGCGCTGGCCGGGGTCGCGCACCGGTGCCCCTGCGGCCAGCCGGACGTCGTCGAGACCTCGCCGCGGCTGGAGGACGGCACCCCGTTCCCGACGCTGTACTACCTGACCTGCCCGCGGGCCTCGGCCGCCGCCAGCCGGCTGGAGTCGACCGGCCGGATGCGGGAGTGGCAGGAGGAGCTGGGCACCGACCCCCAGCTCGCGGCCGGCTACCGCGCAGCGCACGAGGCCTACCTCGCCGAGCGCGACGCCAGGGACGTGCTGCCCACCCGCAACACCGCCGGCGGCATGCCCGACCGGGTGAAGTGCCTGCACGCGCTGGCCGGCCACGCGCTCGCCGCGGGCCCCGGCGTCAACCCGATCGGCGACCGCGCGGTCGCCGAGATGGGGGAGTGGTGGGCGAAGGGTCCCTGCGCGCAGCCGGGGGACGGCGCGTGACGCGGGTGGCCGCCATCGATTGCGGCACCAACTCCATTCGCCTGCTCGTCGCCGACGTCCCGCCGAAGGGCGGGCACACCGACCTGCTGCGCCGGATGGAGGTCGTGCGGCTCGGCCAGGGCGTCGACGCCACCGGCCGGCTGGCGCCCGAGGCGATCGAGCGCACCCGCGTGGTGCTCGCCGAATACGCCGCGCAGGCCCGGGAGCTGGGCGCCACCGACGTCCGGATGGTCGCCACCAGCGCCACCCGGGACGCGGCCAACCGCGCCGACTTCGAGTCGATGGTGCAGGCGACGCTGGGCCGCACCGCCGACGTCGTGACCGGCCGGGAGGAGGCGGAGCTCTCCTTCCTCGGCGCGACCGGATCGCTGGCGGCAGCGGCCGCCTTCCACGGCCTGGCGCCGGCGGCGGCTCCCTGGCTGGTCGTCGACATCGGCGGCGGCTCCACCGAGTTCGTGCTCGGGGACGACGACGGCGTGCTGGCGGCGCGCTCGGTCGACATCGGCTGCGTGCGCCTCACCGAGCGGCACCTGCACGACGACCCGCCCACGGCCGAGCAGGTGGCGCGCACCGAGCGGGACATCCGCGCCGTGCTGGCGCAGGTCGCCGCCGAGGTGCCGGTGGGCAAGGCGGCGAGCCTGGTGGGGCTGGCCGGCTCGGTGACCACCGTGGCCGCGCTGGCGCTGGGCCTGCCCGCCTACGACTCGGTGGCGATCCACGGCTCGCGCATCCCGGTGGCCGACGTCCGGCGCGTCTCGGCGGGGCTGCTCGCCGCCACCCGGGAGCGCCGCGCCGCCGAACCGGTCATGCACCCGGGGCGGGTGGACGTGATCGGCGCCGGAGCGCTCATCCTGCGGGTGCTCATGGACGAGTTCGCGCTGGCCGAGGTCACCGTGAGCGAGCACGACATCCTCGACGGCATCGCCCTGCGCCTCGCCCGTTGAAGGACCCCGGTGCCCCCCACGACTCGCACGCTCGCCGCGGGTCCCTGCACCGGGGCCGTTCCATGACCTCACCGGACGGCGGGTTCCCCGTCACCCGTACCCCCGCGGGGGTCGTGCGCAGCGCCCGGGCCACCCGCGAGCTGTCCGTCCTCGACGACCGCATCTCCGGCTGCTACGCCTGCCCGCGCCTGGTCGCGTGGCGGGAGGAGGTGGCCCGCGTCAAGCGCGCCTCGTTCCGCGACCAGGAGTACTGGGGCCGGCCGGTGCCTGGGCTCGGTCCGGCCGACGCGCGGATCGCCGTCGTCGGGCTGGCCCCGGCCGCGCACGGCGGGAACCGCACCGGCCGGGTGTTCACCGGCGACCGCAGCGGTGACTGGATCTTCGCCGCCCTGTGGCGTGCGGGCCTGGCCAACCAGCCGACGTCGACGCACATCGGTGACGGGCTGGAGCTCACCGACGTGCGGGTGGCCGCCGCGGTGCGCTGCGCCCCGCCGGCCAACGCGCCCACCCCCGAGGAGCGGGACACCTGCTCGCCCTGGCTGGCCCGTGAGCTCGAACTGCTGCCGCGGCTGCGGGTGGTCGTGGTGCTGGGCGGGTTCGGCTGGACCGCGCTGTGGCCGGTGCTCGCCGCCGCCGGGTACGCGGTGCCCCGCCCGCGGCCGGTGTTCGGGCACGGCGTCGAGGTGGCGCTGAGCGGCCCGCGCGGCCCGCTCACCCTCCTGGGCAGCTACCACGTCAGCCAGCAGAACACCTTCACCGGCAAGCTCACCGAGCCGATGCTGGACGCCGTCCGGACCCGGGCGACCGAGCTCGCCGCCGGCTGACCGGCGGCCGCGGCGGGCCCGGCCCGCTACCGTGCCACCCGCGCCCCCGTAGCCCAACTGGCAGAGGCAGGCCCCTTAAAAGGGTTCCAGTGTCGGTTCGAACCCGACCGGGGGCACGGCCCCCGGCCTACCCGGTCCGGGCCGCCACCGCCCGCCCCATGCGCGTCACCGCCTCGGTCAGCACGGCGGGGGAGGTGGCCAGGTTGACCCGCACGTGCCCGGCGCCCCCGGTGCCGAAGACGTGCCCCGAGCTGAGGGCGACCCGGGCGTGGTCGAGGAAGAACCGGGCCGGGCCGTCGAGGTCGCCGACGACGGCGAGGCCGTTCCCGGCCTCCTCCGGCGGGAGGTCCAGCGGGCGGCAGTCCAGCCAGGCCAGGTAGGTCCCCTCCGGCGCGCGCAGCCCGGCCGCCGGCAGGTGCTCGGCCACGAGCTCCTGCACGAGCCGCCGGTTCCCGTCCAGGGCGGCGAGCAGCGCGTCCAGCCAGCCGCCGCCCTCGCGGAACGCCGCGGTGTGCGCGAGGACGCCGAGGTGGCTGGGCCCGTGGCCGACCTCCTCGGGCATCCGCGCCAGGTCGTCGGCCGCCTCCGGGCCGGCGACCACCACGGCCGCCTTGAGCCCGGCGAGGTTCCACGCCTTCGACGCCGACAGCAGCGCGAAGCCGTCGTCGGCGACGTCGAGGTACGGCACGAACCGGGCGCCGGGGAGGACGAGCGGCGCGTGGATCTCGTCGGAGACGACGCGCACCCCGTGCCGCCGGGCCAGCGCGGCAACGGCCTCCAGCTCCGCGCGGGTGTGCACCGCACCGGTCGGGTTGTGCGGGTTGCACAGCAACAACGCCGGGTGGGCGCAGCGGGCGCGGGCGCCGGCGAAGGCCTCCTCCAGCGCCGCCAGGTCCAGCCGGCCGCGCGCGTCCAGCGGCGCCTCCGCGACCGTGCGGCCCGCGTGCTCGACGAAGGCGAAGAACGGCGCGTACACCGGCGGGGTCACCACCACGACGTCGCCGGGGCCGGTGACGAGGCGGAGCACCTCCACGATGCCCGTCATCACGTCGGGCACCAGCGCCGTGCGGGCCGGGTCGACGCCGGTCCAGCCCCACCGGTCGGCGGCGAAGGCGGCCACCGCCTCGGGGTACTCCTGCCCCGCGGGGTAGCCGGTGTCGCCCGTCTCGACCGCGCGGTGCAGCGCCTCCCGGACCGGCGGGGCGAGGAGGACGTCCATCTCCGCCACCCACAGCGGCAGCACGTCGGCCGGGTGGGTGCGCCACTTGGTGCTGGTGCGGCGGCGCAGCTCGGGCAGGGTCACCTGCAGGAACGGGTTGCCCGGCGGCGCCTCGGCGCCGGGTGCGTCTGGGGCCACGGGGGGTGCTCCGTTCAGGCGCGGTCGGCCGGCCGGTGCCGCTGGGAGCGGACGGCCGCGGTGCGGACAGCATCGGGCACGCCCGCCGTCGTCCGCCCGGCGAGCGCCCCGGCGGGGGCCGGGACGGGATCGGATCCGGCTCGCACCCGCGGGGGTGATCCGGATTGCCCGCGGCTGTGGAACGCTAGGCGCGTGTCGGGCGTTGACCTGACCGAGTGGAGTGCGCGATCAGGCTCCACGACCGACGAGTCACCTCGAGGAGATGACGATGGCCAGTAGGAACCCGGCGTTCAGCCGTGGGTTCGGCAACGCGGGCCCCGGCCAGCAGTACGCCGGTTGGGGCAACCAGCCCCAGTACGGCGCGCCCCAGTACGGGGCCCCGCAGTACGGCGCCCCCGCGCCCCAGCAGGAGCCGTACGCCGCGCCGTCCCCGTACGGGACGAGCGAGGCCACCCGCTACATGACGATGGACGACGTCGTCCAGAAGACCGGCCTGGCCTTCCTGGTCACCGTCCTCTCCGCCGCCGTCACCTGGACCGTGCTGCCCCAGGAACTGGCGTGGGGTCTGGCGATCCCGGCCGTCCTCGTCGCGCTGGTGCTCGGCCTGGTGATCGCGTTCAAGCAGATCGCCAACCCGGTCGCGACCCTCGCCTACGGCGGCCTCTACGGCGTCGCCCTGGGCGCGATCAGCGAGGCGTTCAACGACCTCTACCCCGGCATCGTGATGCAGGCGGTGATCGGCACCTTCGGTGTCTTCGCCGGCATGCTGGTCATCTACAAGACCGGTGCCATCCGGGTGACCCCCAAGCTCACCCGTTGGGTGGTCGGGGCGCTCATCGGTGCGCTGGTGCTGCTGGTCACCAACTGGATCGTCGGCATCTTCACCACCGGTGACCCGCTGGGCCTGCGGTCGGGCGGTGCAGTCGCGATCGGCTTCAGCCTGCTGATGATCGGCATCGCGGCCTTCATGCTGCTGCTCGACTTCGACATGGCCGACGAGGCCATCCGCCGCGGCGCTCCGGCGAAGTTCGCCTGGTACGTCGCCTTCGGCCTGCTGGTCACGGTCGTCTGGCTGTACATCGAGATTCTGCGCCTGCTCTCCTACTTCCAGGACGAGTAGGGCGTCGACGCGAGGCGGCAGTGGCCCGGTTCCCGTAAGGGAACCGGGCCACTGTTATTTGCAGCATCCGGTTACGGGACAGGCCATACCGCCGAAAGGGCGGGAAGCGAGAGCACCTGACCGCGACGGCCGCCCGGCGCCGGGCGGGGACAAGCTCGGCCGCTCTCGCGGCGAGCTGACCGCGAAGATCCACCTGCGCGCCGATAGCGGCTGCCGACCGCTGGTACAGGCGACCACCGCCGAGCAGCGACACAACTTGCGGTCTTCGACCCGCTAATGAAGAGGCGGCAGGTGGCTCCATCAGCCACCGACTCGGTCGCATCGGGTGTTGGCCGACAAGGCCTGCTTCAACCGGACGATCCACGGTGAGCTGCGCCGATGACGCCGGCTCGCAGCGACCATCGCCGAGGGTCGGCCATGTCGACGACGCCTGAAAACTGACCCCCTCGCGACGCTCGAAATCTGACCCCCTCCCGAGACCCTGGCTCGAGCCGAGCCGGGGAGGGACGAGGTGTTG